>NZ_LIQZ01000019.1 GCF_001418655.1 Streptomyces phaeochromogenes | reverse complement strand
GGCCCCGGAAGGCAACCGACCCCCGCGCCGCGCGGCGGTCGGTTGCCTTCCGGGGCCGTCGGCGAGGCCGGGGCCTTGAAACGACGATCAGCCGCCGAACAAGACGAACCCCACCCGCCAAGGGCGGCCAACCGCTCACCGCCGGGGGCCTAGGCTGGAGGTCATGAACAAAAGGAGCGGGCGCAGCCAAGTCGCGGGACTCCCGGAATGGGACCGCTGCGCGGTCATGGGCGTCGTGAACGTGACCCCCGATTCCTTCTCGGACGGCGGCCACTGGTTCGACACGACCGCCGCCGTCAAGCACGGCCTCGACCTGGTCGCGGAGGGCGCGGACCTGGTCGACGTGGGCGGCGAGTCCACCCGCCCCGGCGCCGCCCGTGTGGACGAGGCGGAGGAGCTCAAGCGCGTCATCCCGGTGGTCCGGGGCCTCGCCTCGGAGGGCGTCACCGTCTCGGTCGACACGATGCGCGCCTCCGTGGCCGAGCGCTCGCTCGCCGCCGGCGCCGTCCTCGTGAACGACGTCAGCGGCGGCCTCGCCGACCCGGCGATGATCCCGGCCGTCGCCGCCGCGGGCGCCCCCTTCGTGGTCATGCACTGGCGCGGCTTCCTCCAGGGCAGCACCGTACGGGGGTCGTACGTGGACGTCGTCTCCGAAGTCATCGACGAGCTCCACGCGCGCGTGGAGGCCGTTCTGGCGGGCGGTGTCGCCGCGGACCGCATAGTCGTCGACCCGGGCCTCGGCTTCTCCAAGGAGGCCGAGCACGACCTGATCCTCCTCGCCCACCTGGACCGTCTCCGGGAGCTCGGGCACCCCGTGCTGGTGGCCGCTTCCCGCAAGCGGTTCCTGGGCCGCGTACTGGCGGGCCCCGAGGGCGCCCCGCCGCCCGCCCGGGAGCGGGACGCCGCCACCGCGGCCGTCTCCGCGCTCGCCGCGCATCAGGGCGCGTGGGCCGTCCGTGTCCACGAGGTTCGGGCCACCGCCGACGCCGTCCGGGTCGCCCGGGCCGTGGAGGGCGCCCGGATCGCAGAGGGAGACCGGTGAGCGCCCCCCACACGGACGTCGAGCAGGTCGAACTCGCCAACACCGCCTTCTACGAGGCGATGGAGCGGGGCGACTTCGAGGAGCTGTCGTCGATCTGGCTGACCCCGTCCGACCTGGGCCACGACGAGGAGTTCCACGACCCCGCCCAGGCCGGCGAGGTCTCCTGCGTCCACCCCGGCTGGCCGGTGCTCAACGGCCGCGGCGAGGTCCTGAGGTCGTACGCGCTGATCATGGCGAACACCGAGTACATCCAGTTCTTCCTCACCGACGTGCACGTTTCGGTCACCGGCGACACCGCCCTGGTGACCTGTACGGAGAACATCCTCAGCGGCGGCCCGTCGCCCGAGGACAGCGACGAACTCGGCCCGCTCGTGGGCCAGCTCGTCGTCGCCACGAATGTGTTCCGCCGCACACCCGAAGGCTGGAAACTCTGGTCGCACCACGCCTCTCCCGTACTGGCCGAATCCGGCGAGGAAGAAGAGGACGAGTCGCCCGCTTGAGTGGGTAGGGGCCAAGCAGAGGTTGAGATCACCGGCCCGGGGTATGGGCGGCTACCAGCCCGTTAGCCGTCGTGTTCCCCCAGGAAAACACTCGATGAACCCTCCTTTCCCCGTGCGGGGCGAGCCCCCTGTGGGCGAGCGCTGTCAGTGCTCGCAGGTAGATTCGAATGAGGCTGGTGTTGCCGACCGCACTCGGGAAAGCCCGCCGTTACCGACAATTGCAGGAGTGATTCGCGTGGATCGTGTCGCGCTGCGCGGCCTCAGGGCCCGTGGGCACCACGGTGTCTTTCCCAAGGAACGCGAAGAGGGCCAGACCTTCGTCGTGGACCTCACGCTGGGCCTCGACACCCGGCCTGCCGCGGCCGACGACGACCTCACGAAGACCGTGCACTACGGCATCGTGGCGGAGGAGGTCGTGGCCGTCGTCGAGGGCGAGCCGGTGAACCTCATCGAGACACTCGCCGAGCGCATCGCTCAGACGTGCCTCAAGCACGAGGGGGTCCAGGAGATCGAGGTGTGCGTCCACAAGCCGGACGCCCCGATCACGGTCCCCTTCGACGACGTGACCGTCACCATCACCCGGAGCCGAGTATGACCGCGTTCACCGAGGGCCAGAGCGACCCGACCGTACAGCCGGTGCCCGCCTCCGTGGTGGAGCGTGTGGACGCCGCCGACACGACCCTGCAGAACCCCAGGCGCGCCGTGCTCTCCCTCGGCTCGAACCTCGGCAACCGTCTGGAGACCCTCCAGGGCGCCATCGACGCCCTGGAGGACACCCCGGGCGTCCGCATCAAGGCGGTCTCTCCGGTGTACGAGACGGAGCCGTGGGGCGTGGACCCCGGCAGCCAGCCGACGTACTTCAACGCGGTGATCGTGCTGAAGACGACCCTCCCGCCCTCCTCGCTCCTGGAGCGGGCCCACGCGGTCGAGGAGGCCTTCCACCGCGTCCGGGACGAGCGCTGGGGCCCCCGCACGATCGACGTGGACATCGTGGCGTACGCGGACGTGGTCTCGGACGACCCGGTCCTGACCCTCCCGCACCCCCGGGCCCACGAGCGCGCCTTCGTCCTGGCCCCCTGGTACGACGTGGAGCCCGAGGCCCAGCTCCCCGGCCGCGGCCCCGTGGCGCACCTGCTCGCCGACGTCCCCAGGGAAGGTGTCGCGCCCCGCGCCGACCTGGAACTCCAGCTGCCCGAGTAGTCGTTAAGGTCGAGACGCACACAGGCGGGTCGATCGAAGGGGCAATGTGAAAGAGCTGCGCATCAGGACGCTGGCCGCGGTGTTCTTCGTCGCCGGGTTGCTGTCCTGGGCGGGTGCCCGCCTGTGGAACTCGGTCGGGACACTCCCCCGGGTCCCGCTGGCCGCCCCCATCGTCCTCGCTCTGATCGCCGTCGTGCTCCTGGCCACGGCGCTCTCCCTGCGGGCCCGTCTCAAGGCCCAGCGCGAGCGCCGCCCGGACGCGAAGGGCGTCGACCCCATGATGGCGGCCCGAGCGGTCGTTTTCGGCCAGGCCAGCGCCCTCGTGGCCGCCCTCGTCGCCGGTATGTACGGCGGCACGGGCGTCTTCCTCCTGGAGTCCCTCGACATCCCCGCCCGCCGCGACCAGGCCATCTACGCCGGCTTCTCCGTCCTCGCGGGCCTCGCCGTCATAGCGGCCGCCTTCTTCCTGGAGCGCGTCTGCAAACTCCCGGAGGACGACGACACGAACGGCGGCACGGCCCGCGCGACGTAAGCACCGCCCCGCACCAGAAGGGGCGCGGGGAACTGCGCGCCCAGCCACAACGAGCCCGCACCTACTTACCGCGAAGCGTTCCCACGAGGGAAGACCACCTCACGAAGCGACCCACCGCGCTCAGCGAGCCATGATCAGACTCATGGCCTCATTACGGGTGGCGGCATCCCGCAGCTGCCCCCGAACGGCCGACGTTATGGTCTTGGCCCCCGGCTTGCGAATCCCCCGCATGGACATGCACATGTGCTCGCACTCGACCACCACGATCACGCCACGCGGCTCCAGGATCTCCATCAGGGATTCGGCGATCTGCGTGGTGAGCCGTTCCTGCACCTGCGGCCGGCGGGCGTAGACGTCCACGAGCCGCGCCAGCTTCGACAGCCCCGTGATCTTGCCGTTCGTGCTCGGGATGTACCCGACGTGCGCGACGCCCCTGAACGGCACCAGATGGTGTTCGCAGGTCGAGAACACCTCGATGTCCTTCACCAGGATCATCTCGTCGTGGCCGAGATCGAACGTCGTCGTCAGCACGTCCTCGGGCGTCTGCCACAACCCCGCGAAGATCTCCTTGTACGCCCGGGCCACCCGCCCCGGCGTCTCCCGCAGCCCCTCACGGTCCGGGTCCTCACCGACCGCGATCAGCAGCTCTCGTACGGCGTTCTCGGCGCGCTTCTCGTCGAACTCGCCGATCGTGCCCTCGCCGTCCAGCGTCACGGGATCGGTCATCTCGTGCCTCGTTCCTGAGCCTGTGACGCGTACGGATCACGCGTCTCATGTTCGGGCATACAACGATGCCGCGCCCCCCAGGCTAAGACCTGGGGGGCGCGGCATTTCGTTCCGGACCTGGTGAGGTGTATCGCACCCGAGCCTGGATCAGCTCTCGGAACGGTCCTCCGGGGCCGACTCGGTCACCGGGAGCGCCTCGGTGGAGGCCTTGGTGCTCGCGGTGATCGCGGGGCTGGCGCCGTTCGTCCCGTTCGTCAGTGACAGCTCCCTGGGGGAGAGCACCGGCGGGCGGGTGGACGGCGTGCGCCGGGAGGAACCGGTCCACGCGGGGCGGGCCGGACGCTTGATGAGGGGAGCGAAGACCTCGGCGATCTGCTCCTTGCTCAGCGTCTCCTTCTCCAGCAGCTGGAGGACCAGCGCATCCAGCACGTCGCGGTTCTCGACCAGGATCTCCCAGGCCTCGTTGTGCGCGTTCTCGATGAGCTTCTTGACCTCTTCGTCGACGAGCGCGGCGACCTCTTCCGAGTAGTCGCGCGGGTGCGACATCTCCCGGCCCAGGAAGGGCTCGGTGTTGTCGCCGCCGAACTTGATCGCGCCGAGACGCTCGGTCATGCCGTACTGCGTGACCATCGCGCGGGCCGTGGCGGTGGCCTTCTCGATGTCGTTCGCGGCACCCGTGGTCGGGTCGTGGAAGACGAGCTCCTCGGCCGCGCGCCCGCCCAGCATGTATGCCAGCTGGTCGAGCATCTCGTTGCGGGTCGTGGAGTACTTGTCCTCGTCGGGCAGGACCATCGTGTAGCCGAGAGCACGGCCTCTGGAGAGGATCGTGATCTTGTGGACCGGGTCGGAGTTCGGAGAAGCCGCCGCGACCAGGGCGTGTCCGCCCTCGTGGTACGCGGTGATCTTCTTCTCCTTGTCCGACATGATCCGGGTCCGCTTCTGCGGGCCCGCGACCACACGGTCGATCGCCTCGTCGAGCATGTTGTTGTCGATGAGCTTCAGGTTGCTGCGTGCGGTGAGCAGCGCGGCTTCGTTCAGCACGTTCGACAGGTCGGCGCCCGTGAAGCCGGGCGTACGCCGGGCAACCGCGCCCAGGTCGACGTCCGGAGCGACCGGCTTGCCCTTCTGGTGGACCTTGAGGATCTCCAGACGGCCCTGCATGTCCGGGCGGTCGACCGCGATCTGGCGGTCGAAGCGGCCGGGGCGCAGGAGGGCCGGGTCGAGGATGTCCGGACGGTTCGTGGCGGCGATGAGAATCACACCGCCCTTGACGTCGAAGCCGTCCATCTCGACGAGCAGCTGGTTCAGCGTCTGCTCGCGCTCGTCGTGACCGCCGCCGAGGCCGGCGCCGCGATGGCGGCCGACCGCGTCGATCTCGTCGACGAAGACGATCGCCGGGGCGTTCGCCTTGGCCTGCTCGAAGAGGTCACGGACCCGGGAGGCACCGACACCGACGAACATCTCGACGAAGTCGGAACCGGAGATCGAGTAGAACGGGACGCCCGCCTCACCCGCGACAGCACGCGCGAGCAGCGTCTTGCCCGTACCGGGAGGCCCGTACAGGAGCACACCCTTGGGGATCTTCGCGCCGACGGCCTGGAACTTCGCCGGCTCCTGGAGGAACTCCTTGATCTCGTGGAGCTCCTCGACCGCCTCGTCCGAGCCCGCCACATCGGCGAACGTCGTCTTCGGGGTGTCCTTGGTGATGAGCTTCGCCTTGGACTTCCCGAAGTTCATGACCCGGGAGCCGCCGCCCTGCATCTGATTCATCAGGAACAGGAAGACGACGACGATGAGGACGAAGGGGAGCAGGGACAGCAGGATGCCGACGAAAGCGTTCTGCTTGGTCGGCGAGACCGTGTAGCCGTCCGGAATCTGCTTGTTCTGGTACTTGTCCTGGAGGGTGGTGGCCAGGGCCACGCCCTGGTCGCCGATGTAGCTCGCCTGGATCTTCGAGCTGCCCTCGACCTTTGTACCGTCCTTGAGCTCGATCTTGATGACCTGCTCGTCGCCGGTGGTGAGCTTGGCCTGCTGGACCTTGTTGTCATTGATCGCCTGGACGACCTGGCCTGTGTCCACCGTCTTGTAGCCACCGGACGAGCCGACGACCTGCATCAACACGACCACGGCAAGGACGGCCAGCACGATCCACATGACCGGCCCACGGAAGTATCGCTTCACGTCCATCCATACGGAGCGGTGCCGCCCCGTCCCTCCTGCCATAGTGAGTTTGATAAGACTGTTCTTCGGACGGTACCTCAGCATTGTCACCCGAAGCTGCGCGGTCCGGCTGACAAACCCGTCTACGCATGCTCCAACGGCGCGAAACCCGCTGGGGTTCCCGTACGTCCTACAGGGGTTGGACCCCCCTCAGTGGGACGCCGTCCCTCCAGGGTGCCTCAGCCGCCGTAGACGTGAGGCGCGAGCGTACCGACGAACGGCAGGTTCCGGTACTTCTCCGCGTAGTCGAGGCCGTACCCGATGACGAACTCGTTGGGAATGTCGAAGCCGACCCACTCCACGTCGATCGCGACCTTCGCGGCCTCCGGCTTGCGCAGCAGCGTGCACACCTTGAGCGACGCGGGCTCGCGGGAACCCAGGTTGGAGATGAGCCAGGAGAGTGTGAGCCCGGAGTCGATGATGTCCTCGACGATCAGGACGTGCTTGCCCTTGATGTCGGTGTCGAGGTCCTTGAGGATCCGCACCACTCCGGAGGACTGGGTGCCCGCCCCGTACGACGACACCGCCATCCAGTCCATCGTGACGGGGGTGGACAGGGCCCGGGCCAGGTCCGCCATGACCATCACGGCGCCCTTGAGGACACCGACGATCAGCAGGTCCTTGCCCGCGTACTCCGCGTCGATCTTCGCGGCCAGCTCGCCGAGCTTCGCGTCGATCTCTTCCTTGGTGATGAGCACCGACTGGAGGTCGGTGCCCAGGTCTTTCGCGTCCACCCGCATCACTTTCGGTCGTCCCACCGGCTGCTTCCCGGCCCTCCCCGAAGAGGAGCCGCTCCCCGAAGGGGTTGCCCTCCGGGGCGGGTCGCTCCCCGAAGGGGAACCCTTTTTCAGCCTTGCCGAATCACCAGTCTGCCACCCTGCCGCTGGGCGACGACTTTGCCCGGGAGGTTGATGGCTCCCTGACCGCGCCATCCGGTGATCAGCCGGTCGACCTCTTCGATGTGCCGGGCGAACAGCGAACCGGCGGGCGCCCCGGCCTCGATGGCGGCGCGGCGCAGGATACGGCGGCGCACGGCGGGCGGCAGGGCGTACAGCTTGGCGCACTCCAGGAGGCCCGTGGCGTCGCGCACGGACGCCTCGGCCTGACCCGCCCACGCGTCGAGCGCGTCGGCGTCGTCACGGGACAACTGGGCCGTACGGGCGAGTGCCTCGACGACGCCCTTGCCGAGCGCCTTCTCCAGGGCGGGCAGTCCCTCGTGGCGCAGCCGGGAACGGGTGTACGCCGGATCGGCGTTGTGCGGGTCGTCCCACACGGGCAGGGACTGGACCATGCAGGCCTTGCGGGCGGTCTGCCGGTCGAGGTGCAGGAAGGGGCGGCGGTAGCGGCGGGCGGCTCCCGGCCCTCCGGAGACGGCGGCCATTCCGGACAGGGAACGGATGCCGGAGCCGCGGGCCAGGCCGAGCAGGACGGTTTCGGCTTGGTCGTCGCGGGTGTGGCCGAGCAGGACCGCGGCGGCGCCGTGGCGCTCGGCGGCGGCGTCCAGGGCGCCGTAGCGGGCGTCGCGGGCCGCGGCCTCGGGCCCGCCCTCCCGGCCGACGGTGACGGCCACGGACTCGACCGGGGCCAGGCCGAGTTCGTTGAGGCGCAGCACCACCTCTGCGGCACGCAGGTCGGAGCCGGGCTGCAGACCGTGGTCCACGGTGACACCGCCGGCGCGGATGCCGAGTTTGGGGGCTTCGAAGGCGAGGGCGGAGGCGAGCGCCATGGAGTCGGCGCCGCCGGAGCACGCGACGAGCACGAGCGGCGGGGGCGGCTGCTCGTGCGAGGTGCCCGGGGAGGCGGAGGGGGCGGAGGTGGCGTCAGGGGAGGGCGTGTGATCGGTGAGGACGTCATGGAGCACGCGGCGGACCGCCAGGCGTATCGCCGCGACCGCAGGATGGGGACCCATGTCCGGTTCCCTTCATGAAATTGTCGGGGGGTGAGCCCGAGGTTCGGTCACTCAGAGTGTGTAGATGGTGACAGAACTGGGCCGTTCCCCGAGCATTGCACGCCTACCCATCGCTCACGGTCCCTCGGACGGGTGATTGGAGGGGCGTTCACCTGCCGTCGGCCGGATTCAATTCACGACTCTGCCTTACGGTGCACCCGCGCGACCCAGTCCGCCGGTTTGGCGATCTCCGTCTTGGTGGGGAGCGTGTTCGGAGAGGTCCACACCCGGTTGAAGCCGTCCATGCCGACCTCGTCCACGACCGCGCGTACGAATCGCTCCCCGTCGCGGTACTGGCGCAGTTTGGCGTCGAGCCCGAGGAGCTTGCGCAGGGCCAGGTCCAGGCGGGAGGCGCCGCGGGCGCGTCGCTGCTGGAACTTCTCGCGGATCTCGGCGACGGACGGGACGACTGCGGGGCCGACACCGTCCATGACGAAGTCGGCGTGGCCCTCCAGGAGGGACATCACGGCGGTCAGCCGGCCGAGGATCTCGCGCTGGGCCGGGGTCTGCACGATCTCGACGATGGAGCGCTGGTCGTCGCCCTCCTCGCCCTCGGGCCGGCCGCCCGCGAGGGACTGGGCGGCCTCACGGACGCGCTCCAGAACGGTCATGGGGTCGACCTCGGTCTCTCCCAAGAAAGACTGGATTTCGCCCTCCAGGTGGTCACGCAGCCAGGGCACGGCCGTGAACTGCGTGCGGTGGGTCTCCTCGTGGAGGCAGACCCAGAGCCGGAAGTCGTGGGGCTGTACGTCGAGTTCGCGCTCCACGTGCACGATGTTCGGCGCGACCAGGAGGAGCCTGCCCCCTCCGTTCTCGCCGGCCGGGAGTTCGCGAGTGGCCGGGGCGAACGTCTCGTACTGGCCGAGGACCCGGGAGGAGAGGAAGGACAGCAGCATGCCCAGCTCGACGCCGGTGACCTTGCCGCCGACGGCGCCCAGGACGGCTCCGCCGGGGGTGCTGCCGCGACGTTCCTGCATCTTGTCGAGCAGCGGTTTGAGCAGTTCCCGGAACCCGGCGACGTTCGCCCGGACCCAGCCCGGGCGGTCGACGACGAGGATGGGAGTGTCGTGGAGGTCGTCGCCGCCCATCCGCGTGAAGCCGCGGACGTGCTCCTCCGAGGCCTTCGCGTGCCGGCGCAGCTCCGCGACGACGGCCCTGGCCTCGTCGCGGCTCACTTCTGGACCCGGCCTTACCAGCCGGGTCGCGGTCGCCACCGCGAGATTCCAGTCGACCATCTCCGCACCACCGATGCTCGTCATGCAGTCAACCGTACGTGAGCGCTGCCGCTTGGGGCAGGGAGTGGACCGCAGGGGTGCCTCTTGTGGAAACCGTAGGGGTACCCCCTTGTGGAAAATGTGCGCGTCGGCCGTGGCTGGGCGCGCAGCTCTCCGCGCCCCTGAAGGGGCGCCCCCGGATCAGTTGCAGCCGCAGGTCGCCAGCGTTGAGGACAGGGCGTCCAGGCCCTTCTGGGTGGCCGTCGGCTCGGTGGGTGGGTCGGATGCCGTCAGGAAGGCGAAGGCCAGGAGGTGGCCGTCGGTGTCCACGACCGTGCCCGCCAGGGTGTGTACGCCGGTCAGGGTGCCCGTCTTGGCGCGTACGAGGCCGGTGCCGGGCTGGCCGGCGTAGCGCGTGCTGAGGGTGCCGGTGAAACCGGCCACGGGGAGGCCCGTGAGGGCCGCGCGGAGCTCGGGGTGGGCCGGGTCGGCGGCCTTGGCCAGCAGGGCGGTGAGCAGGTCCGCGGTGAGCTTGTCGGCACGGTCCAGGCCGCTGCCGTCGGCGAACTCCGCGCCCTTGAGGGGCAGTCCCAGCTTCTTCAGCTGCTTGCGGATGGCGGCGCCGCCGCCCTTGAAGCTCGCCGGCTCGCCCGCGGCGACGGCCGTCTGGCGGGCCAGGGCCTCCGCGATGTCGTTGTCGCTGTTGGTCAGCATGCGTTCGACCAGGGCGGACAGGGGCGGGGACTTCACCGCGGCGAGGGACTTGGCGCGGTCGGTCGCCTTGGCGGGGACGGGGTCCGCGGTCTTGATGCCGCGGTCCTCCAGCAGGTCCGCGAACTCCTTCGCCGCGTCGGCCGCCGGTTCCTCGGTGCGCTTGGCGGTGCCGCTGGAGGTGTCGTCGAGACGGCCCTCGTCGGCCATCAGGGCGGTCACCCGGGCGACGTTGGTGTTGTCGAGCCCGATCGGGTGCACGTCGGGGCCCTCGTACAGCGAGGTGTCGTACGAGAGGGTCACCTCGTCGGTCTTGCGGTCCTTGAGGGCGCGGGCGGTCCTGTCGGCGAGGGTGCGCAGACTCGCGTTGCCCTGCGCGTCCTTGCGGGCGGTCAGCGTGGGGTCGCCGCCACCGACGAGGACGACCTTCTTGGAGTCGGGTTCGAGGACCGTGCGGGTCGCGATGCGGTGGTCCGCGCCCGCGGCGGTGAGGGCCGCGACGGCCGTGGCGATCTTCGTGGTGGACGCCGGGGTCAGCGCGTCGTCCGCGCCCTTGCCGTACAGGCGCTTTCCGGTGGCCAGGTCGACGACGGCCGCCGTACGTTCGGTGCCGAGCGCGGCGTTGTCGAGGAGCGGGCCGAGGACGTCGGCGAGGGCCTTCTCCGTGGGGGACGGCCCGGCGCCGACGGAGCCGCCGAGCCCGGTGAGCACGGACGCGGCGCTGGGAGCGGGCGCCGGCGCCTTTCCGGACGTACCGGACACATGACCGTGATCTGCGCCACCTGCGCGCCCCTGCGATGCGGCCCACTCGCGCTCCGCCGTACGCTGACCGGTGGAGTCCCAGGGCCCGGCCGCAGTGACCACGGTGGCCGCCACGACGAGTCCGAGGGTGGCGGAGCCCGCCGTGAACTGCACGGTCGACGGCCTTGTGACCAGCGGCTTCACGGCTCCCGCGGCCCGGACGAGCGGTGGCTTCACCGCTTCCACGGCCCGTACGAGTTGCGGTCTCACGGACCGCGCGACCCGCACCACATGCGGTCTCGCGGCCCGCCAAGCCTTCAGCTCTGGCACGACCACCAGCCCCTTTCGCGATCACACACCTGCGTGAGGGACACTTAACCACCAGAACTATGTGCTGATCATGGAGGAGCCACCGGTGGAGTTCGACGTCACGATCGAGATTCCGAAGGGTTCACGGAACAAGTACGAGGTGGACCACGAGACCGGTCGGATCCGTCTGGACCGTCGTCTCTTCACCTCGACCAGTTACCCGGCCGACTACGGCTTCGTCGAGAACACCCTCGGCGAGGACGGCGACCCGCTGGACGCGCTGGTCATCCTGGACGAGCCGACCTTCCCCGGCTGTCTCATCCAGTGCCGCACCATCGGCATGTTCCGTATGACGGACGAGGCCGGTGGCGACGACAAGCTGCTGTGCGTGCCCGCGCACGACCCTCGCGTGGAGCACCTGCGGGACATCCACCACGTGTCGGAGTTCGACCGTCTGGAGATCCAGCACTTCTTCGAGGTCTACAAGGACCTGGAGCCCGGCAAGTCCGTCGAGGGCGCCAACTGGGTGGGCCGTACGGACGCGGAGGCCGAGATCGAGCGGTCCTACAAGCGTGCCAAGGAACAGGGCGGGCACTGACCCCCTGTGGCCTGAGGGCCGCGTGACCCCCGCGGGGTCGCGCGGCCCCTTTGTCTGTCAGTGCGCATACTGAGGCGTACTGGAATGTGCGATTCAGGAGTCGTGGGTGACCGAGCCGGAGGCGGAAGACCGTAAGCCGCAGTCGGACGAGGCGAGGAGCGCGTTCGTCCCGCCCGCCGGTGTGGTGGCGCAGCCGGTGCCGGTCGAGGAGGAGTCCTCGACGACGTCGGAGTTCGCGCTCCCCAAGGGGCTGGGCGTCCCGCAGGTGCCCGCCACCGACTCGGAGGGGTCCGCGTTCAGCATGCCGCGGACGTACAGCTCGAAGCACGCGCCGCCCGCCTTCACCCCGCCCGCCGGCATACCGCGCGTCGATCTCACCAAGGACGTCCCCTGGCAGGACCGGATGCGCACGATGCTGCGCATGCCCGTCGCCGAGCGGCCCGTCCCCGAGACCGTGCAGAAGACGGAGGACGAGGGTCCGGCCGTTCCGCGCGTGCTCGACCTGACCCTGCGTATCGGTGAGTTGCTGCTCGCGGGCGGCGAGGGCGCCGAGGACGTGGAGGCGGCGATGTTCGCCGTCTGCCGCTCGTACGGCCTCGACCGCTGCGAGCCGGGCGTCACCTTCACACTGCTGTCCATCTCGTACCAGCCGTCGCTGGTCGAGGACCCGGTGACCGCGTCGCGGACCGTACGGCGCCGGGGCACCGACTACACGCGTCTGGCGGCCGTCTACCAGCTCGTCGACGACATCAGCGACGACCAGACCGAGGTCTCCCTTGAGGAGTCCTACCGGCGGCTCGCGGAGATCCGCCGCAACCGGCACCCGTACAGCGGCTGGCTGCTGACCATGGCCACCGGGGGCCTCGCGGGCGCGGCCTCCGTGCTCGTCGGCGGTGACGCGATCGTGTTCGTCGCGGCAGCCATCGGCGCGATGCTCGGCGACCGGCTGGCGTGGCTGTGCGCGGGGCGCGGGCTGCCGGAGTTCTACCAGTTCACGGTGGCCGCGATGCCGGCCGCCGCGATGGGTGCCGCGCTCACGATCGCCCACGTCGACGTGCGGGCGTCCGCGGTCATCACCGGTGGGCTGTTCGCGCTGCTGCCCGGGCGGGCGCTGGTGGCGGGCGTGCAGGATGGGCTGACCGGCTACTACATCACCGCGGCGGCCCGGCTTCTGGAAGTCATGTACTTCTACGTCGGCATCGTCATCGGCGTCCTCGTGATCCTGTACTTCGGTGTGAAGCTGGGCGCCGAGCTCAATCCGGACGCGGCCCTGCAGTCCTCCAACCGGCCGGGGTGGCAGATCGCCGCGTCGATGCTCCTGACGCTCTGCTTCGCGGTGCTGCTCCAGCAGGAACGTTCCACCGTGCTGATCGTGACGCTCAACGGGGGCGTCGCGTGGAGCGTGTACGGGGCCATGCACTACGTGGGCGAGATCTCGCCCGTCGCCTCCACGGCCGCGGCGGCCGGGCTCGTGGGACTGTTCGGGCAGCTGCTGTCGCGGTACCGGTTCGCTTCGGCGCTGCCCTACACCACCGCGGCGATCGGGCCCCTGTTGCCAGGGTCGGCCACGTATTTCGGGCTGCTGGCGATCGCTCAGAACGATGTCGACGAGGGGCTGGTGTCGCTCACCAAGGCCGCCGCCCTTGCGATGGCCATTGCCATCGGGGTGAATCTGGGGTCCGAGATTTCCCGGCTGTTCCTGCGGTTGCCTGGGGCGTCTGCGGGGGCGCGGAGGGCTGCGAAGAGGACCCGCGGGTTCTGAGGTGCGGGCTGGTCGTGGCTGGGTGCACCCACGCGGCGGAGCCGCAAATGTCACGGCCCCGCGCCCCTAATGGGGCGCGGTTCAGTTGAGCTGCGTTCGTCAGTTCTGCGGGTAGTTCTGGCCGTACGGGTAGCCCTGGTTCTGGGGGTACTGCTGGCCCTGGTTCTGGTCCTGGGGGTACGGGTCCTGCGGGTACTGCTGCTGGTTCTGGGGGTAGCCCTGGTTCTGGCCCTGGGGGTACTGCTGGGCGTACTGGTCCTGGCCCTGGGGGTAGCCGCCGTAGTTCTGGTCGTAGCCCTGGTCCGGGGCGTAGGGCTGCTGTTGGTACTGCTGGTTCTGGCCGTTGTTGTGGCCGTTGCCGTTGCCGTAGTAGTCGTCCTGGCCGTTCTCGTGGGCCGGGGGGATGCGGCGGAGCTGGGTCGTCTGGTCGTCCATGGCGGGGGCCGCCGGGGGCATGTGGCCCGCCGGGGGCTGCTGCTGCGGGTTCTTCTTCGACTTACCGCGGGCCCGCATGAACTCGATGATGATCGGGACCACCGAGATGAAGACGATCAGGAGCAGGATCGGCTCGATGTTCTTCTTCACGAAGTCGATCTGGCCGAGCCAGGAGCCGAGCAGCGTGACACCCGCGCCCCAGAGGATGCCGCCGACCACGTTGAAGATCAGGAACGAGCGGTACTTCATGCCGCTGACGCCGGCGATGATCGGCGTGAACGTACGCACGATGGGCACGAAGCGGGCCAGGACCAGGGACTTGGGGCCGTGCTTCTCGAAGAACTCGTGGGCCTTGACCACGTTCTCCTGTTTGAAGAGGCGGGAGTCCGGGCGGGTGAAGAGCGACGGCCCCACCTTCTTGCCGAACATGTAGCCCACCTGGTCGCCGACGATCGCGGCGATGCAGATCAGGACGACGGCGGCCCACAGCGGGAAGTCCAGCTGGTTCGACGTGATCAGCAGACCCGCCGTGAACAGCAGGGAGTCACCCGGCAGGAAGAAGCCGATGAGCAGGCCGGACTCGGCGAAGACGATCAGGAGCAGGCCCCAGATGCCGAACGAGTCGAGAAGGTAGTCCGGATCCAACCAGCTTGGGCCGATGGCAAGCGTCGTCGTCACGATTCCGGACTCCTGAAGGGTGGTGGATGCGGCAGGCGAGGGTGTGGCCGACCAAAGTTATCAACGCAGCATGAAGGGTCCAGGTTCCACCGGCTCCTACAGGATGCACTGTGCCCCGACTGGGACAAAGCTGTGAGCCATGGGAATCGAAGAATACGGCGGCGGTCAGGGACCCCAGCCCGACGTACTGGTCGTGACGACGAACGACGTGCCCGGCTACCGGGTCGAGCAGGTCGTCGGTGAGGTCTTCGGGCTGACCGTGCGCTCCAGGCATCTGGGCAGCCAGATCGGGGCCGGTCTGAAGTCGATGATCGGCGGCGAGCTCAAGGGGCTCACCAAGACGCTGGTGGAGACCCGCAACCAGGCGATGGAACGGCTCGTCGAGCAGGCACGCGCGCGGGGCGCCAACGGTGTGCTGGCGTTCCGCTTCGACGTGACCGAGGCCTCGGACGTCGGGACGGAGGTGTGCGCCTACGGCACGGCCGTGGTGATGGTGAAGGAGTAGGCGGGCGACGGCGGTACGGGGTAAGGGGCGCCCGCCATTGCGAACGCCCCTTACCCCTTGCCGCCTACTGCCTGCCGCCCGCCGTCAGGCCTCGTGCCGTGCCGCGTTCGCCGTGATCGCGTCCCTCAGGTGCTCGGCGAGCCCCGGGCGCATGGAGTCGTAGAACTCCTTGAACCGCTCGTCCGACATGTACATCTCGCCGAGGCCCTTGTGCATCTCGTACGAGCAGTCGTAGAACCACTGGCCGATGTGCTGCCGGTGTTCCTCGGCCATGTCCATGGCCCGCTCGCCCGTGGCGGGCTCGCCGGCCTCCATGAGGGCGTCGTAGCGCTCGCCCCAGGAGGCGACCTCGGCCTGCATGCGCTTCCAGTCGTCCTTGGTGTAGCGGGCGGCGCGGCGCTGCGACTCCGCGTACGCCTCCGTGCCGCCCCAGCGGCGCTCGGCCTCCTCCGCGTGCTCCTCGGGGTCCTTGTCGCCGAAGACCTCGAACTTCTCCTCGGGTGTGAGGTTGATGCCCATCGTGCGTGCCTCCATGGCGTGCTCCACGGCCGCGGCCATCTTCTGCAGCTTCTCGATCCGGACGGTCAGCAGCTCGTGCTGGCGGCGCAGATGCGCGCGCGGGTCCGTCTCCGGGTCGTCGAGCAGGGCCGCGACCTCGTCGAGCGGAAAGCCCAGCTCCCGGTAGAACAGGATCTGCTGCAGCCGGTCGAGGTCCTCGTCGCCGTAGCGCCGGTGACCCGCGTGGCTGCGCTCGCTCGGCACGAGCAGCCCGATCTCGTCGTAGTGGTGCAGCGTCCGCACCGTCACCCCGGCGAAACCGGCGACCTGTCCCACGGAGTAGCTCATCGTCTCCGCTCCCTCCCTTTCGGTACGCACCTCAGGCTGGGGCCTCACGTCACGTGAGGTGCAAGCCGGAATCCGCACGCCGAGTCCACCAGATCCGAATCCACCGGGTGCCATGCCGGTTTTACCCGCTTATGACGGAGTGGTGGCCCACCATGGAGGCCCGACCCCACCGACCGGAGGACCCATGCCGCTGCACAAAGGCCCCGAGCAGCCCGACAAGCGTTCCGCGACCGTCAACCCCTTCTACGGGGAGGCGAACCCGGTCAGCGGCATGACCGAGGCCCCGCCCCAGCACCGGCTGCCGGACGGGCCGCTGCCGCCCTCCACCGCGTATCAGCTGGTGCACGACGAGCTGATGCTGGACGGCAACTCCCGCCTCAACCTCGCCACCTTCGTCACCACCTGGATGGAACCCCAGGCCGGCGTACTGATGGCCGAGTGCAGCGACAAGAACATGATCGACAAGGACGAGTACCCGCGCACGGCCGAGCTGGAGCGGCGGTGTGTGGCGATGCTCGCCGATCTGTGGAACGCGCCGGATCCGTCCGCCGCCGTGGGCTGTTCGACGACGGGGTCCAGCGAGGCGTGCATGCTCGCGGGCATGGCGCTCAAGCGCCGCTGGGCCAAGCGCAACGCCGACCGGTATCCGGGGGCCCGCCCCAATCTCGTCATGGGCGTCAACGTCCAGGTCTGCTGGGACAAGTTCTGCAACTTCTGGGAGGTCGAGCCCCGCCTGGTGCCCATGGAGGGCGACCGCTTCCACCTGGACCCGCAGGCCGCCGCCGAACTCTGCGACGAGAACACCATCGGCGTCGTCGGCATCCTCGGCTCCACCTTCGACGGATCGTACGAGCCGATCGCCGAACTCTGTGCAGCCCTGGACGAGTTGCAGTCGCGCACCGGCCTGGACATCCCCGTCCACGTCGACGGCGCGTCCGGCGCGATGGTCGCCCCCTTCCTCGACGAGGACCTGGTCTGGGACTTCCGGCTGCCGCGCGTGTCTTCCATCAACACCTCGGGGCACAAGTACGGCCTGGTCTACCCGGGTGTCGGCTGGGCGCTGTGGCGCTCGGCCGCCGAGCTGCCGGAGGAGCTGGTCTTCCGGGTCAACTACCTGGGCGGTGACATGCCGACCTTCGCGCTCAACTTCTCCCGGCCGGGGGCGCAGGTCGTGGCGCAGTACTACACCTTCCTGCGGCTGGGCCGCGAGGGCTACCGGGCCGTTCAGCAGACGACGCGGGACGTCGCCATGGGGCTCGCCGAGCGGGTCGAGGCGCTCGGCGACTTCCGTCTCCTCACGCGGGGCGATCAGTTGCCGGTGTTCGCCTTCACAACGGCTCCGGACATCACCGCGTACGACGTCTTCGACGTGTCCCGGCGCATGCGGGAGCGTGGCTGGCTGCTGCCGGCGTACACCTTCCCCGAGAACCGTGAGGACCTGTCCGTGCTGCGGGTGGTGTGCCGCAACGGGTTCTCGTCCGACCTCGCCGAGTTGTTCGTGGAGGACCTGGGCAGCCTGCTGCCCGAACTGCGCGAGCAGCAGCATCCGCTGGCCCGGGACAAGGGGGCGGCGACCGGCTTCCACCACTGAGCCGACCGCCGCCTCCCCTCCCCCGCTACTTGCTCAGGGCTCCGAACCTCCGTACCGCCAATGGGAAGAACACCGCGATCAGGGCGAGTGGCCAGAGCACCGCCAGCAGTTGGGCGTGTTCCGCCGCCCAGGAGGTGCTCGCGGCGCCGCCTTCGTTGCCGAACAGGTCACGGACGGCGGTGGCCGTCGCGGACATGGGGTTCCACTCGACGGTCGCCCCCAGCCAGCCCGGCATGGACTCGGGGGTGGCGAAGGCGTTGGAGAGGAAGCTCACCGGCCAGACCAGGATCTGCACGGTGACCACCAGTTCGGGCTTGCCCGCGACCATGGCCAGGTGGATGCCCATCCACAGCATCGCGAACCGGAGCAGGAGCAGCAGGCCGAGCGCGCCCAGGAAGGCCGCGAACGAGCCGTGCCAGGTCCAGCCGACCGCGAGCCCGACGCCGACGAGGACCACCAGGGAGAGGGCCGACTGCAGCATGTCCGCGGCCGAACGGCCCACGAGCACGGCGCCGACGGCCATCGGCATCGACCGGAACCGGTCGATCACCCCCTTGTTGAGGTCCTGGGTGACCGCGACCATCGTGGCGTCCAGGCCGAAGGCCATGGTCAGCGCGAACATGCCCGGCACCAGGTACTCGCGGTAGTCGCCCGAGATGCCGCTGCCGCCGCCCATCAGATAGCCGAACATCAGCAGGAGCATCACGGGGAACGCCAGCCCCACGAAGACCTGGAAGGGCTGCCGCGCCCAGTGGGCGAGCTCGCGGCGGGTCATGGTCCAGGAGTCGGTGACGGCCCAGCTCAACGACGTACTCACGCGGCCTCCTCGGGCTTGCCGGTCAGGTGCAGGAAGACCTCGTCCAGGGTCGGCCGGCGCAGCGCGATGTCCTCGGCCTCTATCCCGGCCTCCTCCAGGGCGCGTACGGCCCCGGCGAGGGCCGTCATGCGGTCGGTGACCGGGGCGCTGAGGAGGCGACGGTCGGTGTCCACGGACAGGGTGGCCTTGTCGAAGGGCAACAGGGCCACCGCGGCGCCCAGTTGGCCCGCGTCGTGCAGGACGACGTCGATCCGGTCGCCGCCCGTCTTCGCCTTCAGCTCGTCCGCCGTGCCGTCCGCGATGACCTGGCCCCGGTCGACGACCGAGATACGGTCGGCGAGCTGGTCCGCCTCCTCCAGGTACTGCGTGGTGAGCAGCACGGTCGTGCCGCCTCCTACCAGGGAGCGCACCGCGTCCCACACCTCCGCGCGGCCTCGTGGGTCGAGGCCCGTCGTCGGCTCGTCCAGGAAGAGCACCTCCGGTTCGGTGATGAGCGAGGCGGCGAGGTCGAGGCGGCGCCGCATGCCGCCGCTGTACTGCTTGACCGCCTTGCGGCCCGTGTCCGCGAGGCCGAAGCGCTCCAGGAGGGCGTCGGCCCGCACACGCGCGCGGCGGGCGCCCAGGTGGTAGAGGCGGCCGAACATCTCCAGGTTCTGCCGTCCGCCGAGTTCCTCGTCGAGCGCCGCGTGCTGGCCGAGCAGTCCGATGCGGAAGCGCACCTCGTGCGCGTCCGTCCGCACGTCGTGCCCCGCCACCTCGACGCGGCCCTCGTCGGGCCGCAGCAGGGTGGCCAGTATGCGGACCAGGGTCGTCTTGCCCGCGCCGTTCGGCCCGAGCACTCCGTGCACCGTGCCGCGCCCGACGCTCAGGTCGAGCCCGTCCAGCGCGTGCTTGTCTCCGTACCTCTTCCGTACGCCCTCGACGACGATCACGTCGGTCATCGGGCTCCCTTCGCTTCCGGTCACTTCAGGGTAATCAAACTTGACTACTAGTGCGACGGTGAACCGTATGCCCGTCCGAGCATTTAGTCAAACTTGATTAGTGAAAATTCTCCGAGCCTGCCGGGCCCGCCGAGCGCGCGTGTCCTCGCCGAGCGCCCGTGCCTCGCTCAGTGCGCGTCCCCCGGATGGGACTTCCCCGTCGCGTACGGGTTCTCGTCGTCGTCCGCCAGCACCCCCACGAACGGATCGCCCTCGCCGGAGAAGACGTACGCACCGCCCCTGATCCGTTCGATCAGGCCGCGGGTCCACTGGGCGCCGGTGTCCGCGGAGGTGACCCAGAAGTTCATGATCTCGCCGATGTGGCCCAGCTGTTCGGGGCCTTCCTCGGGCGTGTAGTACTCGGTGACGCCCTTGCGCCACTCCTCGATGGCGCGCACCCGCTCCTCGAGCAGTTCGAGGACCTCCTCGCGGTCCAGGTCGACCATGAATCCGAGCGCGGCGGTGAGCACGTCCGGCTTCTGGTCGTACGCGGTGAGGTAGTGGCGCAGCAGCGTGAGGTACTCCCCGGTGCCCGCCTCCGTGATCTCGTACTCGGTGCGCGGCGGGCCGCCGGCCGTGGAGGGCGCGATCTCGTGGGCGAGCAGCAGTCCCTGCTTCGCCATCTGCTTGAGCGCGTGGTAGATCGAGCCCGGCTTGGCGTTGGACCACTCGTGCGCGCCCCAGTACTCCAGGTCGTTGCGCACCTGGTAGCCGTGGGCCCGGCCGTGCTGGCGCACGGCGCCGAGCACGAGGAGACGGATCGCTGACATGGAGCCAGCGTATGGCCCACCTCCCCGGGGCCGGGGGGCGCCTCACCTCAGGCCCACCCCCGGGCCACCTCCCGGCCACCCCCGGACTCACCCCCAGGAGGCGCCCTGCTCCTGCGCGACCAGTTCGAAGGCGGTCTTCCCGTCCAGGGACTCGCGGATGACGTCCGCGTGGCCGGCATGCCGGGCCATCTCGGCGATCAGGCGGAGCATCACCCAGCGCATGGACACGGCCTCGTCGTCCGGGAACCAGGGCTCGTCGGGCAGCGGGAAGGTGTCGTTCAGGCTGGGCACCGTCCGGATGAAGTCCTCGGTCTGCCGGGCGATCTTGTCCCAGTGGGCGAGCATCGACTCGACGGTCTCGTCGCCGACGAGCCGGAAGCTGTCGCCCCAGTTCTCCTCGGAGCGCTGGGTGTCGGGCGCCACCTGCCGGGCCCGCGACAGCCAGCCCTGCTCGGTCTCGGCGACGTGCTTGAGCAGCCCGGAGAGCGAGAGCTCGCTGGCGCTCGGCCGGGTCGCGGCCTGCTCGTCGGTCAGGCCGAGCAACGTCCGGCGGATGCCCCCGCGCTGCTCGTCCAGGAAGGCGAGCAGCGCGCCGCGCTCGTCGCCGTGGGCCTCGGCGTGCACGTGCATGACCATGAGTGGCCGCCTCTCATCGGGTCCTCTTGCCTGCTGACATCAACCAAGTTACGGACCCTTGCGGTCAGCTTCTGTCCTCAATGAGAGCCGGGAACTCCGGGACGGAATCCGGGACTTCAGACCCGCGTGCCCTCCACGACCGGTGCGGCCCCGTGCCGTCGCCTGCGCTGGGTGTACGTGCTGACCGCCCGCCACAGGTCGCGGCGGTCGACCTCGGGCCACAGCGTGTCGGTGAAGTGGAGTTCGCTGTAACTGAGGTGCCAGGGCAGGAAGTTGGAGATCCGGTGCTCCCCGCCGGTGCGCCACAGCAGGTCGACCTCCGGGAGGTGGGGGTGCGGCAGGTGGGCGGCGAGGAGGCGTTCGTCGATGTGGTCCGGGTCCAGCTCGCCCGCCGCTGCCGCGCGGGCCAGTCCCGCCGCGGCCTGTACGAGTTCGGCGCGGCCCCCGTAGTTGACGCACAGCGTGAGCGTCAGCCCGGTCCGGTGGCGGCTGTCGCGCGCGCTCTGCCGGAGCGCGTCGACCAGGTCGACCGGGAGGCCCTCGGGGCTGCCCGCCCAGCGCAGACGGACGTCGAGGGAGCGCAGGTCCGAGTCGCGCAGGGTGTCGTGCATGGTGCGGAACAGCCGGGCGACCTCGCTCGCGTCGCGCCGCCAGTTCTCGGTGGAGAACGCGTAGAGCGTCAGATGGCTCAGGCCGAGCTCCAGCGCCCCGTGGACGACGTCGCGGGTGGCGTCAGAGCCGACGCGGTGGCCCTCGCTGCGGGGCAGTCCCTGCTGGGCGGCCCAGCGGCCGTTGCCGTCCATGATGACGCCGACGTGCCGGGGCAGCCGCTCCGCGGGGATGTCCGGTGCGCGCTCCCCGCTCGGGTGGGGGCGGGGCGGCACCGGCGGGAGGAACGCCGGGTCGGCCTCGCGCCTGGGCTCGGGCAGGACCACCACGGGCTCGGCCGGCTGCACGAGCGCGGCCTGCCGCCAGGCGCGTACGGCACGGACGCGGGCGGGGGCGAGCAGCCGCAGCCGTACGGCCGGGGACAGTTCGGCGGTGCGGTGGAGCAGCGCGGGGCCGAGCCGGCGGGCGGTGCGGACGCGGGCCCGGAAGAGGTCGGTGGAGGTGCGGAGCAGGACGGCCATCCCCGGGTGCACCCCCCGCTGCAGCGCGGGCTGTTCCAGCCAGTCGTCGGCCTGGTCCGTCAGGCCGGCGATCAGTGCCTCGACGGGCGGTGTCCAGCGGCGGGCGAGGAGGTCGGCCTCGGGGACCCCGTGGGCCGCGAGGGCCTCCTCGGGGAGCGTCAGGATGCCGCGGCCGAGGTCGGACGCCAGATCGGTGAGGGTGTCGGTGAGGTAGAGGCCGTCGAGGAAGGCGGGCATGGCCTCCAGGTGCTCCTGGCGGACCGTGGTGGGAACTCCGGCCCGGGTCAGGAGCGTCAGGCACCACATCGCCCACGGGGTGTTCTCCGCCTGGGTGCGCAGGCTCCATTCGCGCCAGGTCTGGGGGCGGCGGCCCGAGGCGTCCTCGCGCAGGGCGGTGAAGACGGGCGTCAACGTCTCGACGTCGAGTTGCCACGTTCGGATGGTGTCCGCGAGGGCACGGCGGACCGGATCCCCGCGGTCGCGGCCGTCACCCCCGGGCCCGCGGGACAGCCCCGCGCGCGAGGGCCCCGCGGCCGGCGGTCCCGCGGGCGAGGACCCCGTCTCCGAGAGCTCCGCGCGCAGGGCGTCCACCCAGGCCTGCAGTCTCGCGGCACGCTCGGCCGGGCTGCCCTCCTCGTCGTCGACGAGGGCGTCGGTCGTCACGGCGGCGGCGTACATGGCCCAGCACGCGGGGCGCAGCGCGGCCGGCATCAGCTGCATGACGGAGTACTCGACGGAGCGGGAGGACCTGACCAGCCGTCGGCAGGACGCGTAGGCGGCGGCGATGCCGGGGGCGGAGGCAGGGTCGGGGGCGGCTGGCTGAGGGAGAACGGGGGACAAGGAGCCCTTCTTTCACAGCCGTCACGTCGTACGTCACGCCTGGCGATAGGTCGGAAAAGCGGTCGCCGTCGGCCCGGAACGGCCCACGGACCGGCCTGGTGCGGCACTCTCTCAACGACCCCGCACGGCCCTCGGAACGGCCAGGTGCGCCACCCGACGGTGCCCCCTTCCTACCGGTCCCGTCGACGCGCCGCGCGGGCTCGGCGACCTTCTCGCCCGATCGTGGTACGCCGCCGGGGCGGAGATCGGACATGGGTTAGGTTCCGTAGGCGATCGGTCACGAACAGTGACGCACCGTCAACACAGGGCGCCAGCCCGGGATGTGAGCCAGGCATGAGCGATTCCGTGGACGCGATCGTCGTGGGGGCCGGCCCGGTCGGCTGCGCCGCCGCGCACGCGTTGGCCGACCGCGGTGCCCGGGTCGTGGTGGTCGAGCGCATGGAGCGGGGGCCCGCCTCGCCGTTCGCCGTGGAATGGCTGCATCCGACCGCCGCCGATGTGCTGCTGCGCTGGGGCCTGGCGCTTCCGGAGGGCGGCCACGTCCGGGGTACGGGCGTCAGCATGCACCTGGCCGACGAGGGGAACGAGCCGGTCGTGGTGCCGTACCGGCGGGGCATGCGGGCCGTGTCCATGCCCCACGCGGAGCTGGTGGACGCGCTGCGGGACAGCGTCGTGGAACGGCCCGGGGTGGAGGTGCTCACCTGCGCCCGCGTCACGGCGGCCACCCCGGACGGCACGGTCCGGCTGACCCGCGACGGGCAGGAGACGCGGCTGCGCGCCGATCTCGTGGTGGCGGCGGACGGCCGCTCCTCCGGGATCCGCCGCGCGCTGTTCGGGCACACCCCGCAGACCGTCGTGTCGCACTCGGCCGGTGTCGTGCTCGAAGGCCCCGGGCTGCCGGTCTACGAGTCGTTCCAGGTCGCGAGCGAGGTGCCCGGGCACGGGGTGGCCATCTACTCCATCGCTCCGGACGCGATCCGGGTGGTCCTCGACGTGCCCCCGACGCATCCGCGACCGCCCGCGCTGCACGCGTATCTGCACCGTCATTTCGTGCCGCTGATGCCGGAGGTGCTGCGCCGGCCGCTGGCCGACGCCCTCGCGGCGGGCCGGCTGACGTGGTCCGCGACCGGATTTCGGCCCCGAGTGCACTACGGGCAGGGCCGGCTCGCGCTGGTCGGCGACGCGGTCGGGCACATCCACCCGATCCTCGCGGCCGGCACGACCCTCGGCATCCAGGACGCCCTGAGCCTCGCCGCGCACGGCTCCGCCGAGGCGTACGCCCGGGAGCACGCGGGAGCGGGGGCGGCGACCGGGCGGGTGGCGATGGCGCTCTACCGCCTGCTGAGCCGTCAGGAGCCGGGCACCGCACAGACGGCGAGGATGGCCGTCGACCAGCTGCGCCTGAGCCCCGCGCTCCGGGACGCGGTCGGGGACCTCCTCACCGGTGACGAGCCCGGGGCGGCCCATCTGCCGGTGGTGACGGCGTTCTCCACGATGCTCGGCATCCCGGCGCAGGACATCGCCGCCGCGTACGGGCCGGACGCCTATCTGCTCAGCCGCCGCTGAGGCGTGCCGTGCGCACCGCACACCCCGTGTCCCCGGGACGCGGCGCGGGGCGCCCCCGCCGAAGCCGGCAGGGGCGCCCCGTAAAGGAGTTGGCAGGTCAGAACGGGAAGAAGCTGCGCCCGTGCTGCACCGAGATCCACTTCTGGGTGGTGAAGGCGCCGACCGTCGACTCGCCGTTCAGGCGGCCGATGCCCGAGGACTTCTCGCCGCCGAAGTCGACCAGCGGCTCGTCGTGCACGGTGCCGTCGTTCACGTGGAACATGCCCGTGTCGATCTGCCGGGCGAAGGAGACACCGCGCTCGACGTCGGCGGTGTGCACGGCGCCGCTCAGCCCGTACGGGGTGTCGTTGACGATCCGCACGGCCTCCTCCTCGCCGTCGAACGGGACGAGGAGCGCCACGGGGCCGAAGATCTCCTGGCGGAGGATGTCGGAGTCGGCGGGCAGGCCGGTCAGCACGGACGGCTCGACGAGGTTGTCGGTGACGTTGCCGTGCACGAGGGCGGTGGCGCCCTCGGCGATCGCCTGCGTCACGACGCCCGAAACGGAGTCCGCCTGCGAGGAGTTGATGAGGGGGCCGATGACGGTCTGCGGGTCGGTCGGGTCGCCGACCTTGAGGGTCTTCACCTTGGCGACGAACTTCTCGGTGAACTCGGCCTCGATCGAGCGGTCCACGAGGACGCGGTTCGCGGCCATGCAGACCTGGCCCTGGTGCACGTACCGGCTGAAGACCGCGGCGTCCACGGCGTAGTCGATGTCCGCGTCGTCCAGGACCACCAGCGCGCTGTTGCCGCCGAGTTCGAGGACGGAGCGCTTGAAGTTCGCGGCGCAGACGGTGGCGACGTGGCGGCCGACCTTGTCGGAGCCGGTGAAGGAGATGACCTTCGGCACGGGGTGCTCGATGAAGGCGTCGCCTATCTCCGCGATGTCGGTGATCACGACGTTGAGCAGACCGGCCGGCAGGCCCGCGTCCTCGAAGATCTTCGCGACCAGGGAACCGCCCACGATCGGGGTGTTCTGGTGCGGCTTGAGGACCACGCCGTTGCCGAGGGCCAGCGCGGGCGCGACGGACTTCAGCGACAGCAGGAACGGGAAGTTGAAGGGGCTGATCACACCGACGACGCCGACCGGCACGAGGTAGAGGCGGTTCTCCTTGCCGTCGACCGGCGAGGGGATGATCCGGCCCTCGGGCCGCAGCGCCAGGTTGATCGACTCGCGCAGGAACTCCTTGACGAGGTGCAGTTCGAAGCCGGCCTTCAGATGCGTGCCGCCGAGCTCCGCGATGATCACCTCGGCGATCTCCTGCTCGCGCTCCTCGATGATCCGCAGGGCCTTCTCGAACACACCACGACGCGCGTACGGGTTCGTCGCGGCCCATTCCTTCTGGGCGCGGGCGGCGGCCTGATAGGCCTGATCCACCTCGTCGACGGTGGCTATCGTGATCGACGCGAGCTTCTCACCGTCGTACGGGTTGAAGTCGATGATGTCCCAGGAGCCGGTACCGGGACGCCACTCGCCGTCGATGTACTGCTGAGCCAGGTCGGTGAAGTAGGACGACATGTGATCCCTCAATCCCTTGCTGCCGCAGCAGACACCCGAACGATCATCTTCACGGTCTGATCACACGTCATCGTACTGGTGTCTCAAGGGAGTTGGAGAGCAGATTCAGGAGAGCTGCAGCAGACCCCTGAGCAAGTCCCGGCTCTCGTCGGGACCGGGGCTGTCCTGCTGGAGTTCCTTCATCGCCTTCTCGTACTGCGTGACGTCCTCGCGCTTGTCCAGATACAGCGCACTGGTGAGCTGCTCCAGGTACACGACGTCGGACAGGTCGGACTCGGGGAAGCTGAGCACCGTGAAGGCCCCGCTCTCGCCCGAGTGCCCGCCGAAGCTGAACGGCATGATCTGCAGCCGCACGTTGGGACGCTGGGAGATGTCGATGAGGTGCTGGAGCTGACCCCGCATCACCTCCCGGTCGCCGTACGGGCGTCGCAGCGCGGCCTCGTCGAGTACGACGTGGAAGTCCGGGGCGCTCTCCGACACCAGGTACTTCTGGCGCTCCAGGCGCAGCGCCACGCGCCGCTCGATGTCCGCCTCGCTCGCACCCTTCATGCCCCGCGCCACGACCGCGTGCGCGTACGCCTCGGTCTGCAGCAGTCCGTGCACGAACTGGACCTCGTAGGAGCGGATCAGGGACGCGGCGCCCTCCAGGCCGACGTACGTCGGGAACCAGCTGGGCAGGACGTCCGAGTAACTGTGCCACCAGCCCGCGACGTTGGCCTCCTTGGCGAGGGAGAGCAGGGAGGTGCGCTCCGCCTCGTCGGCGATCCCGTAGAGCGTCAGCAGATCCTCGACGTCTCTCGTCTTGAAGCTCACCCGGCCCAACTCCATACGGCTGATCTTCGACTCGGAGGCGCGGATCGAGTAGCCGGCCTTTTCCCTGGTGATGCCGCGCGACTCGCGCAGCCGCCTCAGGTGTGAGCCGAGCAGCATGCGCCGTACCACCGATCCCGACTCCTGCGCGCTCACGTTCGTCCGCCTCCCCAACCCGTCTTCAAGGGCCGCAGTCTGCCACTAAAACACTCCAAGCAGTACTCGTTCGATTACAGAAACGGCAAGGTTTCAGCGGGGACACACAGGAATCGACAAGGAGAAGACAAGCCAGACACGAAAAAGAGGCAAGAAGGTCGCGGAAAAAATGACCAAGAAGCGGTATGGGAAGGTCCAATTCGGGCACGTGCACGTGCATCTGCCCTTGCATCTGCCGAACGCATTCGGAACGATGGTCTCGCGCCACCGCTGCATCGCAACGACCGCGAACCCCGGGAGTGCCTCGCATGGGGACGAATGGATCGACCATGCTCGAGCCGTTACGGCAGGGGCTTCCGCCACTGGACCCCGCGTCCGTGTCCAACGCCGCCTCCTGCGCCCTGCCGCCCCGCTACGAAGCGGTGCGCGACGCGCGGCAGTTCACCCGCCGCACGCTGGACCAGTGGGACATCGGCAACCGCTTCGACGACGTCTGTCTGGTGGTCTCGGAACTCGTCACCAACGCGCTGCGGCACGCCCTGCCCGCGGACACCCCGCGTCCCGGCGACCAGGACGCGCCCGTGCGGCTGCACTTGATGCGGTGGACCGAGAGACTCGTGTGCGCGGTGCGCGATCCCAGTCACGACAGCCCGGTCGCGGGCGACTCCGAGGACTTCTCGGCGGAGTCGGGCCGCGGGCTGTTCCTGGTCGACTCGTTCGCCGACGGCTGGGGCTGGCACCCGCTCGCCGGCACGCTCAACGGCAAGGTCGTCTGGGCGCTGTTCCGGCTGGGCCCTTCCGCATGAGGAACCGCGGCGCTTTTTCGCGCCGCGGTTCTACGCGCGTTACCGACCGCCTACGGTCCGTGAACATCCCTGAATGGGGCGAGTTGCCCCCACCGGCCGGTCCTCCGCCCGCACCGGCCGACCTCCTGCGCGGCGTCAGCCCGCGATCAGGTGGTCGAACTCGCCGTCCTTGATGCCCAGAAGCATGGCCTCTATCTCGGCAGGCGTGTAGATGAGGGCGGGGCCGTCGGGGAAGCGCGAGTTGCGCACCGCCACCTCGCCGCCCGGCAGCCGGGCGAACTCCACGCAGGAGCCCTGCGAGTTGCTGTGCATGCTCTTCTGCCAGGCCGCTCCGCGCAGCTCCGTGGCAGCCATGCCGTTGTACACGTCGTGGTCCACAGGTCGCTCCCCGGTGGTGCATTGGCGTCTGTTGCCAGTGATGCAGTGTTGGTCAACTGCCCGGATCATAGCCGCTCTTCACATGCAGTTGCATGAGCAGATGCACGTGCACGGGGGGTGGTCCTGCGGTTACACGGTTTGACGGTCCCGCGGGCCGAATCGTTCCAACGGCTGCCCCCGCATGAGTAAGGGACGCGTACCGGGCCCTTTGTGTTCCGAAACGACCCCCTCCCGCCCATGAAATGAATGGGAAGGAGGGGGTCGTGAGGGTCGCATGTGCACAGTGGGGCCGGCGGGCTCAGCCGTGGGAGTCCCGGGCCCGGTCATGGGGGTCTCGGGGTCGGCCGTGGGCCTATCGCGAAGAGTACGGAAGCAAAGCCATCTCCCGGGCGTTCTTGATCGCCCGGGCCAGCAGCCGCTGCTGCTGGGCGCTCACGCGCGTGACCCGACGGCTGCGGATCTTGCCCCGGTCGGAGATGAACCTCCGCAGCAGATCCGTGTCCTTGTAGTCGATGTACGTGATCTTCGCCGTACCCAGCGGATTGGGGCGCGGCACCGGCTTGCGGTCGGGCTTGCGGGGCATGGTCAGACCTCCAGGAGGGAGTCGAAGGCGGGCGGGAGCTGTTTCCAGGCGGTGCGGCCGGCCGCGTACTCCGCGTCCGTCAACAGGCAGGACTCCAGGAGCAGTTCGAGTCCGTCGCGGTCCAGGCCCGGTGATGTGAAGACGAGGTGCTGGCAGCAGTCGCCGTGCTCCGGATGCCAGTCGAGCGCGGCGGCGGCACGGCGTACCGGCGGCACCAGCTCCCAGGCCGCGTCGGGCAGGGAGGCCAGCCAGGGCCCGGCGTTCTCCACACACAGGGCGCCTCCCGCGGCGTCCCAGTGCAGCAGCATGTCGGGCCGGTCCGCGAGCCAGAACCGCCCCCGGCTGCGCGCCGCCGCGCAGCACAGATCCTCCAGCGCCGCGTACAGCCGCTCCGGGTGGAACGGCCGCCGGCGGTGCCATACGAGCGTGGCGACCCCGCACTCGTCCGCGTCGGCCGGCAGCAACGCGCAGGCCGGATGCTGGGCGGCGGCGGCAGCCTCCACGTCGAACCCGCCGAAGGCGGCCTCCGCGAGCGGGTGCCGCCCGGGCTCGGAGTCCGCCGAGGCGAGTCCCGCCTGTCCCGCGGGGCCCTGCCCTTCGGCCGGTCGCCTCTCGAACCACGACTCCCAGTCGCGGTCCCCTCGGCCCGCCAAGTCACCGTCGCCTATCGGAACTTGGCGGGCTGTCGGATGGAGCTGGGCCAGGAGGGCGCGGTCCTCGTCGTCGGCGTCCTCCGAGGTGGCGAGGGCCAGGACGGGCGCGTACTCCAGTTGGCGGGCGAAGGTGTCGGCAACCGTGCGCTGGTCGGTGGCGGCAGCGGCGAGGCCCGCGTCGGCGAGGTCGTCGCCGTTGCCGAGGTAGGGCAGCACCAGGGCGGGATCGACCGCCGTGATGACGGCGGTCAGGCGGAGATCCGCGCTCGCCACGACCTCCGCCATGGCCTTCGGCTCGACCGAGTCCCAGAGCTCGACGACCGCGAGCCGGGTCAGCCCGTCCTCCGCGAGCCGCTCCAGTTCGGGGACCAGGTCCTCGCGCAGGGCACAGCACGCACAGTCGTTGACGAGGGGCGCCTCACCTGCGGAGACGATCCCGGTGCGGTCGCGAACCGTACGAACCACCGTGCCCTGTACGGCCGTTGCCAGGTCGTGGTGGAGCGCCACCGACCCGGGCACCTCGGCTAGCAGCCGGTCCACGGCCGCCCGGCGGGCATCGGCGTGCAGCCCGCCCACGATGGCGACGGACAGCATCACCGCTCTCCTCGCCGGTCACCGGGCCGGTCGGCGCGCTCGCCGGCACTCCGGTCGTCGCGCCTGCCGAAGCGGCGCTCGAAGCGCTCCACCCGGCCGGCCGTGTCCATGACGCGGGCCGTCCCCGTATAGAAGGGGTGGCTCACGTTCGAGATCTCGACGTCGACGACCGGGTAGGTGTTGCCGTCCTCCCACTCGATCGTCCTCCCGCCCGCCCCGGCGACAAGGGTCGAGCGGGTCAGGAAGGCGTGGTTCGCGGCCCGGTCCCGGAAGACGACGGGACCGTACGCCGGATGGATCTCCTCGCGCATGAGGCTCAGCGCTCCTCTCGGAAGTCGACGTGCCGGCCGGCGACGGGGTCGTACTTGCGCAGGGTCATCCGGTCGGGATCGTTGCGGCGGTTCTTGCGGGTGACGTACGTGTAGCCGGTCCCGGCCGTGGACCGGAGCTTGACGACCGGACGGAGTTCGTTGCGTGCCATGTGGCTAGTATATGAAAACGGATCCCATTATCGATAACGAAAAATCAGAGAGGTACGTCACTCACATGTCCGCGCACTGCATGCTGACCGGAGCCCGGCCGGGCTTCGGGAACTCCATCTCCCACTCGCATCGGCGCACGTCACGCCGCTTCGACCCCAACATCCAGAGCAAGCGCTACTGGCTGCCGGGCGAGAGCCGGTACGTACGGCTGAGGCTGAGCACGAAGGGCATCAAGACGGTCGACGTCATCGGAGTCGAGGCCGCCGTGGCCCGGATCCGGGCCCGTGGGGTGAGGGTCTGATGGCCAAGAAGAGCAAGATCGCGAAGAACGACAAGCGGCGGGAGATCGTCGCCCGGTACGCCGAGCGGCGGGCCGAACTGAAGGAGATCGTCCGCAGGCCGTCCTCGACGGACGCCGAACGGGCCGCCGCCCGGCGTGAGTTGGAGCGGCAGCCGCGTGACGCGAGCGCCACGCGCGTACGCAACCGGGACAGCGTGGACGGTCGGCCGCGCGGCTATCTGCGGACGTTCGGGCTCTCCCGGGTGAACCTGCGGGACCAGGCACACAAGGGGTTCCTGCCGGGGGTCCGGAAGTCCTCCTGGTAGCGGACCTGGCAGCGGACTCCGGCTCAGGGGTCGGCGCTCCTCCGATGCCGGGCGGGCGTGCTTCCCGGTGTGCCGGAAGAGGGGCCTGGTAGCTTGCTGGCGGTCGTTCCCGGTTGCATCGGCGCCACCGGCGGTACCCGGCGGGTACCGGCGACTCGTCCGGCCAGACCCTTGGGGGCTTCAGTGACTTCGGCGACCATCTCGCGCGGGCAGGCGCGGATCGCGGCCGTGGCGGCGGGGCTGGCTGCCGCGCTCGTCCTGACCACCGGTTGCAGCAGCGACGACGGGGGCGGGGGCGACGACTCACCCTCCTCCACCGGCTCGGCACCGAGCGGGTCGGCCGACACCGGCGGCGGAACAGGTGGTTCCGACGGTTCCGGCGGTTCCGGCGGGAGCAAGGACAAGGTGGGGGCGCTGGAGGGCAGCTGGCTGGCCACCAAGAGCGGCAAGGCCGTGGCGCTGGTGATCACCGGCTCGGAGGCCGGCCTGTTCTCGACCGGCGGGTCCGTGTGCAGCGGCACCGCCGGGGAGACCTCGGGCATGCGCATGATCGAGCTGAAGTGCTCCGACGGGAACAAGGACCGGGCCGAGGGCATGGTCGACTCGGTCGACTCCACGACCCTGAAGGTCACGTGGGAGGGCCTCGGCGAGGAAACGTATACGAAGGCGGAGGGCGGCAAGATGCCGTCCGGGCTGCCTACGGCGAGTCTGGGGTCCTGAGGCCCCCGGCGGGTCTGAGGTCCTGAGGCCCCGGTCTCACGTCACGCACGGCGCACGTCACGCCGGCTCACGTCACGCCGGTTCGCTTCAGCGGGTCGCGGAATCCTTCGGGTTTCGCGGCCCGTTCGGCTTTTCGGGGGCCGTTCCGTCGAGCGTCATGGGCGGTACGGCCGTGTCGAGGGCCTCGGAGAGCTCGGTGAGGGTGTCGAGGACGAGGGTCGCGGTGTTGCGTACGACCTTGTCAGCGTTCTCGGGGTTCTCGGTCTCCCAGGCGTCCAGTGCCTCGCGCACCGCGTCCCAGGTGGGGACCCGGCGCTCGCGGATGGCCTTCGCGCCCTTGTGGGTCGACTCGCGCAGGGCGTCGGCGAAGCGGGCGGCGGGCGGTACGGGGGTCGCGCCGCGTTCCGGGAGGTGGGCCTCCAGGAGCATGGCCACGCGGCCCAGCTGGGCCAGCGCGT
>NZ_LIQZ01000189.1 GCF_001418655.1 Streptomyces phaeochromogenes | reverse complement strand
GGACGGAGGGGGAGGGGTGGGGTGATGGGTTCCGGGCGGCGCCACCGCTTGGGCGCGACAGGACAGGTGTCAGCGGCGGCGCCGCCCGGAGATCTAGGGGGCGGACCGTCAGATCTGCGCGCCGGAGAGGCGCTCGACCGCGCGCAGCAGGGCGGAGTGGTCGAGGCCGCCGTCGCCCTGGGTCCGCAGCGAGGCGACGAGCTGGGCGACCACGGCACCGACGGGCAGCGCGGCACCGACGTTGCGGGCGGCGTCCGTGACGATGCCCATGTCCTTGTGGTGCAGGTCGATACGGAAGCCCGGCTTGAAGTCGCGGTTCAGGAAGTTGTCCTTCTTGCGCGTCAGGACGGTCGAGCCGGCGAGACCGCCGTTCAGGACGTCGAGGGCCGCCTTCAGGTCGACGCCCGACTTCTCCAGGAAGACCACGGCCTCGGCGCACGCCTGGATGTTCACGGCGACGATGAGCTGGTTCGCGGCCTTCACGGTCTGGCCGGAGCCGTGCGGACCGCACAGCACGATGGTCTTGCCGAGCGCCTCGAAGATCGGCTCGGCCTGGTCGAAGTCGGCCTGCTCGCCGCCGACCATGATGGACAGCACGGCCTCGACCGCCCCGGCCTCACCGCCGGACACCGGCGCGTCCAGGACCCGTATGTCCTTGTCCTTGGCCGCCTTCGCCAGGTCCACGGAGGTCTGCGGGGTGATGGAGGACATGTCGATCAGGAGCGCGCCGGACCTCGCGTTCTCCAGGATGCCGTCGGGCCCGTACGCGATGGCCTCGACCTGCGGGGAGGCGGGCACCATCGTGACCACCACGTCGGCGTCCCGAACGGCCTCGGCGATCGAGCCGGCCGCGGTGCCGCCGGCGGCGGTCAGCCGGTCCAGCTTGTCCTGCTCCAGGGTGAACCCGGTGACGTCGTAACCGGCCTTGATCAGGTTCTCGGACATGGGGGAGCCCATGATGCCGAGGCCGACCCAGGCGACCTTGGGGAGTGTGCTGCTCATGAGGGTGCCTCTCTGGAAACTTTCGTACGTCGATGAGTTGGCGCTCAGCGCGCCGCGCGGGCCTCGGTGGGCAGCCACTCGAAGGCCTCGGCGCTGGGGCGGTCGCCCGGCTTGTACTCCAGGCCGACCCAGCCCTCGTAACCCTGCTTGCGGAGCCGGCCGAGCAGCTCTTCCAGGGGAAGCGAGCCGGTGCCCGGGGCGCCGCGGCCCGGGTTGTCGGCGATCTGGACGTGGCCGGTCCTCGCCGCGTACCGGTCGATCACCGACGGCAGGTCCTCGCCGTTCATGGACAGGTGGTAGAGGTCCATCAGGAACTTGGCGTTGCCGAGCCCGGTCGCCTCGTTGACCTTGTCGACGACCGCGATCCCGGCCGGGGCGGACACCAGCGGATAGAGCGGCGACTCGGGCTTGTTGAGGGTCTCGATCAGCAGGACCGCGCCGATGCGGTCGGCCGCGCGGGCCGCCAACACCAGGTTCTCCAGGGCGAGTTCGTCCTGCACGGCCGGGTCCACGCCCTCGACGCGGTTGCCGTACAGCGCGTTGAGCGCCCCGCAGCCCAGCGACTGCGCGAAGTCCGCGGCCACATCGATGTTCGCGCGGAACCGCTCGGACTCCTCGCCGGGGATCGACAGCGCTCCCCGGTCCGGGCCCGGCAGCTGCCCGGCGTAGAAGTTCAGGCCCGTGAGCTGTACGCCCGCGTCCTCGATCGCCTTCTTCAGGGCGTCGAGCTCGGCGCGCTCGGGGGTGGGGGAGTCGACCCAGGGCCACCACAGCTCGACCGCGGTGAAGCCCGCCGCGGCGGCGGCCGCGGGGCGCTCCAGAAGCGGGAGCTCCGTGAAGAGGATCGACAGGTTGACGTTGAAGCGCTGCTCAGCGGCTGCATCCATCGAGAAACCGGGCATGTGGGTCGGCGCTCCCTTCCGTGTCGAGTAGTTCCGTATTGCGGAAGTCAGTTTCTGCTTGATGGAAAGGCTGCCCGCGTCGGGGAACCTTGTCAAGAGGGGTTGCCCGGAAAAGCCGCCGCGGCGCGGGGGGTCCCGGACGGATTCGCCCGAGTGGCACCGCCGCCGTTCGATCGGGTGTTCCTCACGGGGGGCGTGCGGGTCGGCTAGGGTCGCTTGCGCGCCCGACAGTCCCCGCGTCACGTGGGCCGGGGGAACGACCAGGTCGGAGCCGATGCCATGGGGGCACAGTGCGATTGAGAGTGGAGTTCACGACCGAGCCCTTCGATCTCGACGAGGCACCGCGACACGCGCTGGTCGCCCGCGAGGTCATCGAGGCGGCCGAACTGGATGCCGTGGACGTCGGCCCGTTCGGCAACACCGCGGAGGGCGGCGCGGACTCGGTGCTCACCGCGGTCGACGCGCTGCTGCGCCAGGCCCTGGAGGCCGGCGCCACCCGGGTCTCGCTCCAGGTCAACGTGATCGGGGAGGAGGGCGAGTGACCGGTATCGGGGACGACCCCTTCGTCACGGCCGTGAAGCCGCTGGTCGACGCCATGGGTGGCGAGATGCTCCCGCCCGGCCAGGCCGGACCCGACGACGTCGTGCTCTCCTGGGAGGGCGCCGACGTCGTCGCCGTACGCCTGCCCCAGCTCGCCGACTCGCTGGACCACATCCTGGCCGCCCTGGAACGCAAGCGCGGCAAGCCCCTGTCCGAGCTGGACCGCAAGGCCAAACAGGAGGTCGTACGGATACTCGAGGCGCGCGGCGCCTTCTCCGTGCGGCACGGCGTGGAGACCGTCGCGGGCGCGCTCGGCGTCAGCCGGTTCACCGTCTACAACTACCTGAACCGCGAGAAGGACGCCTGAGCATCGGTGATGGGCCGCCGTCAGGCCTCTGACCTGGCGTGACGCGGCTCCGGGTGACCGGCTCGCGGGTGCCCGCGAGCCGCCGCCGTCCGGCATGCGGGCGGCGGTTTCCGCTTCCCGGTATTTGTTACCCGGATTTTTCAACAAAGTGTTGACGTGTTGTTTCCGAGGGCGTTAGCTAATCCGCAGCCCGTCCAGCACAAGGCCACGGAGGCTTCCCGTGACTTCGAGTACGACATCCGGCGGCCTCGCCCGTTTCAACGCACTGGAGGAGCACGCCGCCTACGCCGCCCTCCACGAGGCCTGCGCCTCGGCGGCCTGGGCGAACCGGCTGCTCACCCGCCGCCCGTACACCACCACCGACGAACTCTTCGCGGAGAGCGACGCCGCCACGGCCGGCCTGATCGACGCGGACCTCGACGAGGCGATGGCGGGTCACCCGCCGATCGGACGCCCGAAGCCCGGTGACCCGACCTCTTCGCGCGAACAGCGCGGCATGGCCGGCGCCTCCGAGGAACTGAAGGCGGAGATGCTCGAACTGAACCTGGCCTACCAGGAGAAGTTCGGCCATGTCTTCCTGATCTGCGCGACCGGCCGCACCGGCGAGCAGATGCGCGACGCGGTCAGGGAACGGATCGGCAACGCACCCGGGCAGGAGCGCGAGATCGTGCGCACCGAACTGGGAAAGATCAACCGCATCCGGCTCGCCCGACTCGTCGAAGAGGACGCACCCGCATGAGCACCGAGACCACCGCTTCCGTGTCCACGCACATCCTGGACACCAGCGTCGGCCGCCCCGCCGAGGGTGTCGCCGTCGGCCTCGCGGCCCGCAGCGGCCGTGATGCGGACTGGCAGGCACTCGGCGGCTCCGCGACCGACGCGGACGGCCGGTGCAAGGACCTGCCGGCGCTGCCGGAGGGCACCACACACGTACGGCTCGACTTCGCGGTCGAGGCGTATTTCGAGAACAACGCCGAGAACAACGCCGAGAACAACGCCGAGAAGAAGCAAGCCGATGTGCAGCAGGACGCCCCCGCGAACCGGGACAGCGGCAGCGTAGGAGCGTTCTTCCCGGAGGTGGCGATCACGTTCGCCGTCGTGCCGGGCGAGCACTTCCACGTACCGCTGCTGCTCAACCCGTTCGGCTACTCCGTTTACCGAGGGAGCTAGCTAAATGACTGTCAATTCCCGCCCTGCCCGCCCCGTCATGCTGGGACAGAACCAGTACGGCAAGGCCGAGAACCGAGTCGTCAAGATCACGCGGGACGGCGCCACCCACCACATCAAGGACCTGAACGTCTCCGTCGCGCTGAGCGGCGACATGGACGAGGTCCACCTCTCCGGTTCCAACGCCAACGTGCTGCCGACGGACACCACCAAGAACACGGTGTACGCCTTCGCCAAGGAGCACGGCATCGAGTCCGCCGAGCAGTTCGGCATCCACCTCGCCCGGCACTTCGTGACCAGCCAGGAGCCGATCAAGACGGCGCGCATCCGCATCGAGGAGTACGCCTGGGAGCGCATCGCGACCTCGGACGCCAACTCCAAGTTCATCGGCGCCGACGAGGTCAAGCACTCCTTCGTCCGCCAGGGCCAGGAGACCCGCGTCACGCAGATCACGTACGACGGTGAGTCCTGGGAGGTCGTTTCCGGCCTCAAGGACCTCGTCGTGATGAACTCGACCAACTCCGAGTTCTGGGGCTACGTCAAGGACAAGTACACGACGCTCCCCGAGGCGTACGACCGCATCCTCGCCACCCAGGTCTCCGCGCGCTGGCGCTTCAACTGGACCGACGACGAGCAGAAGGCGCCCAACTGGGAGAAGTCCTACGAGCAGGTGAGGAAGCACATGCTCCAGGCCTTCGCCGAGACGTACTCGCTGTCGCTCCAGCAGACGCTGTACCAGATGGGTTCGCGGATCATCGAGAACCGCGGCGAGATCGACGAGGTCCGCTTCTCGCTCCCCAACAAGCACCATTTCCTTGTGGACCTGGAGCCGTTCGGGCTGAAGAACGACAACGAGGTGTACTTCGCCGCCGACCGCCCGTACGGCCTGATCGAGGCCACGATCCTGCGGGACGGCTGCGAGCCGAAGATCCCGGTGGATCTCACCAACCTCTGAGCAACTCCCTTTGCGGCACCCGTGGTCCGCACCTCGTGCGGGCCGCGGTACTCAAATCCCAGGGTCCTGCCGTGCCCATTCCACACAGCGAATAGGACGAACCATGGCAGCAACTCAGCGCATCGTCATCGAGAACTGTTCGATCGCGACCGTCGACGCCGACGACACCGAGTACGCCACCGGTCACCTCGTCGTTGCCGGCAACCGCATCGAGTCGCTCGGCGCGGGCCGGGCCCCCGAGGGCCTGGAGAACGTCGTACGCCGCATCGACGCCACCGGCCATCTCGTGACCCCGGGTCTGGTCAACACCCACCACCACTTCTACCAGTGGATCACCCGGGGCCTGGCCACCGACCACAACCTCTTCAACTGGCTCGTCGCCCTGTACCCGACCTGGGCGCGCATCGACGAGCCGATGGTCCGCGCCGCCGCGCAGGGTTCCCTCGCGATGATGGCCCGCGGCGGTGTGACCACCGCGCTGGACCACCACTACGTCTTCCCGAAGGGCTCCGGCGACCTCTCCGGCGCCATCATCGGCGCCGCCCGCGAGATGGGCGTCCGCTTCACGCTGGCCCGCGGCTCCATGGACCGCAGCGAGAAGGACGGCGGACTGCCGCCGGACTTCGCCGTCGAGACCCTCGAAGGCGCCCTCGCTGCGACCGAGGAGACGGTACGGGAGCACCACGACGCCTCCTTCGACGCGATGACCCAGGTCGCCGTCGCGCCCTGCTCGCCCTTCTCCGTCTCCACCGAACTCATGCGTGAGGGCGCCGAGTTGGCCCGCCGGCTCGGCGTCCGCCTGCACACCCACGGCTCGGAGACGGTCGAGGAGGAGCAGTTCTGCAAGGAACTGTTCGGGATGGGCCCGACCGACTACTTCGAGTCCACCGGCTGGCTCGGCGAGGACGTCTGGATGGCGCACTGCGTCCACATGAACGACTCCGACATCGCCGCCTTCGCCCGTACGAAGACCGGTGTCGCCCACTGCCCGTCCTCCAACGCCCGTCTGGCGGCAGGGATCGCGCGTGTCCCCGACATGCTGGCGGCCGGCGTCCCGGTCGGCCTCGGCGTCGACGGCACCGCGTCGAACGAGTCCGGGGAACTCCACACCGAACTGCGCAACGCCCTGCTGATCAACCGCCTCGGCGCCCATCGCGAGGCCGCGCTGAACGCCCGGCAGGCGCTGCGGCTCGGCACGTACGGCGGCGCCCAAGTCCTGGGCAGGGCACAGGAGATCGGCTCCCTTGAGGCCGGCAAGCTTGCCGACCTCGTGCTGTGGAAGCTGGACACCCTGGCCCACGCGTCGATCGCCGACCCGGTCACCGCTCTCGTCTTCGGCGCCGCGGCGCCGGTCACCGCCTCCTTCGTCAACGGCGAGCAGATCGTCGAGAACAGCCGACTGCTGCACGTCGACGAGGACGCCATCGCCCGCTCCACGCGGGACGAGGCCCAGCGCCTCGCGCGGATCGCCGCGCAGGCCTGACACCTCCTGACACATCCCGACACCTTCTGACACCTGAAGATCTCCGGCTGAGGGGGACGGCCCTCCGCCGGTGGCCGTGGACCCGAGCGGGGCCCACGGCGGCCGTCTCCGGGGCACGCGCATGGACGTGCGCGCGCCCCGGAGCGGTCTACCCGCCACGCCCCCGTGACGGGCATCGTCCCGGTCCCGCATGACCGCGCCCCACCTCCCTGAAACCCACGTCAACGCCGACGTGCAACCGACCGGAGGAGCCGCCGTGGCCGCCCAGCCCACGTCCAGCAGTACGGACGCAACCCCGACCGACCCCCACAAGCACCCAGTTGACGAACGACTCCCCGCCCTGAAGATGGCGACCAGCGGTCTGCAGCACGTGGCCGCCATGTACGCGGGAGTCGTCGCCCCGCCCCTGATCGTCGGCGCGGCCGTGGGCCTGACCCCTACCGAACTGACCTTCCTCACCGGCGCCTGCCTGTTCACCGCGGGCCTCGCCACCTTCCTCCAGACCCTCGGGATCTGGAAGATCGGCGCCCGGCTGCCCTTCGTCAACGGCGTCACCTTCGCCGGGGTCGCCCCGATGATCGCCGTCGTCAACTCCACCGACGACAAGAGCGACGCGCTGCCGGTCATCTTCGGCGCGGTCATCGTCGCCGGCGTACTCGGCTTCTTCGCCGCCCCGTTCTTCAGCAAGGCGGTCCGCTTCTTCCCGCCCGTCGTCACCGGCACGGTCATCACGCTCATCGGCATATCCCTGATGCCGGTCGCCTTCGGTTGGGCTCAGGGCCCCAACCCCGCGGCGGACGACTACGGTTCCACCACCAACCTGGGCCTGGCGGGCGCGACCCTCGTCATCGTCCTGCTCCTGCGCCGCTTCACCCGCGGCTTCGTCAAACAGATCGCCGTGCTGCTGGGCCTGGTCGTCGGCACGCTCGTCGCCATCCCCTTCGGCGCCACCGACTTCGGGCCGGTGGCCGACGCGGCCGTCGTCGGCTTCCCGACGCCGTTCCACTTCGGCGCCCCGCAGTTCCAGCTCGCCGCGATCCTCTCCATGTGCGTGGTGATGGTGGTCTCGATGACCGAATCGACCGCGGACATGCTGGCGTTGGGCGAGATCGTCGAGCGCCCCGCCGACGAGAGGACCATCGCGGCGGGCCTGCGCGCCGACACCCTCGGCTCCGCCCTCAGCCCGCTCTTCAACGGCTTCATGTGCAGCGCCTTCGCCCAGAACATCGGCCTGGTCGCCATGACCAGGATCCGCAGCCGGTACGTCGTCGCCACGGGCGGCGGCTTCCTCGTCCTGATGGGCCTGTGCCCGATGGCCGCCTCGCTCATCGCCGTCGTACCCCGTCCCGTGCTCGGCGGCGCGGGCGTGGTGCTGTTCGGCTCGGTCGCCGCGAGCGGTATCCAGACCCTCGTCAAGGCGGGTCTGGAGAAGGACAACAACGTCCTGATCGTGGCGGTCTCGCTGGCCGTCGGCATCATCCCGATCACGGCGCCGGAGTTCTACCACGCGTTCCCGGAGACCGCGAAGATCATCCTGGACTCGGGGATCTCGACGGGGTGCGTGGCGGCGGTCGCCCTGAACCTCGTCTTCAACCACCTCGGCGGGGGACGCGCGGCCGACGACGAGGTGACGGCACCGATGGATCCGCAGCCGGCCTCGGTCCACTGACCCGTCCGGATGGGCAGGGCGCGGCACGTCACGCGTGCCGCGCCCTTGGATGTTCAGTCAGGTATCGAGTCGGGTGTTCAGCCGATGTGGTAGCTGTCCCCGTAGACCTGCCAGTCCAGGGGCGGATCCAGGTTCAGGTTCCGGTTCCTGAGGAAGACGCGCTGGGCGGTGTCGACCCGGCTGGTGTCCTCGTGGGCCTCCTCCTGCTTCATCGCCCACACCCGGGCGTCGAGGAAGGCGTTGAGGTACGTCACCTCGTCGCCGCCCTGCGCCGGGGGCCTCGCCCGGTCGAGGGCCCGCCTGCGGATGCTGCTGAAACTCGTGCTGTCGCCGCCGTCGCCGTGCATCACGATGGCGTCGTAGTACGCGAACTGGCCGAGCGTGCCGATGCCGTCGGCCTTGCCCCGACCGACAGCGGGGTTGAAATAGACGCGGTCACGCTCGTCGTTCTGGGCCTGGCGGAACGCCTCGTCCTGGGCGGCCCGGCGCCAGGCGTCCGGGTATCCGGGGTCGAGGCCCTCGTGGGAGTCGGTGCCGTCGACGCGACGCAGGGCCGGCAGATATCCGGCCAGTACGTTGCCCGGCCTGCGCTGCGCGTACAGCTCGACGAGGTCGAGCATGTCGCCCGTACCGGAGCAGAAACCGATGATCCCGGCGGTGTAGCCGCGGCCGTCGCCGATGTCCTCGATGTACTGGTACTGCGCCCTCCAGTCCAGCGAGGAGTTCTCCGCGCTGGAGACCAGTTGCATGGCGATCTCCTTCTTCGCCGGGTCGTCGAGGCCGGCCGGCGCGGCGCTCGCGGACTTGGTGGCCATGACGGGACCTGCCACCAGGGATGCTCCGATCAGCGCCAGAATCGTTCGACGCGAGGAGCGTATGTGGGGGGTGTGCACGGGACCTCCAGTGGGGGTGGGAGTCGCTCTTCCGTACTGTTAGGAAAGTTTCCTACCAGAGATTCGGAGTGACGTATACCCGTCAAGGAGGTGCGTGTTGCGGAGGATCCGAGACCGTAGTGCGGGGCCGGGCGGCGGTGCGGGACCGGCTAGCGGGTCGTGACCAGCACTTCTCGTACGCGGACGGCGGCTTCGTACGTGTCACCGGTGGGCCGGGTGGCGAGATGCCCCGGCCGGCGTGTCCAGCGCTCCTCCAGGGCGAACCAGTCGACGGCCTCCGGCGCCCGGTCCTCCGCCATCGCGGCCCGCAGCTCGGTGAAGTACGTCGACCAGCGCAGCCGGTAGAGCCCGCCGACCAGACCCGCCCACTCGCGGTTGGCGTAGTCGCGCAGTCCGGCGTCCGCGCCCTGCCGGGTGCCCCACACCGTCAGCAGCGACAGATTGTCGTACGCCAGCCGGTCCCGCTCCGCCGCGTCCGCGCCCCAGGCCCGCGCGTCGGCGACCCAACGCCCCAGCAGATGCCGGGAGTCGGTGGCCAGCAGGGTCTCCAGTACGTCCATCAGGGCGAGCCAGTCGCCGGTGATCCGGTCGAAGCAGGGCGCGTCCTCGGCCTCGTACGCCTGTCTGATGCGGGGGAGGAGGACTCGGCTGCGGTTGGAGACGGCCTGGCGGGCCACGTCGAGGAGATCGCAGCGGTACGCGGAGGAGTTCCGGAGGTTCGCGCGCACCCGGAGCAGTTCGCCGAGCGCGGGCTCGAACTCCTCTGGGTCGTAACGGAGTTGCTTGGGGGACCACTTGGCGGCCGACTTCGCCGTGAGCGAGGGCCGGGCGCCGAACAGCCCGTCGGCGCCCTCGCTCCACGAGTCGGCGCGTGTCGTGCCGTACGCGGTCCGACGCAGGATGTCCCAGGCGGCCTCGGCATGCGGATCGCGGGCGCCGTAGCGGGAGAGGGCCCAGTCCCTGAACCACGCGTCGAGGTTCAACTCCCCCTCCTCCCAGGCGAGTTCGGAGAAGAGATCGAAGGCGGCGGGGTTGTTGTCGGCCGCCTCTGGCAGCAGGGCGACACCGCGCAGGGTGCTGCCCGGCTTGGTGCGCCACTTGTTGAACAGCGCTGCCCAGTCGGGGGTGTTGGCGCCCAGGGTCGTATGCCCGCCGAAGTTCCAGATGGAGCCGAAGGCGTACGGGGTGTCGCCCCAGTCGGCCTCGCGGTCCTTCACCTTCGGGAAGCGGTCGGAGAGGCCGTCGATGACGAGCATGTGGGACTTGTCGACGGCGTCGACGATCGCCCGCGGCGGGTTGCGCTGCCAGCCGAGGATGACCCAGATCGCGTCCGGGTGCGCGGTGAGCAGCGCCTTCTCGACGCCCTTCGCCGCGTCGGCGACCGGCACGTCACCCGGGTCGCCGCCCTCGTGCAGCAGGTCCATCTTGTAGAGCGTCGAAGGGCCGCCGAACATCGCGTCCTGGGCGCGATAGAAGGCCGCCGCGACGCGCGCGAAGTGCTCGGTGCGAGGGTCCAGCCAGTCGGGGCGCCGGAGCCCCATCCAGGTGCCCTGCGGGACGGTGCGCGCCCCTTTGTTCCGGTCGGCGAAGCCCGGCGGGACCGTGCCGAAGTAGCCCGGGAACACGGGCGTCATGCCCAACTCCCGTACCCGGTCGGTGATTCGGCGCCCGAGCGCGGCGCGGGCGTCCAGGAGCTGCCGCGACACGGGATCCGGGAAGGCGGCGAGATTCTGCATCAGCCACCACGGCTGGTGGGCGGGCCCCGCGATCCACTGCCGCAGCTCCTCGTCCGTGTACCCGAACCCGCGGAACACCCGGTGGTACAGCGCGTCAGCGCCCGCGTACACCAGCACCTCGTTGTAGCCGTGCAGCGCCAGCACGTCGAGCTCCCGCTCCCAGTACGTCCAGTCGTTGTACGCGCCCGTGTAGCCGTCGTTCGTGTCGTTCAGGGCGAACCGGTGCGGGACGTTGGCCGTCCGGGTGACCGGGGCGGCGAGGCCGGGCAGGTCCGCGGGGAGGTCGAGCTGCTCGCCCGCCCAGCTGATGTTGGCGTGGGTGATGTGCTTCAAGTACCAGCGGAGGCCGGTCAGTTGGGTGGCTGCGGTGTTGCCGGTGATGGTGATGCGGCCGGTGTCGCCGGAGATGCCGAATGTGCTGGTGCGGGTGTCGGTGTTCGTCGTCTCGAATCGCAGCTGCCGCCAGTGGTGGGGGAGGAGCCGCCGGGCCGCCCTCGTTGCCGCCGCTGCTGCCGCCTCCGTCACGGGTGCCTCCTTGGCCGGGGTGCCGTCCGAGTGTGCGGGTGCGTGAGAACAAGCGACGGTACCGGCTGCGGTGGCGACGGCTGTGAGGAACGCGCGACGGGCTAGCGGCATGGGTTGGTCTCCGGGGTCGCGGTGGTGGGGGTGCCGTGGGAGGGATACCCCGGGT
>NZ_LIQZ01000188.1 GCF_001418655.1 Streptomyces phaeochromogenes | reverse complement strand
CCCCCAGCGCGTCGAACCCGTCCTCCCCCGCGGCCACCACGCGCGCGTGCCCGCTGAGGCGTGGGGCCCGTCCGCCGGGGCTGCCCGGCCGCAGCTCGTAGGAGGCCTTCTCCCCGACCAGCGCCCGCCGCCCGGCGTTGTACTCCTCCGACAGCAGCTCCTTCAGGGGAACCTCGGCCGCGTCCCCGTACCACGCCTCCCGGTCGGCCATCGCGAGCTTGCAGCCCTCGATCAGCAGGTGCACGTACTCGGCGGAGCCGTACCGCGGCAGCTCCGGCGGCAGCAGGGCCAGCTGCTGGAGGAGCACCGGGCCCTGGCTCCAGGGACCGGCCTTGCACAGGGTCCAGCCCCGCCAGTCGTACGTGGCCGGGGCCTCGTAGGACGCGGACCAGCCGGCCAGGTCGGCCGCCGTCAGCGTGCCGGAGTGCCGTTCACCGCTGGTGTCCATCGTGGGCCGGGCCGCCTGCCGTACCAGCGCCTCCGCGATGAAGCCCTCACGCCAGATCCGCCGCGCCGCCTCGATCTCGGCGACCCGGTCTCCGCCGTTCCGGGCCCCGGGCTCCTGAGCTGCTCCGGGCTCCCGACCCGCATCGGCCTCCCTGCGGATCCCCGCCTCCTCCGCCTCCTCCGCGGCTTCCGCGACCAGCCGCCTCCACGTCGCGGCAAGCGCCGGATTCCGGAACAGCTCGCCCGGCTGCGGGGGCCGCCCGTCCGGCAGGTACACGTCGGCCGAGGACGACCACTCGGTCTCGAAGAGCTCCCGCACGGTCTCGACGGTCTCGCCGACGCGTTCCACGGGCGCGTGCCCGTCCTCCGCGTACCCGATGGCGTACTTCAGGACGTCCGCCAGGGACTTCGTGCCGTGGTCGCGCAGCAGCAGCATCCACGCGTCGAAGGCCCCGGGAACCGCGGCTGCGAGGGGTCCAGTACCGGGTACGAGATCCAAACCCAGTCCCCTGTAGTGGGCGATCGTGGCCCCGGCCGGTGCGACGCCCTGTCCGCACAGCACCCGTACCTCGCCGCCCGCCGGGGCCAGGATGATCGGCACCTCGCCGGCGGGCCCGTTGAGGTGCGGCTCGACAACGTGCAGCACGAATCCGGCGGCTACGGCGGCGTCGTACGCGTTGCCGCCGTCCTCCAGCACGGCCATCGCCGACTGCGAGGCGAGCCAGTGCGTGGAGGACACCATCCCGAAGGTGCCCTGGAGCGTGGGTCGGGTCGTGAACACGGGGGAACTCCTCACTGCGGCGCGGGCATCCGGACTGTGGACGGTCGTCCGGCAGGCGTCCGGCGATCGTACGCAGCCCGCCGCGCCCTCTACTCCGAGGGCTGCTCAGAGGGGCGCTCGGAGGGTTACGCCGAGGGCTGCCAGGCCGTCGTCCCCAGGATGTTCTCGGGGCCGATGTCGAGCGAATACGGTGGCCGCACGGTCACGGTGTCGTCCCCCTTCTTCAGGGCGACGCGGAGGTAGACACCGTCCTGGTTGTGCATCCGCCAGTACAGGGCCGCGTGTGCGCTCTCGCCGGGGTCGAGGGTCAGCGCCCGGGGTCCGGGGTCCTCCGGCGCCATGAACACCTTGTCCGTACCCTCGTCGGTCCGTACGTCGGGGAAGGGATCGCCCGAGGCGTCGAGGACGGTGACGGCCGGGTAGCCGTTCAACTTGTGCGGGCGGTCACCGCAGTTGGTGACGTCGAGGCCCATGGCACGCAGCCCCATGGCCGCGTCCCCCTCGTCGGCCCGGAAGCGCAGGCCGGACGGCGGACACCCCTGCCCCTCCTGGACGGGTACGGACGGAGAGTGCGTGGGGATCCCGGACGGGGGTGGGTTCGCCGCCCGGGTCGGCACCTCCACGGCCGGTGTCGGTGTCGGCGTGGGCTTGCGTTCGGGGTTGCTCTCCCGGTCCAGCTCGGCGGAGAGCCCGCAGCCGCTCACCCCCAGCACCAGCAGACAGGCGAGGGCGACGCTGCGGACCGATCTCGGACGTATCGCGATCACGGGCCGATCATCACACGAGCCCTCGACGGAACCCCTCACTCCGCGGTCCCGCGCGCCGCGACCAGCCCCGACTCATAGGCGAACACCACCAGTTGGGCACGGTCGCGTGCGGCCAGCTTGGTCATCGCGCGGCTGACGTGGGTCTTGACCGTGAAGGGGCTGATGACCATGTGGGCGGCGATCTCCTCGTTGGTGAGGCCGCGGGCGGCGAGCGCGGTGACCTCACGCTCGCGGCGGGTGAGGCATTCCAGGCCGGGCGCGCTGGCCCGGTCCGGGGGCCGGGCCACGAACTCGCCGATCAGCGTGCGGGTGACGGACGGCGACAGCAGGGCCTCGCCGCGCGCGACGACCTCGATGGCCTGGAGCAGATCGGCGGGCTCGGTGTCCTTGAGCAGGAACCCGCTGGCACCGGCCCGCAGCGCCTCGAAGACGTACTCGTCCAGGCCGTAGTTGGTCAGCATCACCACGCGTACGCCGGACAGTTCGGGGTCGGCGGCGATGCGGCGGGTCGCATCGATGCCCGTCATCACCGGCATCTGGACGTCGACGAGGGCGATGTCCGGGACGTGCGCGCGCACCAGCGCCAGGCCCTGTTTCCCGTCGGCGGCCTCGCCGACCACCTCGATGCCCTCCTCGGCGTCCAGGAGGGCCCGGAACCCGGCGCGCATCAGGGCCTGGTCGTCGACCAGCGCGACCCTGATCAGGCCGCTCACGGCAGGTCCAGCGGCACTCGGGCCCGTACCGAGAAGCCGCCCTCCGCGCGCGGGGCGGCGTGCAGGGTGCCACCGAGGGCCGTGACGCGTTCGCGCATGCCGGTGAGCCCGATGCCCTCGGCGCACGGCCGGGACGGTTCTGCGGTGCCGTCGTCGTCGACGCGTATCGTCAACTCACGTTCCTCGTACTCCAGTTGGACGGCCACCTTGGCGGGCCCGGCGTGCCGGGCGGCGTTCGTCAGGGCCTCCTGGACGATGCGGTACGTGGCGCGGTCCACGGTGGCCGTCAGCGGGCGCTCGTGGCCGGTCACGGTCAGGTCGACGGCGAGGCCCGCGGCCCGTGCGCGCTCCACGAGCAGGGCCGGGGTGCCGGTCGGCTCGTCGGTGCGCAACACCTCAAGAGTGGCGCGCAGTTCGCGCATGGCCTCGCTGCTCGCCTCCTGGATGGCGAGCAGGGCCGGGGATATCTCCTCGCCGCGCTTGCGTGCGAGGTGGACGGCGACTCCCGCCTGGAGCTTGACGATCGAGATGCTGTGCGTGAGGGAGTCGTGCAACTCGCGGGCTATGCGCAGGCGTTCCTCGCCCGCCCGGCGCAGTGCCGCCTCCTCACGGGTGCGTTCGGCCTCCAGCGCGCGCTGTTCGGTCTGGCGCAGATAGGCCTGCCAGTTGCGGCCCGCGAGACCGGTGACGACGGCGCACAGGAACCAGCCCGCGAGCAACGCGGTCTGCTCGACGGTGTTCTGGGAGGTGACTCCCGTCGCGAGCCACGCCCCGAGGAACACCCCGCCCGCCGCCGCGCCCACGCTCCGGTGCCCCGCCTGTGCCGCCGTGTGGACCGCGGCCATCACCGGGAGGGCGGCCACCAGCCCTGGTTCGGCGTGCAGCACATAGCCGGCCAGCGCGGCCGTGGTGACGGCGAGCACCGCACGAGGCGCCCTACGGTATGCGGCCAGCGCGAGCGAACCGGTCACGATCAGCGCGTAGTCGACCGGCGCGGTGTCCTTGTCGAAGGCCGCCACGGACACGACGATCGCGCCGATCACGACGGCGAGCGCCACGTCGGCGAGCCGCTTGAGAGTGGCCTGGTCCGCGTCCATGTCCGTACGGTAGACCGCCGTGCCGACAGGGTCGTCAGCCCTGTGGACGGCCCCGCGACTACTCCCGGCGCAGTAGTCCGGCGCCCGGCCCGGTCGCGTCGGAGCACCGCCAACTGCCTTCGGCCGTACGACGCCCGGGGCGCCTCCGGGAACGAGGGTTCTCGGTATGACCACACCCTTCAGCTACCCGTTCGTGACCACGCCCTTTCGCTACACCCAGCCTCCGCCGCCCAGGTCCGCCACCGGCCGGACCGCCGAGGTCTACCGACAGCTCTCCGAGGACTTCGGCATCGACGGCGCCGTCACCTTCGTCGTCCTGTCCTCCGCACCCGAACTCCTCGCCGCCACCTGGGCCCTGATGCGTGAGTCGCTGCTCGCGGGCGACGGCAGCCGCACCGGCAAGGAGCTGGCCGCACTCGGGGTGTCCCGCGCCAACAGGTGTCCGTTCTGCGTGGACGCGCACACCGTCCTGCTGCACGCCACCGGCAACCACGCCCTCGCGGAGCGTCTGGCCCGCGGCGGGACCCCGGAGAAGGACGTGCAGGCGCGCATGGTCGCCTGGGGCGAGGCGACCCGTGTCCCGGGCCACCCGGATCTCACCCCGCTGCCCTTCTTCGCCCGGCACACGGCCGCGTACGTGGGAACCGCCCTGTCCTTCCACTTCATCAACCGGATCGTCTCGGCCCTGCTGACGGAGAACCTGCTGCCGGGCAACGCCCAGCGGTTCAGGCCGGTCCGCAGCCTCGCCGGCCGTTCCCTGGCGAAGACCCTGCGCCGGCGTCTCACCCCGGGCACGAGCCTCGCCCTCCTCGACGGCGACCCGGGCCCCGGCCCGTCCTGGGCGGCCGACACGCCGGTCGCCCCCGCCTACGCGGCACTGCGGACGGCGGCCATGGAGGGCGCCGCCCTGCTGACCGAGGCGGACCAGGACCTCGTACGAAGTGTCGTCGCGGCGTGGGACGGTACGCATCAGCCGTTGGTGTGGGACGCCCTGCCGGACCGGAGGACCAGGCCCGGGGCGCGGCTGGCGTTGCTGGCCGCGCTGGCTCCGTACCGGATCACCGACGAGGACGTGGCGGCGTGGAAGACGTGGAAGCAGCCGCCGTACACGGACCGCTGTCTGGTCCGGCTCGTCGCGTACGGTGCGTTCGCCGCCGTTGACCGCATCGAGCGGGCTCTGCCCTTCGATGCCCCGATATCGCACGAGGTCATGGACCGTCAAGGGTGAGCCCCTGTCACCACCCGGGCACGGAGCGAGTTTGTACTACCGCCCCACAGGCAGGCATGTGACACTGGCGTCCCCGTCCGCTGTGCGGACTCTCCGCACCGTCCCCCACGAAATGTGCGCCGTGCGTTCTCTTCCTCTCGCTCTGACCGCGCGTCTGCTGCCGGTTGTCGTGCTCGCCCTGGCGGGCTGGTCGTTGTCGTCCGGGCCGTTCGCCGCGACCCCGGCCGCGGAGAAGAAGGCGGCCCCCGACGGCGGGTCGTCACCGTCCGCGCCGTCGACCGCCGCGGCGAGCCGCACGTACCGCACCTCGCCCGCGCCCTGTACAGGCGTGTCGAAGAAGACGGTGACCTCGCTGGTGCCGGACGCCAAGACGGCCGGCAAGGAGATCCCGTCGACCGACGAGTCGCTGCGCCGCACCTGCTCGTGGAACGCCCTCAAGGGCTTCGACTACCGCTGGCTCGACATTTCGTACGAAATCAAGAAATCGGACCAGTCTGCCCAGGCCGCCTACAAGCAGCGCACGACGGAGAAGAGCGGCGGAGGGGTCGTTCCCGGTCTCGGGGACGCGGCCTACTCGGTGGTGAACCTCACCACCGAGGACAAGCAGCAGACGCGCGAGGGCCAGGTGTTCGTCCAGGCGTCCAACGCCATGGTGGTCATCACGTACAACGGCAGTGACTTCGAGTCGAAGAAGGCGCCGAGTACGGACGAGATCAACAAGGGCGCCATCAAGGCCGCCAAGGAGGCGATGGCCGCGCTGGAGGCCGCTCAGTAAGAGCGGCTCCCAACGCGGCCCGCCGTCGTCAGACGACCTGGTCGGCCTTCACCGTGCGCCCCTCCCGCTCCGCGCGCTCCGCCCGCGCGAACGGCGCCATCAACGCGACGTACAGGACGAGCGACGAGGCGAGGCCGATCGCCCAGCCGTAGTCCGCGAGCGGCTTGAGGAACGGGATGAGTCCGTCCGTGGGGAACGGGCCGAGCTTGCTGCCCTTGGCGTCGACGTTCGAGTACGAGCCGCCGACCGCCAGGACACCGCCGACCACGAACGCCAGCACCGCCCGCCAGTTCCAGCCGTTCGAGTACCAGTAGCGCCCGCCGGGCGTGTAGAGGTCGGCGAGGTGCAGGACCGTACGGCGGATGATCCAGTAGTCGGCGATCAGGATGCCCGCGACCGTGCCGAGCAGACCGCCGACCACGCCGAGCCAGGTGAAGATGTAGAACTCGGGCGTGGAGATCAGCTTCCACGGGAAGATCAGGATGCCGATGACACCCGTGATCAGCGCACCTGTACGGAAGTTGATGAACTTCGGGGCCAGGTTGGACAGGTCGTAGGCCGGGGACACCACGTTCGCCGCGATGTTGACGGAGATCGTGGCGATCAACACGATGAAGAGCGCGAAGAGCAGGCCGAAGGCGTTGTCCGTCTTGGCCGCGAGGGCCACCGGGTCCCAGATCGCCTCTCCGTAGACGGCCTCGGAGCCCGAGGTGACCAGCACGGCGAGGATCGCGAAGAGCGTCATCGTGGTGGGCAGGCCGAGGGACTGCCCCCAGGTCTGCGCTTTCTGACTCGCCCCGAAGCGCGTGAAGTCGGGGATGTTGAGCGACAGGGTCGCCCAGAAACCGATCATGCCCATCAGGGAAGGGAAGAAGACCGGCCAGAAGTCCGCGCCCCAGCCGAGCTTCGAGGGCTGGTCGAGCAGCGCGCCGAAGCCGTCGGCCTTGACCGCGATCCAGATGAGCAGCGCGAACGCGCCGACGATCACGACGGGCGCGGCCCAGTTCTCGAAGTGCCGCAGGAAGTCCATGCCGCGGTAGATGATCGCGATCTGCAGCGCCCAGAAGAGGAGGAAGCAGAGCCACAGCGGCCACGGGTTGCCCGCGATCTTCCCCGCATTCTCCCACTCACCGCCGGTGAGCTTGGAGCCCAGGGCGAAGATGCCGCTGCCGCCGATCCAGGTCTGGATGCCGAACCAGCCGCAGGCCACCGCGGCGCGGATCAGCGCCGGAATGTTGGCACCGCGAAGCCCGAACGAGGCACGGGCGAGCACGGGGAACGGGATGCCGTACTTCGGTCCCGCGTGACCGGTGGCCAGCATCGGCAGCAGCACGATGATGTTGGCCAGGGCGATGGTGAAGACGGCCTGCTTCCAGTCCATGCCGAGGGCGACCAGGCCGGAGGCCAGGGTCCAGCTGGGGATGCAGTGAGCCATGGATATCCACAGCGCCGCGAAGTTGTACGTCGTCCACTTGCGCTCGGAGACCGGGACGGGACGCAGGTCCTCGTTGGCGAAGGGACTGTCGGCGGGGAAGGCCCCGGGGCTGAGTTCGATCCGGCCGTCGGTGTCGGCGGACTGGGATATCGGCGGCCCCGTGGGGACGGTTTCGGTCATGGGCAGGCCAATCGATGAGGCGGGACGGGAAAGGCCGTGCGGGTGGCGCCGTGGGGGTGGTGGTGCGGTGATTCGGTGGTGCGGCCCCCTTCCCGGGGAGGTGGGAAGGGGACGACTTGAGGGGGTGGAACAGGGTGGAGCGGAGTTGATCCGATGCCGTCAATGGTTGATGGATGGGTCGACCACCAACCACTGGGACAGGTCGTCAACTACTGGGACAGGTCGTCAACGGCCGAGGCCGCCCTCAACCGTTGACGGCGGGAATGACCGTTGATCCATACGCCTCGATGACCGCCTCTTGAGTGTCATGCATGTCGTACAGGGCGAACTGGTCGACGCCCAGCTCGCGCAGCGCGTTCAGCTTCTCGATGTGCTTCTCGGCCGGCCCGATCAGACAGAACCGGTCGACGATCTCGTCGGGCACGAACTGGGTGTCGGGGTTGCCGCTGCGTCCGTGGTGCGAGTAGTCGTAGCCCTCACGGGACTTGATGTAGTCGGTGAGTTCGTCGGGTACGGCGGCGGAGTGCTCGCCGTACTTGGAGACGAGGTCGGCGACGTGGTTGCCGACCATCCCGCCGAACCAGCGGCACTGCTCACGCGCGTGGCTGAGCGCCTCGGGCGAGTCGTCCTCGGTGACATAGGCGGGCGCGGCGACACAGATCTTGACGTCGTCGGGGTCACGCCCTGCCTCGGCCGCCGCGGTCTTCACGGCCTTGACCATGTACTCGGTCAAGTAGAGGTCGGCGAGCTGGAGGATGAAGCCGTCGGCCTCCTCACCGGTCATCTTCAGCGCCTTGGGGCCGTACGCGGCCATCCAGACGGGGAGTTCGGCGCCGGGCTTGATCCACGGGAACTTGATGACGGTGCCGCCGAGGTCCGCCTCGTCACCACGCCCGAGCGCCCGGATGACCTTCATGGCCTCGCTGATCCGGGCGAGCGTGTTGGGCTTGCGGCCGGCCACACGCATCGCCGAGTCGCCGCGCCCGATACCGCAGACCGTGCGGTTGCCGAACATGTCGTTGAGCGTGGCGAAGGTCGAGGCGGTGACCTCCCAGGTGCGGGTGCCCGGGTTCGTCACCATCGGGCCGACCTTCAACTTGGTCGTGTTGGAAAGGATCTGACTGTAGATCACGAACGGCTCCTGCCAGAGCACGGCGGAGTCGAACGTCCAGCCGTACGTGAAGCCGTTGCGCTCGGCCCGCTTCATCAGGCTGATGACGCGGGAGGCAGGTGGGTCTGTCTGCAGGACGAGTCCGAAGTCCATGGCGCCACTCCTAGTCGCTCAGAGAAGGTACTGACAGGTGGAGCGGGGGGTGTAGACGCCGTGCCCGGCGCGCCCGGTGAACTCCCGCTCGGTGATGACGAGTTCGCCCCGCGAGAGGACCGTCTCGACGCGGCCGGTGGTGCGCTTGCCCTCGTACGCCGAGTAGTCGACGTTCATGTGGTGCGTCTCGGCGGACATGACCTGCTCGGCGTGCGGGTCGTAGATGACGACGTCCGCGTCGGCGCCCGGCGCGATCGTGCCCTTCTTCGGGTACAGGCCGAACATCCGGGCCGGGGTGGCGCAGGCGATCTCGATCCAGCGGCGGCGCGTGATGTGTCCGTCGACGACGGCCTGGTGGAGCAGGTCCATGCGGTTCTCGACGCCCGGGAGCCCGTTGGGGATCTTCGAGAAGTTGCCGCGGCCCAGCTCCTTCTGGCCGACGAAGCAGAAGGGGCAGTGGTCGGTGGAGACGACCTGGAGGTCGTTGGTCCGCAGACCCCGCCACAGGGCGGCCTGGTGCTCCTTGGGCCGCAGCGGCGTCGAGCACACGTACTTGGCGCCCTCGAAGTCGGGCTCCGCGAGGTTGTCGGTCGACAGGAACAGGTACTGCGGGCAGGTCTCGCCGAAGACGTTCAGGCCCTCGTCGCGCGCCCGGGTCAGCTCGGCGACCGCCTGCTGCGCCGAGACGTGCACGACGTACAGCGGCGCTCCGGCGACCTGGGCGAGCTTGATGGCACGGTGGGTGGCCTCGGCTTCGAGGAGGGCCTTGCGGACCTCCCCGTGGTACCGGGGGTCGGTCTCGCCCCTGGCCAGCGCCTGCTCCACCAGCACGTCGATCGCGATGCCGTTCTCCGCGTGCATCATGATCAGGCCGCCGTTCTCGGCGGAGCGCTGCATGGCGCGCAGGATCTGGCCGTCGTCGCTGTAGAAGACGCCGGGGTAGGCCATGAACTGCTTGAAGGAGGTGACGCCCTCCTCGACCAGCAGGTCCATCTCCTTGAGCGTGTCCTGGTTCACGTCGGAGACGATCATGTGGAAGGCGTAGTCGATGGCGCACTTGCCGTCGGCCTTGGCGTTCCAGGCGTCGAGGCCCTCGCGCAGCGAGTGGCCGACGCTCTGCACCGCGAAGTCGACGATCGTGGTCGTGCCGCCCCAGGCCGCGGCCCGGGTGCCGGTCTCGAAGGAGTCGGAGGCGAAGGTGCCGCCGAACGGCAGCTCCATGTGGGTGTGGGCGTCGACGCCGCCCGGGATCACGTACTTCCCGGTGGCGTCGATGGTCCGCTCGGCCGTCCAGGCCTCGGCGGCGGGGGTGCCGCTCGCGGCGAGGGCGGCGATGCGGCCGTCCTCTACCAGGACGTCCGCGTGGAGTTCGTCGGACGCGGTGATGACTAGGCCACCGCGGATGACTGTACGGCTGCTCATGTTCCCTCTCCTGATCGTCGGCACCCCGGTGGAATGCGGCGGTGGGTATGTGCGGGCACGTCGTGGCTGGTCGCGCAGTTCCCCGCGCCCCTAAAAGACAGGGGCGCGGGGGGCCTCCGACGTACCCCCCGGTCAGGGAGCCGTCAGGGGCTCGTACGCCTCGGGGCGGCGGTCGCGGTAGAACTGCCAGCGGTCGCGTACCGCGCGGAGTTTGGCCATGTCCAGGTCGCGGACGACGAGTTCGGTCTCCTTGTCGCTCGCCACCTCCCCGACGAACTGGGCCTCCGGGTCCACGAAGTACGAGGTGCCGTAGAAGTCGTTGGAGCCCAGCTCCTCCACGCCCACGCGGTTGATGGCGCCCACGAAGTACTCGTTGGCGACGGCCGCGGCCGGCTGCTCCAACTGCCAGAGGTAGGCGGACAGTCCGCGCGAGGTGGCCGACGGGTTGAAGACGATCTCGGCCCCGGCGAGACCCAGCGCGCGCCAGCCCTCCGGGAAGTGCCGGTCGTAGCAGATGTAGACGCCGATCTTGCCGACCGCGGTGTCGAAGATCGGCCAACCGGCGTTGCCGGGGCGGAAGTAGAACTTCTCCCAGAAGCCCTCGACCTGCGGGATGTGGTGCTTGCGGTACTTGCCGAGGTACGAGCCGTCGGCGTCGATCACCGCCGCGGTGTTGTAGAGGACACCTGGCTGCTCCTCCTCGTACATCGGCAGGACGAGGACGATGCCCAGTTCCCTGGCGAGCGCCTGGAAGCGCTGGACGATCGGGCCCTCGGGGATCTGTTCGGCGTACTCGTAGAACGCCTTGTCCTGGACCTGGCAGAAATAGGGCCCGTAGAACAGCTCCTGGAAGCACAGGACCTGAGCACCCTGTGCGGCCGCGTCGCGGGCCGCCTGCTCGTGGACCTGGATCATCGATTCCTTGTCGCCCGTCCACGCGGTCTGGAAGACGGCGGCGCGGATCACTCTGCTCATCGGGACCTCCGGTCGCTGGGTGTGCGGCGAGCCTAGGAAGTCCGGAAGTCCTCTTTGAGTTGCAGCGTGTCACGTCTGAGGGCGTGTGGCGTTCCACGGTGTCACCCTTGCCAAGGCCCATGTTTCACCACCGTTTTCCCAGGTCTTTCTGTGTTTCGGAGCTGTTGCGCGTCGAGAGTCTCAGCCCTGTTGCGCGTCGTGCGCGAGGAGGGCGATGTGTACGGAGGCCGCCTGCTCGAAGTCGTCGAGATCGACCCGCAGCCGCGCCTCTATCGCTTCCAGCCGCCGGTACAGCGCGGGTCGCGAGACATGGTGGAGCTGTGCGGTACGCGACTTGTTGCGCCCGGTGGCGAGATACGTCCGCAGCACCGGCAGCAGCTCCGACTCGGCGTCGGCCCCGCACAGCAGTCCGTCCAGTTCGCGCTCGGCGAAGGACTGCACGTGCGGGTCGTCCCGCAGCAGCCGGACCAGCCCGCGCAGATGGACGTCCCGCAGCCGCACCACGACCGGCAGGTCGAGTCCGGCGGGGCTCTCGGCGACGGCGTCGGCCACGTGCCGGGCCTCGCGCAGCCCGGCGGGCACGTCGTCCCACCCGGTCCGCGCGTCGGCCGCCGCGACGACGGCCGCCTTGCAGGCGTCGGCCGCACCACCGCCCGCCTCCGTACGCAGCCGGGTGGCGAAGTGGGCGGCGAGGGCCTCCGCGTCCTGGTCCCTGGCCAGGCTCAGCAGTACGGCGATGACCCCGTCGGCCAGCTCGGCGACGAGCCCGGGCAGCCCCAACAGGCGCAGTACGCGGTCGAGTTGGGCCGCCTCCGCGTCCCGTACGACCAGGGGGACGAACGTCCGGCGGTTGACCGGCAGTCCGGCCGCCCGGGCCCGGGGCAGCAGTTGGCGGGCCGGTACGACTCCGGAGACGAGGTCGGTGAGCAGGCTCTCGGCGGACTGCTCCTCCCAGGAGTGCACGGTGCCGCCGAGCATGCGGTGCAGGACCAGTGCCTCGGCCCCGCGGTCGGCCAGCAGCCGTCCGGTGGCGGCGTCGCCGCGGTAGCCGCACAGCACGATGCGGCCCCAGCGCTCGCCACGTCCGCCCAGTTCGGCCCGGACCCAGCCGTCGCCCTCGCTGCCGCCGGCCTGCCGCGCGATGCGCTCCCAGTCACGCAGCACGTCGTCGACCGCGGACCGCTCCCCCGCCGTGGCGAGGACGCGGTGGGCGAGGTTGGTGACGACGACGGGACACGCGCTGTGCGAGGCGATCTCGTCGAGCATCCGCTGCAGCGGTGCGCCCGCCGTGATGAGCCCGGTCAGCGCCGTCCGGACGGACTCCGACAGGCTGACGGCCGCGAACTTCCGTCGTACGAGCCTGGATTGGACCTCTTCGGTCAACTCGGCGAAGGGGAAAGGGCGGTGCAGGACGATCATCGGCAGCCCGCACCGCTCGGCCGCCCGGCGCATCACCTCGGGCGGGGTCGGGAAGGCCCGGCCGAGTCCGAGGACGACGGCCGAGGCCTCCGCGCGGTGCAGTGAGCGGATGTACTCGGCCTGGGCCTCCGGGTCGCCCGCGAGCAGCACCCCGGTGGTGAGGACCATCTCGCCGCCGCTGAGCATCACGCCGACGTCGGCGGCCTCGGCGACGTGCACCCAGCGCACGGGCCGGTCGAGCTGGCCGGCGCCGGCCACCACCTCGGGTTCCCCGGCGAGCACCCGCTCCAGGGCGAGGACCTGACGGACCGACAGGGCGGGTTCCAAGGCGGTGGTCATGCGGCGAACCTTCAATCTTGCGTTGCTGAACGCTCCTCGGAACCGACTGCCGCCCGGAGACGACTGCCGCTCGGGCCTGACCGTTCGCCAGACCCGACCGACCGTCAGAACCGAGCGCCTCTCAGAACTGAGTGCTCCGCAGAGCGCGCTCCAGGATCGCGGCGCCCTCCTCGGCCTCCGCGACGGTGAGCGACAGCGGTGGGGCGATGCGCAGGACGCTGGTGTTGTGGCCACCGCCCTTGCCGATCAACAGGCCTCCCTCGCGGGCCGCTTCGAGCACGGCGGCGGCCCCGTCCGGGTCGGCCTGGTCGGTGCCGGGCTTCACCAGCTCGACGCCGATCATGAGACCCCGGCCCCGGACCTCCCGTACGCCCGGCAGTTGCGCCGCGATGGCCCGCAGTCGCTCGATGAGCAGGCCGCCGACACGGCGGGCGTTGCCCTGGAGGTCGTGTTCCAGGAGGTACGTGAGGTTGGCGAGGCCCGCGGCCATGGTGATCTGGGTGCCGCCGAACGTCGAGATGGAGTTGGAGTCCAGGCAGTTCATGACCTCGGCGCGGGCGACGACACCGCCGATGGACATGCCGTTGCCGATGCCCTTGGCGAAGGTGAGTATGTCCGGCGGACCGTTCTGGCCGTGCGCCTGCCAGCCCCAGAAGTTGTCGCCGGTCCTGCCCCAGCCGGTCTGCACCTCGTCGGCGATCCAGAGGATGCCGCGCTCCTGGAGGACCTCGCGGAACGCCGCGTACAGGCCGTCCGGCGGTGCGGTGAAGCCGCCGACTCCCTGGATGGGCTCGGCGATCAGGGCCGCGGGCGGGCGGACGTGGCCGAGCAGGTCCTCCAGGTCGGCGACGCAGGCCGCGATGAAGCCGGCGTCGTCGAGATCGGCGTACGGGCCTCGGGTGCGGACGCCGCCGTGCACGTACAGCGTCTGGAGGGGCGAGAGGCTGGTCGGTGACCAGCCCTTGTTGCCGGTGATGCCGACCGAGGTGAACGAGCGGCCGTGGTAGCTGTTGCGCATCGCCAGGATCTGGTTGCTGCGGCGGTACGCGGTGGCCAGCAGCAGGGCCGTGTCGTTGGCCTCGGTGCCGGAGGTCGTGAAGAACACGCGCGCGTCCGGGATGCCCGACAGCTTGGCGATCCGCTCGGCCAGGTCGACCATCGGCCGGTTGAGATACAGCGTGGAGGAGTGGATGATCCGGCCGGCCTGCTCGCTGACGGCCTTCGTCACCTCGGGCAGGGCGTGCGCGGTCATCGTGGTGAGGATGCCGCCGAAGAAGTCGAGGTACTTGTTGCCCTCGGCGTCCCAGACGTGGCGGCCCTCGCCGTGGGTGAGCTCGATCGGGTCGGCGTAGTAGACGGCCAGCCAGTCGGGGAGGACGGCCTGGTGGCGCTGGTACAGGTGCTTGGCCGAGCCGTGGGCCGGGCTCGGGGAGGCGTCTGTCGTCACGGCTGCACCAGCCCTTCGTAGGCGTCGGGGCGACGGTCCCGGTAGAAGGCCCACTGCTGGCGGACCTCCTCGATCAGGTCGAAGTCGAGGTCGCGGACGACGAGTTCCTCGCTCTTGTCGCTCGCGGTCTCGCCGACGAACTGGCCGCGCGGGTCGACGAAGTACGACGTCCCGTAGAAGTCGTTGTCCCCGTACTCCTCCTCGCCGACACGGTTGATCGCGGCGATGTAGTACTCGTTCGCGACGGCCGCGGCGGGCTGCTCCAGCTGCCAGAGGTGGGAGGACAGACCGCGGGAGGTCGCCGACGGGTTGTAGACGAGCTGCGCGCCGTTCAGGCCGAGCTGGCGCCAGCCCTCCGGGAAGTGCCGGTCGTAGCAGATGTAGACGCCGACCTTGCCGACCGCGGTGTCGAAGACGGGCCAGCCGAGGTTGCCCGGCTTGAAGTAGTACTTCTCCCAGAAGCCCTTGACCTGAGGGATGTGGTGCTTGCGGTACTTGCCGAGGTACGTGCCGTCGGCGTCGATCACCGCGGCCGTGTTGAAGTAGAAGCCGGACTGTTCGACCTCGAAGACCGGGACCACGACGACCATGCCGGTCTCGCGGGCGAGCTCCTGCATACGGGTGACCGTGGGGCCGTCCGGTACCGGTTCCGCCCAGCGGTAGTGCTCCGGCTCCTGGACCTGGCAGAAGTAGGGGGCGTTGAAGACTTCCTGGAATCCGATGATCTTCGCACCCTGACGGGCCGCCTCGCGGGCGTGCTCCTCGTGCTTGGCGACCATGGATGCGGTGTCGCCGGTCCAGGTGGCCTGGACCAGAGCGGCGCGTACGACGTTGGCCATGAGCTGCTCCTTCGACGGGACGTCAGAGAGCTTCTACGCCCGTAGATGATGGGCGTAGAGCCCCGAAAGTAAGCGGAGGCGCTGCGCTGGGCAAGACCATCGTCGTTAACCGGCTGAGTCGATCTTGTTTCCTACCCTCGTGGGTTAGCGAGGGAGGGTGGGTGACGGTGAGTGGGTGGGTGCCGGCAGTCGTGGGCTGGTCGCGCAGTTCCCCGCGCCCCTTGTAGGTGGGCCGGGGCCTCGGGAGGTGAACCCTTCCCCGGTCCGGGACAGCTCAAGCCGTGTAGCCCGCGACCCTGAGGGCGTGGATCAGGTCCCAGTGGCGTTGTTGTGAGACGTGGCGGGCCGCTTCGAGGAGGAGGGGGATGAGGCGGGGCGGGTCGGTCTCGACGCTGCGGGCGGCCTCTTCGGGGGTGCGGATGCGGACGTACGCGTCGAGGAGCGCCCGGACCTCGCGGTGACGGTCCTCCCCGACCAGGCCCATCACGGCCTCGCCTATCTCCGGGGCGGGGCGCACGACGCCCTGGCGGAGCATCTGGTCGCCGTCCGCGGTGCGTCCCGCCACCGCGAGCGCGTCGGCGGCGGCGACCAGGCGGTCGGCGGGCAGGGAGGCGGCCTCCCAGAGGAGGGTGGCCCAGTCGGCGCCCAGGCCCGCGCGGTGGAGCTCGGCGGCGAGGAGCGGGAAACGGGCGGCGGGCCAGTACGCGGCCTCGACCAGTACGGCGTGGGCCTCACCGCTGTGGCCCTCCCGCCGCAGCCGGACGAGCCGCTCGACGGTCTGGACGGTGGTCCGGCGCGCCTCGTCGTCCAGCGGCTCACGCCGCGCCTTCGGCCGCGCGGGCTCCTCGGCGACTCCGGCGAAGCGGGCCCCGCGCAGCGTGGGCTCCGCGGTGGACGGCACGGGCATGGCCGGTGCGGCAGCCGCGGCGGCGTCCTCGTCCATCATCCCGGCGAACCGGGCGCTGCCACGCGCACGGCGCTTCGAGCGCTGCTTGGAGGCGCGGCCCTTGGCGGGCTCCGGAGTCTCGGGGGCCGCCGCCTCGTCCTCCCGGGCGGCCGTGGGGCGCGGAGCCGCCTCGGGAGCGGGTGCCGCGGCCTGCCAGCCGCTCTCGGCCGCTTGTCTGGCGGCCTCCCCGGCGGCCCGGTCCGCGGACGCGTCGCGCCAGAGGTCCGGCCAGTCGTCCTCGTCCGGCGCGGGGCGCTGCGGGCCCCCGCGTCCCGTGGACGGCCCGGCGCTCGCGCCACCGCTCCGGTCGCTCCGGGGCTCCTCGTTCCGGGGCTCCTCGTCCCAGAAGACGTCGGTGCCGATCTCGCCGGGCGGGATGGTCAGCGCTCCCTGCGCCCGGCCGCCGACCGCGCGTTGGTCCAACTCGTCCATGCGGGAACGGAGTTCGGTGCAGCGGGCGGTCGCGCGGTCGTGGTCGTCGCGGGCCCAGGCCAGGTCGATGCGGTAGGACTCGGCCTCTTCCGGGCCGGTGGCCGTACGCAATGAGCGGCCGAGTTCCGAGAGCCGTTCGGCGGCGTAGCGCTGTTCGCGGAGCATGACGTCGAGGCGGTCGCTGAGGGCGTCGCGGCCACCGGGCCGCCCGTCGTACGCGGCGAGGGACGCGCCGTGCAGTACCCGCGCCCGGTCGGACTCCTGGGCGGCGGCCCGGTCGCCGAACTCCGCGGCGACATCCTGGAGGAGCGCCTGCACGACGTCCCAGGGCGGCACCTCCGTACCGTCCAGACAGGCCCGCATCCCCTCGGGGTCGCGCTGCCAGAACACGCCGCACCAGCCGCCGCCCTGGTCCAGCCGGGACAGCAGGCCATTGAGATATTGCGCGAACTCCCGCACCTGGCCCGGGAGTTGTTCCACCGCCATTACCTTCACCCCACGCCAGACTGGAGTACTCCGGTTCGATAGAAAACACCGTTCGTGTTACGGAATGGCTACAACGAGTTTTCGACCCGGACGCAGAGTGCGGTTACTGACCCGGAACGTGACGTGAGGGGCCCCAGAACGAGGGATTCCGACACGAGAGGTCCCGGACTTGACGGGGCGTCACCTGCGCGTCACGCCGGGGCGAGCGCACACGTGCCCGCGATCTCGTCCATCGAGAGGCCCAGCACCCGCGCCAGCGCCGCCACCGTGAAGAAGGCGGGGGTCGGCGCGCGACCGGTCTCGATCTTGCGGAGGGTCTCGGCGGAGATGCCCGCGCTCGCGGCGATCTCCACCATGCTGCGGCCACCGCGGGCCTCACGCAGCAGCTTGCCGAGCCGCTCGCCGCGTTCGTGCTCTTCGGGGGTCAGCGGGGTTCGCACCATGCGCCCACCCTAATACCGGCGACCGTTATTTGAATAGGCGGGCGGAGGTCACCGCCCACACCTCGACCGGTATAGTAATTGGCATGGTGGAACTGAAGACGGACACGTCTATCGACGCGATGTACGAAGCGGGCCAGGTCGTGGCCCGGGCCCTCACGGCGGTGCGGGAGGCCGCCGGCGTGGGCGTCTCGCTCCTGGAGCTGGACGAGGTCGCGCACCAGGTCCTGCGGGACGCGGGCGCGGGCTCCCCCTTCCTCGGCTATCGCCCCTCCTTCGCTCCCGTGCCCTTCCCGGCCGTCATCTGCGCCTCCGTGAACGACGCGATCGTGCACGGCATCCCGACCGGCTACCGGCTGCGCGACGGCGACCTGGTCTCGATCGACTTCGGCGCCGAACTCGGCGGCTGGGTGGGCGACTCGGCGATCAGCTTCGTGGTCGGCACACCGCGCCCCGCCGACCTGCACCTCGTCGAGACCGCCGAGCGCGCCCTCGCGGCGGGCATCGAGGCGGCCGTCGTCGGCAACCGCATCGGCGACATCGCGCACGCGATCGGCACGGTGTGCCGCGCGGCGGGGTACGGCATCCCGGACGGCTTCGGCGGCCACGGAATAGGCCGCCGCATGCACGAGGACCCGCCCGTGCCGAACGAGGGGCGGCCCGGCCGCGGCCTGCCGCTGCGGCACGGCATGGCCCTCGCCATCGAGCCGATGCTCATCGCCGGCGGCACCGACGAGTACCACGCCGCCGCCGACGGCTGGACCCTCCGCACGAACGACGGCACCCGGGCGGCCCACGCGGAACACACGGTGGCCATCACGGACGCGGGGCCGCGCATCCTGACGGCCCGCTGACCACCCGCCGCCCCTCTGCCGGGGCCTCACGGATCCGACGGCCCGACGGCCCCCGGCCTACGGCGCCGGCCGCACCACCATCGCCGACCCGCCGCCCCGGCGGACGGTCTCGGCCGCCGCCAGCCACTTGCCGTTCGGGAGGCGTTGGACGCCGGTCGCCGCGCCGATCTCCGGGTTCTGCCGGAAGCCGTGGCCCAGAGACTCCAGCTGGGCCCTCAACGGGCTGTTCCACAGGCCCGGTTCGAGCTCGGTGGTCGTCTGGTTGCGCTGGCTGGCACGCGGGGCGGCGATCGCGTCGACGAGCGGGAGGCCCCGGTCGACGAACCCGGTCAGCGTCTGCAGGACCGTCGTGACGATGGTCGCGCCGCCGGGCGAGCCCAGCGCCACCACCGGCTTGGCGTGAGAGTCGAGGACGATCGTCGGCGAGATCGACGAGCGCGGACGCTTGCCAGGACCCGGCAGGTTCGGGTCGTGCACGGCCGGGCTCGCCGGCGCGAAGGAGAAGTCCGTCAGCTCGTTGTTGAGGATGAAGCCCCGGTCCGGGACGGTGATCCCGCTGCCGCCGGTCTGCTCGATGGTGAGGGTGTACGCGACGACGTTGCCCCACTTGTCGGCCGCCGTGAGGTGGGTCGTGTTCTCGCCCTCGTACGTCGTCGGCGCGGCCTTGCCACCGGCCGCGCACGCCGCCGGGTCGCGCGGGTCGCCGGGCGCCAGCGGGCTCGTCAGCACCGCGTCGTCCTTGATGAGGCACTCGCGCGAGTCGGCGTACTTCTGCGAGAGGAGTTCCTTCGTCGGTACGTCCTCGAAGGCAGGGTCGCCCACCCAGCGCCCCCGGTCCGCGAAGGCGATCCGGCTCGCCTCGATGTAGCGGTGCAGGTACTGGACGTCCGTGGCCTTCGAAAGGTCGGTGTTCTCCAGGATGTTGAGAGCCTCCCCGACCGTGGTGCCACCGGAGGACGAGGGCGCGATCGAGTAGACGCCCAGCCCGCGGTACGAGGCCTTCGTGGGCGCCTGCCTCTTCGCCTCGTACTTCGCCAGGTCCTTCAGGGACAGCTCGCCGGGGCGCGCGTTGTAGCCCGAAGCCGGGTCCACCGGCGGCTTGTTCACCGTGGCGACGATGTCCTTGGCCAGCTTGCCGCGATAGAGCCCGCCCACGCCCTTGCGGCCCAACTCCTCGTACGTACGGGCGAGATCGGGGTTCTTGAACGTCGAGCCGACGACCGGCAGCGAACCACCCGGCAGGAACAGCTCGGCCGTGTCGGGGAAGTTCCGGAACCTCGCCTCGTTGGACTCGGTCTGCGAGCGGAACGTGGCGTCGACGGTGAACCCGTCGCGCGCGAGCCGCTCCGCGGGCTTCAGCAGCGATCCGAGCCCCTTGCTGCCCCAGCTGTCCAACGCCTTCTGCCAGGTGGCGGGAGTCCCGGGCGTGCCCACGCCCAGACCGCTGGTCACCGCGTCGGCGAACGGGATCGGCTGGCCGTTCTCCAGGAAGAGCCCCGAGTCGGCCGTCAGGGGCGCCGTCTCACGTCCGTCGATCGTCCGCACCGTACGGGACTTGGCGTCGTAGTAGACGAAGTAGCCGCCCCCTCCGATGCCCGACGAGTACGGCTCGGTGACGCCGAGCGCCGCCGCCGTGGCGACGGCCGCGTCCACCGCGTTCCCGCCCTTGCGGAGGATCTCGATCCCGGCGGCCGAGGCGTCCGCGTCCACGCTCGCGACGGCCCCGCCGTACCCGACGGCGACCGGCACCTTCTCGGCCGGGCCCGAGCCCCCGGAAGGTCCTGAAGAGGGCGGTGCCGCCCCCACCGACATCACCGCGGCCGAAACCGCCACCACAGCCAGACTCCGCGCGCCCGAGCGCCCCATCCGTACCTCCAGTTAACGACCGTCTGCGCAGCGTAACTCCTGGGCATGGCCGCGTCAGGTCCCTCTCGAACACCGGTGCAGGTGCCCGCTAGCATGCGCGCCCATGAATGACGACGTGCGCAACATCGTCCTCGGCGTGGTCGCCGCCGGCCTCAGCGCCGCGCTGGGCTGGCTCGCCCGTACGTACCTGTGGAAGCGCAAGCTGCGCCGCAAGCAGGCCTTCTTCGGCCTGCCCGACAACTCCGAGTCGCTCCTGGTGGTCAACCGCGAGGCCGGCGGCGCGGAACTCTCGGTGATGCGCCATGACGTCTTCGCGCTGCTCGAACTCTCCGCCCTGATCAAGGACTGCGGCGCCCACGCCCAGGTCATCGCGCACGACGCGGCACAGCAGGGCTTCGGGGAGCGCACGGAGTTCTGCGTGGGCGGGCCGTCGTCGAACCGGCGCATGGCCGCGCATCTGCACTCGCTGCTGCCGGGCATCCGCGTCAACGTCGACCCCGAACCGGGCCCGGACCGCGGCGCGTTCCAGATAGGCAGCGAGCGCTACCGGCTGGAGCCCGGCAAGGGCGAGTACGTGATCCTCGCCCGGCTCACTGCGGGCAACACGGCACGGCCCGTCTTCCTCTTCTGCGGGCAGCGCGCGATCACCAACCAGGCCGCGACCCGCTATGTGGCGCGCAACCACGAACGGCTGGCCCGCAAGCACGGCAACAACTCCTTCGTGATCCTCCTGAAGGTCGTGAACTCCCAGGCGTACGGGCCGGATGTCGTCGAGCTCGTCGCGGACGTCACTCGCGCCTCACAGACCCCACTGCCTGCGGTTCCCGCACGGAGCACCCACCGCGCCTCCTAGGTTCCAGCACATTTCAACAATCGTTACTCGTGCGTAACTTACCGACGGGTTACTTGCGGTAAGGCAACGAGGTTACCGTCGGGTCACTTTGGCACTTACACGTGTGAGGAGTGACCTGTGGGACATCCGCGCAAGGCTCTGCGTACCACCGCCGTAGGTGTCGTCTCGGCGACCCTGATCGCCGGCACGGCTCTCGGGCTCGCCCCGGCCGCACAGGCGGCACCCGCCGCCGTCCGGTTCGTCGACATCACCGGGGACGGCGGCACCGTCCTCAAGGCCAATGTCGTCATGCCCGCGAACGCCGACGCCACCCGCGCCTACCCGCTCATCGTGCTGCCCACGAGCTGGGGCCTGCCCCAGGTCGAGTATCTCGCCCAGGCCCAGAAACTCGCCGACTCCGGCTATGTCGTGGTCAGTTACAACGTCCGCGGCTTCTGGCAGTCGGGCGGAGAGATAGAAGTAGCGGGTCCACCCGACATAGCCGACGCGTCAAAGGTCATCGACTGGGCCCTCGCCAACACCCCGTCCGACGCCCGGAACATCGGCATGGCGGGCGTCTCGTACGGCGCCGGCATCAGCCTGCTCGCCGCCGCGCACGACAAGCGCGTCAAGGCCGTCGCGTCCCTCAGCGGCTGGGCCGACCTCATCGACTCGATCTACTCGGGCCGCACCCAGCACTCCCAGGCCGCCGCCCTGCTCAACGGCGCGGGCCAGATCACCGGCCGCCCCAGCGCCGAACTCCAGCAGATCTTCAAGGACTTCTTCGCATCCAATCTCGACAAGGAGCAGGAGCTGATCGCCTGGGGGAAGAAACGTTCCCCCTCGACCTACGTCGACCAGCTCAACAAGAACGGCGCGGCGATCCTGCTCGCCAACGGTTGGGGCGACACGATCTTCCCGCCCAACCAATACGCCGAGTTCTACGAGCAGTTGACCGGCCCGAAGCGGCTGGAGTACCGGCCGGGCGACCACGCCACCGCCGAGGTGACAGGCCTGTTCGGGCTCCCCAACGACGTGTGGACGGACACGAGCCGCTGGTTCGACCACTACCTCAAGGGCGTGGACAACGGCATCGACCGTGAGCAGCCGGTCCAGCTCAAGTCCCGTTCCACCGGCGGCTACGAGGGCTACCCGGACTGGAAGTCGGTCGGCGCGACACGCAAGAAGATCGCCCTCGCGGGCTCCACCACGATCCGCGCGAACGTCAACTCGGGCGCGGACGGCGGGATCATCTTCCTGTCCAGCATCCTCGACCAGCTCGCCCAACTGCCGCCGGTGGCGTCGATCCCGCTGCTGCCCCGCCGGTACGCGGCGGTCTGGCAGTCGGAGAAGTACGCGAGCGCCCAACGGGTGCGCGGCACCACGAAATTGCACACAACCCTCACGAGTACCAAGGAGAGCGGCACCCTCGTCGCGTACCTCTACGACGTGGGCCCGCTCGGCCTCGGCAAGCTGGTCAGCAACGCGCCGTACACCTTCCACGGGCAGACGCCCGGCAAGCCGTTCGGCGTCGACCTGGAGTTGTTCTCCACGGCCTACGACGTCCCGGCAGGGCATCGACTCGCCCTGGTGGTCGACACGGTCGACCCGCTCTACATCGAGCACAACCCGACCGGCGCGCAGCTGACCTTCTCCTCGCCCGCGGCCGACCAGTCGTACGTGTCGGTACCGCTGCGCGAGCAGTGATCTCCGGCTGCTGCCGGGCGGGCCATTGCCCCTCGCTACCGCGTGCCCGGCAGCAGCGTCCCTGGTTCGGCCGGGGTGGTGTCCACGGCCTCTGTCCCCATCACCACGGCAGTGAACGGCATATCGTAGTCGAGGTTCGGCCCGGTCGGCCCGTCGCCCCGGGGGGACTTCGCACCGGATCCGGGCGCCGGAATCAACTCCGTTCCGTGGACGTGGAGTTGGGACAGGAACGGGAGTGGCGTCGGGAGTGTGATCATGATCTCGCTCCCCCCGCTCAGTGCTTGAGGATCTTCGAGAGGAAGTCCTTGGCGCGGTCGCTGCGCGGGTTGGTGAAGAACTCCTCGGGCGTGCGGTCCTCGACGATGCGGCCGTCGGACATGAAGACGACACGGTTCGCGGCCGAGCGGGCGAAGCCCATTTCGTGGGTGACGACCACCATGGTCATGCCCTCGCTCGCGAGTTGCTGCATGACCTCCAGGACCTCGTTGATCATCTCCGGGTCGAGTGCCGAGGTCGGCTCGTCGAAGAGGAGCGCCTTGGGGTCCATGGCGAGGGCGCGGGCGATGGCCACGCGCTGCTGCTGGCCGCCGGAGAGCTGGGCCGGGTACTTCGGAGCCTGCGAGACGAGGCCCACGCGGTCCAGGAGTTCGAGCGAGCGCTTGTCGGCCTCGGCCTTCTTGCGGCCACGCACCTTGATCTGACCGAGCGAGACGTTCTGCAGGACCGTCTTGTGCGCGAAGAGGTTGAACGCCTGGAAGACCATCCCGACCTCGGCGCGGAGCATGGCGAGGTCCTTGCCCTCCTCCGGCAGCAGCTTCCCGTCGAGTTTGATCTCCCCGGAACGGATCGTCTCCAGCCTGTTGATGGCCCTGCACAGAGTCGATTTCCCCGACCCCGAAGGGCCGATGACCACGACCACCTCCCCCTTGCCGACGGTGAGGTTGATGTCCTGTAGGACATGCAGCTCCCCGAAGTACTTGTTGACGTCACGCAGCTCGATCAACGGATCGACGGCCATCCTCAGCCCTACCCACTCTCAGCTGTGTCGCGATTCCCGCAAGCTATCCACACAAGAGTGGAGTTAATACCCGACACGCACTTTTCGGGCATTAGCCGTATTTAAGGCGGCAGCCAGGGCCTGAACCTTACGCTTCCGCGACCTCGGCGTACAGCTGCGAGAGTTCGGGAGCACCGCTGGCCGCCCATTCGTGACCGACGGAAACCACGTCGAACTCACGGCCGGAGGCCAGTCGTACGACCGGCTGGCCGCCCGGCCAGATCTCCCAGACGGCGCCGGGCACCGTGCGCACGATGACCGTGCCGAGATAGAGGCCGGCGTCGTTGCCCAGCCAGGGCAGGCTCTCCTCGTCGTCCCGCCAGCGCGGCACCAACTGGTCCAGCGCCTCCAACGAGGCCGCGGAGTCGTCGAGTTCGACCCCCGCCTGATGTGCCTGAGAGCGCAGCAGCTCGCACTCGGAGAGCAGTTCGGCCACCCCCTCGCGGTCGCTCTCACTGTCGGAGAAGACCGCGACTCCTCCGGCAGGGCCCCGCTTCTTGCGCCAGTTGCCCAGGAAAGGGATGTTCATACACCCAGCCTGTCATCCCTATCGCCCGGCGCACCACAGGGCACGCGGAACGCCTGTTCCCAGGGAGTTCGCGCCGAGTTCGCGCCCGGATCATTGACGAGTCCCTGCCGCCTCTTTAGCTTCACGGTGCATCTGTCACCTCGTCGGCGAACCGTGCCCGAGCGGTTCGGGAGCCGTTGGTCCGTGAGTCGTTGGTCCGTGAGTCGTAAGTGGGAGGAGTCGGTGTGCGCCGACGTGTCTGGGGTACGGCCGTCGTTCTCGCTCTGCTCTCGGCGGCGGTGACGGTCCCGGCGACGGCCGCCACGGCTGAGTCGCCTACGGTGTCCGAGGTGCCCGCGCTGCCCTCGGTACCCGCCAAGGAGAGGCCGCTGCCGCTGGAGCGGCACTTCGACAACACCGCCGTCAGCGACGACGCGCGGCCCGGCGAGGCGGACTTCGACGGCTCCGGCGGCTCCCTGTCGGCGCAGGACCTGACCGCCGCAGGCTGGACACCAGGACGCTCGCTGACGGTCCAGGGCGCCCGGCTGACCTGGCCCCGCCGGGCCGCGGGCGAGCCCGACAACGTACGCGCCGACGGCCAGTCCGTACGGGTCGCAGGCCGCGGTGACGCGCTCGCCTTCCTGGTGGCGGGCACCGGCGGCGGCGATCAGAGCGGCACGGGGGTGGTGCGGTACGCGAACGGCTCGCGATCCTCCTACCGGCTGACCGCGTCCGACTGGCGCGGCGGACCGCTCGCCACCAAGGCCGTGGCCCTGCCGCACATCAACACGCCCGGCGGCCAACTCGCCGAGAAGGCAAGGCTGTACGTCGTCACCGTGCCGATCGTCCAGGGGCGCGAGGTGGCTTCGGTGGAGCTGCCGCGCAACACCGACCTGCATGTGTTCTCACTCTCGGTGCGCGCCGACTCCCGTGGCTGGACCGGAAGTTGGGCCGCGTCGGCCTCCGGCTACACGGCGGTCGGGCCGTGGACCGACCGGACGCTGCGGCTCGTGGTGCACACCTCGACGGGCGGACCGCGGGTGCGGATCCGGCTCGACAACACCTTCGCCGCCGCGCCCGTACGGATCGGCAGCGCGACGGTGGCCGTGCAGGCGTCCGGCGCCAGTCCGCGCAGCGCGCCCGTGCCGCTGTCGTTCCGGGGTGCGGCGGGCACCGAGATCCCGGCGGGAGCACAGGCGTTCAGCGATCGGCTGGCCTTCGACGTCCCCGCGGACGCCAACCTCCTCGTGAGCTTCCATCTGCCCGGGACGGTGACGGCGGCACCCGTGCACAGCCTGGCCCTCCAGACGTCGTACGTCAGCACGCCGGGCGACCATGCCGGGGACGGCAGCCCGGACGCGTACACCTCGACGATCACCACCTGGCCGCTGCTGACCGGTGTCGACGTGGGCGGCGGGCCCGGGTCCGTCGTGCTGCTCGGCGACTCGATCACGGACGGCGAGAAGTCGACGCGGGACGCGAACCGGCGCTGGCCCGATGTGCTCGCCGGGCGCCTGCGGAACCAGAGTGTGGTCCCGCGCTATGGGGTCCTCAACCATGGGATCTCGGCGAACCGTGTGGTGAGCGACCGCTACACGGGTGATGGGGTCTCCACGGACACGGGTGGCGTGAGCGCCCTGCACCGCCTGAACCGGGATGTCCTCGCCCAGACGTCGGCGCGTACCGTCGTCGTCTTCCAAGGGGTCAACGACGTCCGCTGGGGAGCGACTGCGGAGCAGGTCGTGGCCGGGCTGCGGGAGATCGCCGACCGGGCGCGCGGGCGCGGGCTGCGGGTGCTGGTCGCGACGATCGCGCCGTGCGAGGGGGAGGCTCGGTGTACAGCTGCGGTTGACGCCGAACGTGTCGCCGTGAACCAGTGGATCCGGTCAGAGGCCGGGTCCAAGTCCGGGTTCGACGGGGTGCTCGACTTCGATGCGGTGTTGCGGGACCCGGCGCATCCGGCGCGGATTCTCCCCGCTTACGACAGCGGGGATCATCTGCATCCGGGGGAACCGGGGCTCGCCGCGCTGGCCGAGTCGGTGGACCTGCGGCTGTTGTAGGCGCGGGCTCTTCCTGGTGAGGTCGGGTCGCGACTCGGGTGCGGGTCCGTTGTGGCCGGTCGCGCGGTTCCCCGCGCCCCTGAAGGGGCCCGGCTAGACGTCCAGGTCGACTACCACCGGGGCGTGGTCCGAGGCGCCCTTGCCCTTGCGTTCCTCTCGGTCCACGTAGGAGTCGGTGACCGCCTTGGCGAAGGGCTCGTTGCCGTAGACGAGGTCGATGCGCATGCCGCGGTTCTTGGGGAAGGCGAGCTGGCGGTAGTCCCAGTACGTGTACGGGTGGTCGTACTTGAGGGGGCGCGGGACGACGTCCGAGAGGCCGGCCTCGCGCAGGGAGGTGAGGGCGGCGCGCTCGGCCGGGGTGACGTGGGTGAGGCCCTCGAAGGCGGCCACGTCGTAGACGTCGTCGTCCGTCGGGGCCACGTTGTAGTCGCCCAGCACCGCGAAGGGGCGGCTGCCGGTCGCGTCGCCCGCGACGGCTGCCTTGAGGGCCTCGAACCACTGGAGCTTGTACGCGTAGTGGGCGTGGTCCACCTCGCGGCCGTTCGGAACGTAGACCGACCAGACGCGGACCGGGCCGCAGGTCGCGGAGACCGCTCGGGGCTCCTCGGTGCCGTCGTAGCCGGGGTCTCCGGGCAGGCCCTTGACGACGTCTTCGAGGCCTACTCGGGAGATCACCGCCACGCCGTTCCACCGGCCGGTCGCGTGGACCGCCGTCTCGTAGCCCAGCTCGCGCAGCTCGCTGACCGGGAACTTCTCGGCGGCGACCTTGGCCTCCTGGAGGCACAGCACGTCTGTGCCGCTGCTCTCCAGCCAGGCCAGCAGCCTCGGGAGACGGGCGGTGATCGAGTTCACGTTCCAGGTCGCGATACGCATGCCACACAACCTACCGGGAGCCTCTGACACTCAGAGGTCGGCGGTCTCCCCCGGTGCCAGCCGCAGGTGCTCGGAGCCGCCCAGGGCGCCGATCTGGCGGTCGTAGATGGGGCGCGCGAGGTCGGTCAGCAGGGCGTCGTGGATGTCGTACGCGCGCTGTGGCTTGACCTCGCGGACGTAGTCGATGACCTCGGAGATCTTGCTCCAGGGGGCCATGACGGGGAGCATCAGCGTCTCGACCGGGTGCTCGGGGACGGTGAGGGCGTCGCCGGGGTGGAAGACGCGGCCTCCGTCGACGAGGTAGCCGACGTTCGTGATCCGCGGGATGTCCGGGTGGATCACGGCGTGCAGTTCGCCGTGGACCTGCACATCGAAGCCCGCGGCGGTGAAGGTGTCGCCGTGACCGACGGTGTGGACACGGCCCGGGAACGCGGCCGAGAGCTGATCGGCGACGGATTTCAGCGTCCAGATCTCCGCGTCCGGGTTGGCCGCGAGACCTGCCCGCAGATGCCCCTCGCTGAAGTGGTCGGGGTGTTCGTGCGTCACGAGGATCGCGTCCACGCCGACCGCGGCGTCCTCCTCGGTGAAGACGCCGGGATCGATGACGAGCGTGCGGCCGTCCTTCTCCAGGCGGACGCAGGCGTGCGACTTCTTGGTGAGCTTCATGGTTCCCATCCTGCCTCCGGGCGGGGGCGCGGGCTCACTCCAGGGGTGTGGTCTCCTCGCGGATGACCTGCTGGGCCACCTTGAAGGCGCTGTTGGCGGCCGGTACGCCGCAGTAGACGGCCGCCTGGAGGAGCACCTCCTTGATCTCGACCGGGGTGAGGCCGTTGCGGAGGGCGGCCCGGGTGTGGAAGGCGAGTTCGTCGAGGTGGCCGCCCGCGACCAGGGCGGTGAGCGTGACACAGCTGCGCGAGCGCCGGTCGAGGCCGGGGCGGTCCCAGATCTCGCCCCACGCGTAGCGGGTGATGAACTCCTGGAAGTCTCCGGAGAACTCGTCGGCCTGGGCCAGCGCGCGGTCCACGTGCGCGTCCCCGAGCACCTCCCGGCGGACCTTGATGCCCGCGTCGTACGGGTCGGGTCTGCCCAGGACCGCCTCGGGCTGCGCGGCCGGGGCGATCTCGGCGACGGGCGACATCTGCTGCGGCGCAGCCACGACCGGGCTCGCCTGCGGCACCACGACCGCCATCTGCCCGGTGGACGAGTCGTAGGCGGGCTGCTGCCAGGCGGTGGAGAAGTGCCGTACGAGGAGATCCGTGACGGCTGCGGGCTGTTCCACGGGGACCAGGTGCGAGGCGCCGGGTACGACGGCGAGGCGGGCGTCCGGTATTCCGGCGACCAGGGTGCGGGCCTCGGCGGGGCCGGTGACCTGGTCGTCGGAGCCGACCAGGACGAGCGTCGGCACCCCGATCCGGCCCAGCTCGGCATGGATGTCGAAGGAGGCGAGCGCCTCGCACGCGGCGATGTAGCAGCCCGGGTCGGTGGTGCGCACCATCTGCACGGCCCACTCGGTGATCGCCGGCTGCGCCGCGGCGAAGCCCTGCGTGAACCAGCGCTCCGGAGACGTCCGCGCGATCGGGTCCAGGCCGTTCGTCCGTACGATCACGCCGCGCTGCCGGAACTCGTCGGCCGTGCCGAAGCGCGGTGAGGCCGCGATCAGCGTGAGCGAGGCGAGGCGCTCCGGGCGGCGCAGCGCCAGCTCGGCTCCGATGGCACCGCCGAGCGCGCAGCCCGCGTACCCGAACCGCTGGACGCCGAGCCCGTCGAGCGTGGCCAGCAGCCGCTCGGCGAGCTCGGTGACGGAACCGGCCGGGTAGGCGGGCGCACCGCCGTGACCCGGCAGGTCGAAGCGGAAGACCCGCCATTGCTTGGCCAGCTCGGGGACCTGCCGGTCCCACATGTGCCAGGTCGTACCGAGCGAGGGACCGAGGATGAGCACGGGGGCGTCATCCGGGCCGTCGAACCGGTACTGGAGGGCTGGGGACTTCATCTCACTCACCGCTCCACGCTAACTTCCGCACCTGTGGTCACGGAAACGAGCCCGATTTGTCCACGCGGCCTGCACGGAGCCACCACATGTCGCGCGGCGGGCCGGAGGGCAGGTCAGTGGAGCGTTGCCGCCCTCCGGGGCCTCGGAAAAAAAGTTGGACGCGGGCGGGGCGCACGGGGGCGCGCTCACAGGTCGGTCGGGGAGCCGAGGCCCGTGAGGGCGCCGACCGGGTCCAGGTCGGGGGTGCCCCTGGGCCACCAGTCGTCGTGGCCCGGCTCCGACTCGTAGGCGTACCAGAGGCCGTCGTGGCCCAGTCTGAGCTGTATGTGGCCGCGGGGGTGGGTGAGGTGGTTGTGCCAGGGGCGAAAGGCGGGGAAGTCGGCGGCCAGGAGGAGCGGGCGGGCCCGGTCGAAACGGCCCGCCGGCGGGTCCCAGGGCTCTTCGAGGACGGCGAGCCCTTCCAGTCCGCCCTGACGCCAGGCGGCGACCGCCCGCGCCAGCTCCGCCGGGGTGCGGCCGGCGGCGGTGGCCAGGGACGCGTACAGGGCGCGGGTCGTGGCGGTGAGGCCGGAGCCGGGGCGGGTGGCCGCGAGGCGGACGGCGTCCTGCCAGAGAGTCAGCTCTGCCACCGGGTCACGGCCCGTCGTGAGCAACGCGTGCGCGCGGGCCGCCGCGTCGGTGGCCAACTGGTCCAGCGCGAACGGGTCCGGGCCGCCCGGCGACGCCGGGTAGGCCGGGGGCTGTTCGGGGTGCGCGGGCGGCGGCAGCGGAGCCGGGAGCGGCGGCAGTGTGCGGGGCGCGAGGGCTTCGGCGGCTCGTACGCCGGGAAGTGCGGGTTCCTGCTCGGCGCGGGCCGAGCGGGCCGCCAGGGTGGCGCTGCGGCGGGACAGCGCGTCCAGCAGCTCGCGTTCGCCCCGGCCGCGCGACAGGAGGAGGACGAAGGGGTCCTCGTCCAGCAGCCGTGCCGTCTGGTAGCAGAGCGCCGCCGCGTGTTTGCAGGGGTGGCCGGAGTCGGGGCAACTGCACTGCGGTACGAGGTCCCCCGGGCCGGGGAGCAGGCCCACTCCGCTGTCGGCGAGCGACTGGGGCAGGTCCTTGTCGAGCAACGCCGCGATGTGCCCCGGCCGTTCGGCCGCGGCGTCCAGGAACCGCTCCCAGTCGTCGTCCGAGAGCGTACGCATCCGGATCTGCACGCGGTACGGCCGCGGTCGGCTGCCGTGCACGTAGGCGAGTACGAGCCCGGGCGTGACGGTGATGGCGTCCACGTGCCCCGCCCGCGCGTACGCCTTCCCCCGCCCGAGCCGTGCCGCGTCCAACGCCACGTCCTCCAGCGCGGCCACCCACGCGTTGCCCCACCACGTCTCGGCGAACCCGTCCGTGCCCTGTGGCCGCGCGGGCACAGGGCACGGACGGGTTCG
>NZ_LIQZ01000187.1 GCF_001418655.1 Streptomyces phaeochromogenes | reverse complement strand
CGCCGGTTGCGCACCGAGGACAGGACGTCCTCGGTGCGCAACCGGCGGGCGAACATCCGCGCGGCACGCATCGGGCCGACCGTGTGGGAGCTGGACGGGCCGATGCCGATCGAGAACAGGTCGAAGACCGAGATGGCCACGGGAACTCCTCAAAGCGGGGGTGGTGCGGAAGAACGAAAGGCGCGAAGCGAAGCGCTGCGACCAGAGCGGTGGTGGTGGGTGTCGGGCGGTCGGGGCACCGCGCACACCTCCCAGTGTGCGCGGTGCCCCGGTGAAACGGGACTACTGACCCAGACCGGGGTACAGCGGGTGCTTCTCCGCCAGTGCGGACACCCGGGCCTTCAGCGCCTGCGCGTCGGCCTCCCCGAAGGTCGAGGGGGCCTTCAGCGCCTCGGCGATGACGTCCGCGACCTCGGCGAAGTCCTCGGCGGTGAAGCCGCGGGTGGCGAGGGCGGGCGTGCCGATCCGCAGGCCGGAGGTGACCATCGGCGGGCGCGGGTCGTTCGGGACGGCGTTGCGGTTGACCGTGATGCCGACCTCGTGGAGGCGGTCCTCGGCCTGCTGGCCGTCGAGCTCCGAGTCGCGCAGGTCGACCAGGATCAGGTGGACGTCCGTACCGCCGGAGAGGACGTTCACGCCGGCCGCGCGGGCGTCGGGTGCGGTGAGCCGCTCGGCGAGGATCCGGGCGCCCTCGACCGTACGGCGCTGGCGCTCCTTGAAGTCCTCCGAGGCCGCGACCTTGAAGGAGACGGCCTTGGCCGCGATCACGTGCTCCAGGGGGCCGCCCTGGAAGCCCGGGAAGACGGACGAGTTCAGCTTCTTCGCGAAGGCCTTCTTGGCGAGGATGATCCCGCCGCGGGGTCCGCCCAGCGTCTTGTGGGTGGTGGAGGTGACCACGTCCGCGTGCTCCACCGGGTTCGGGTGGAGACCGGCCGCGACCAGACCCGCGAAGTGCGCCATGTCGACCCACAGGAAGGCCTCGACCTCGTCCGCGATGCGGCGGAACTCGGCGAAGTCCAGCTGCCGCGGGTACGCCGACCAGCCCGCGATGATCACCTTCGGGCGGTGCTCCTTGGCGAGCCGCTCGACCTCGGCCATGTCGACCAGGCCGGCCTCGTCCACGTGGTAGGCGACCACGTTGAACTGCTTGCCGGAGAAGTTGAGCCGCATCCCGTGGGTCAGGTGGCCGCCGTGGGCCAGGTCGAGGCCGAGGATGGTGTCGCCGGGCTGGGCCAGCGCGAAGAGCGCGGCCTGGTTGGCGGAGGCGCCCGAGTGGGGCTGGACGTTGGCGTACTCGGCGCCGAACAGCTCCTTGACCCGGTCGATGGCGATCTGCTCGGCGACGTCGACGTGCTCGCAGCCGCCGTAGTAGCGGCGGCCCGGGTAGCCCTCGGCGTACTTGTTGGTGAGGACCGAGCCCTGGGCCTCCATGACGGCGACCGGGGCGAAGTTCTCCGAGGCGATCATTTCGAGGGTGGACTGCTGACGGTTCAGCTCGGCGTCGACGGCGGCGGCGATGTCCGGGTCGAGCTCGTGGAGGGACTGGTTCAGAAGCGACATCGGTCAGGAGTCCTTAGCTGCCGGAGAATTCGGTGTACTCGTCCGCGGAGAGCAGGTTCTTCGGCTCCTCCGCGACCCGTACCTTGAACAGCCAGCCGCCCTCGAACGGGGCGGTGTTCACCAGCGCGGGGTCGTCCACGACGTCCTGGTTGATCTCGGTGATCTCACCGGAGACGGGCGAGTACAGATCGCTCACCGACTTGGTCGACTCCAGCTCGCCGCAGGTCTCGCCCGCGGTCACCGTGTCACCGACCTCCGGGAGCTGGACGTACACCACATCGCCGAGCGCGTTGGCCGCGTGCTCCGTGATGCCGACCGTCGAGACGCCGTCCTCGGCGCCCGACAGCCACTCGTGCTCCTTGCTGTAGCGCAGCTGCTGGGGGTTGCTCATGGCCTGAATTCTCCTGTACGCGGGGGAGTGCTGATGCAGGGGGACTGGGGGTGACCTGGGCGGATGTGCTCAGGGTCACTTCATGACGCTCGCGGACCAGGGTCACTGTCCGGCGCTCGCTGTACCAGGGTCTACTTCTGGCGCTTGTAGAACGGCAGCGCCACGACCTCGTACGGCTCGTGGCTGCCCCGGATGTCCACGCCGACACCGGGCGTGCCGGGTGCGGAGTGCACGGCGTCGACGTACGCCATCGCGATCGGCTTGCCCAGGGTGGGTGAGGGCGCGCCGGAGGTGACCTCGCCGACGACCTTGCCGTCGGCGACGACCGGGTATCCGGCGCGCGGCACGCGGCGGCCCTCGGCGATCAGGCCGACGAGGACGCGCGGGGGCTGCGACTCGGCCCGGGCGGCGGCCTCGGTCAGCGCCTCGCGCCCCACGAAGTCGCCCTCCTTCTCGAACTTCACGACCCGGCCGAGCCCCGCGTCGAACGGGGTGAGCGCGGTGCTCAGCTCATGCCCGTACAGCGGCATGCCCGCCTCCAGGCGCAGGGTGTCCCGGCAGGAGAGGCCGCAGGGGACGAGCCCGACCGCGGTGCCCGCGTCGGTCAGCGCCTGCCACAGCTTCTCGGCGTCGGCCGGGGCCACGAACAGCTCGAAGCCGTCCTCGCCGGTGTAGCCGGTGCGCGCGATCAGGGCGGGGACGCCCGCGACCGTGCCGGGCAGGCCGGCGTAGTACTTCAGGCCGTCCAGGTCGGCGTCGGTCAGGGACTTGAGGATGCCGGGGGACTCGGGTCCCTGGATCGCGAGCAGGGCGTACGCGTCACGGTCGTCGCGGACCTCGGCGTCGAAGCCCGTGGCCCGCTCCACGAGCGCGTCCAGGACGGTCTGGGCGTTGGAGGCGTTGGCGACGACCATGTACGTGGTCTCCGCGAGCCGGTAGACGATCAGGTCGTCGAGGATGCCGCCGTCGGCCCGGCAGATCATCGTGTAGCGGGCCCGGCCGGGCTTCACGCCCCCGATGTTGCCGACCAGCGCGAAGTCGAGCAGCGCGGCGGCCTGGGGCCCGGTGACAGTGATCTCGCCCATGTGGGAGAGGTCGAAGAGTCCGGCCTTCGTCCGTACGGCGAGGTGTTCGTCGCGCTCGGAGCCGTAGCGCAGGGGCATGTCCCAGCCGGCGAAATCGGTCATCGTCGCGCCGAGCGAACGATGGAGGGCGTCGAGCGCGGTATGGCGCGGTTCAACGGGGGCGTTACTGCTCACGGTGGGGCTCCCAAGGCATGACGGCGAGGTCGTTCCTCCCCATCTGTCATCGGAACCTGAGAGGTTCGCCGTGACCCCCGGTCGTACGGGACGGTCACCGACTTGCACCTTGGGTGGGGCCGACGCCCTGGTGACAGGGAAGAAGGCCCGCTTTTCAGATGTGCCTCGCCCGCGCGGTAACGGGGCCTGAGAGATTCAAGGGAGGGACTTGCTCCTTCGGCGCCCGGACCACGTACGCAAAAACGTGTCCGGAACTCTCCCGCGCGGATTCAAGCGGCCGGTATGCAGTTGGCGGGCACATCATTGCACGCATCGGAGCGGCGCGGCAGGGGACTCTTCGCGAGGGGGCGGTGTACGGCGTCGCGGGCCGGCCGCACGGCGTCCGCACAGGGTCCACAGGCATCCACAGCGATCTGTGACGGGGCTGTGGCAGGACGAGAACAGAAATGAGGGGACCAGCGCATTACCTTCTCTTTACACTCGACGGGGATGGGTCTCCCGACCCCATGGGGAGGACGATCAGGGTGAACAGGACCACGGCGTACGCCACGAGCGCGGCCATCGCGCTGCCCAAGCAGCCCACTGCCCCGGCCGGGGAGGCGTGCGGCCCGCTTCCGGCGCCCGTCGTCCGCGATCTGCGCGAGCGCGCGGGACACAGCCCGCACGGCCTCCGCTTCGGCACGTCCGACCTGGTGGTGGTCACGGGCCTGCCCGGCAGCGGCAAGTCGACCCTGATGCGCCGGGCGGTGACGGGCCGCCGCATCGACTCCCAGGACACCCGCGACCGCTGGGACGGCCGCCTGGCCCGCTTCCTGCCGTACGCGGTCTACCGGCCCCTGGTCCGCGCCGCGCACTACGCGGGCCTGCGCCGGGCCCTGCGGTCCGGCGAGGGGGTCGTGGTGCACGACTGCGGGACGCAGGCCTGGGTGCGCAGCTGGCTGGCCCGGGACGCGCGGCGACGCGGCGGCGCCCTGCACCTGCTGCTGCTCGACGTGGACCCCGGCACGGCCCTGGACGGCCAGCGCGAGCGGGGCCGCGGCGTCTCGCGGTACGCGTTCGCGCGGCACCGCGGCGCGTTCGGCCGGCTGTTGCGTTCCGTGGAGAAGGGCGACCTGCCGGAGGGCTGCGGTTCGGCGGTCCTCATCGACCGGGCGGCGGCGGACGTGCTGCGGCGGGTCGACTTCGGCGACCGAGGTCCCGGCGACCGGTCGGGCTGAGGTCCCGGTGACCGGACCGACTGAGGTCCCGGTGAGCGGACGGACTGCGGCGGGTGACGGCGCGTACGCGTAATCTCGACAGCCGCAGACGGCGGTTCGAGCAGGCGGTAGAGAGATGGACTTCCCGGCACACGACATTCCGGTGCAAGCGCACCCACACCCCCATGTCGGCTGGCCCGGCAACGAGTTGGAGGAGGTACTGGCCGCCTCCCTCGGAGCGGCGTCGCCTTCGGCGGGGGCCCGGATCGTGGAGGTCATGGGCCGCAGCTTCATCTGGGTGCCGCTGCCCGAGGGCGGCGGCCCGCACAGCGGCCCGCTCGACCTGCCCACGATGGAGCTCGGCGGGCAGGCGTTCGTGCCGGTCTTCAGCTCGGCGCAGCAGTTCCGCCAGGTCGTCGGCGACCACATGTCGTACACGGTGGCGCCCGCCGTCGAGTTCGCGCGCGGTCTGCCGCCCCAGGTGGGCATCGTGGTGAACCCGGACGGCACGGTCGGGGTGCCGGTGCCGCCGCTCGCCGTGGCCGAGCTGTGCCGGGCCGGGCGTACGGAGCTGGACGGGTCGGCGAGCGGCGGCCGGGTGCGGCTGTTCCAGCCGGACTGGCAGCACGACCCGGTGGACTTCCTGGCCGCCGCCTCCGCGGAGTTCGCCGCGACCGGTGTCGTCCTGAGCGCCCGCCGCTGTCTGGCGAGCATCGAGGGCGCCGACCCCGTGATGTTCGTCGGCGTCGAGCTGGCCCACTGGCACGACGACGCCCGCACCCTCCCCCTGGACGCCGTGGGCCGGGCCCTCGGTCAGGTCCCCGTGCCCCACCCGGTGAACCTCGTCTTCCTGGACGTGGCCCAGGACCCGGTGGGCGACTGGCTAAGGGCACAGGTCCGCCCGTTCTACACGCGGGCCCACTGAGCCGCCGAGGCACGCCACGAAGGGGCGCGGGGCCGTGACACGTGCGGCTCCGCCGCGGGGCGCGCCCGGCCACACAGCCCGCAGGCAGCGGATTACGGAAAGTCCCGAGCTCTCAACAGCTTTCGCGGCGGAGCGCAACGGTGCTGTCGGGATCGCCACTTAAGCTGGTTTCATGGCTCGGTCGGGGTGGTGCCATGTTCAAGCGAGCACGGCGCCCCGTCGAATGGACCTGTATGTCAGGGATGTCACGAAGGGGCGGTAGAAGGTGAGCGCGTCGGGCACGGCCGCGGCCGGGCAGGTCGAGCACATGCTGCGCCAAGTGACGCCCGGGCGTTACGACGCCTACGAGGCGCTCCTGCGCGCCCTCGCGACCCCGTCGTCCGGCCAGGTATGGATGCTGCTCTGGCACGGCCAGTCGGGCTCGCCCGACGCCCAGTACGGGAACATGGAGGTCGACGGCTTCGGCTACGCGCCCTGTGTGACCTCCGCCCAGGAGCTCTCGGCGAGCGGCTGGAACCGTTCGTACGAGGTGGTCGACGGGCTCGACGTGGCCCGCACCCTCTACCCCGACCACTACGGCCTCTGGCTGAACCCGCACGCGCCGGGCGGCGGCGTCGGCATCCCCTGGCTGGATCTGCGCCGTATCGCGACCGGCCTGGAGCGGCAGCCCGCGGGCCCGCTGCGGCTGTCCGAGCCGGGCATCGAGATCCCGCAGTTCTACGCCCTGCTCACGCAGAACGCGCACCGGACCACCGCCGTCAGATCGCTCCGCCGCGCCTGGGTGCAGCCCGCGCTCGGGGCGCCGTATCTGGCCATCGGGCTCGATGTGTACGACACCAGCCCGCCCGCCGTGGACTCGGTGCGGGCGATGATGCAGCAGTCCATCGGCGCGGTCCCGGACGGCCTGCCGGTGTCGACGGTCGCGATGTCCGACGAGTACGACCCGGTGGCCCTGTGGCTGCGGATCAACGCGCGGCCGTTCTACGATCGTGAGGCCCACGCGGCGCCGGCCCAGGCGCCGGCGGCCGGCGGATACGGATTCCCGGGCACCTACTGAGACGAACCGAAGCACCTGAGACGATCGGGTCGAAGTACCCGGGCGAAGCACCTGAGACGATCCGGTCGAAGCACGTGAGTCGATCCGGGTCCGGTCGAGTCCAACCTGTGGAGCATCGGCTCCCTCTCCCGCATCACCCCTGGGTGGAATGTCCCGATCTACGCGGGTAAATGGGCTGCGAGGCCCCTTTCGTACCAAAACTCCCGCGTCCGACCCCCGTTACCCGGCGTTCGGATAACGGAACCCTCCTGACAGCATCACGTTTGCGCATCCATTCACCGTCAGGTCTGGCAACAGATCGCCGAGGCGTTGAAGACTCCCGGTCCAGGGGGTTTATCCCCCGAGTACGACGGACTGATCACGCCGCTACAGCGGCAAGTGTGGGCCGGCTACCGCCGGTTGAGAGGGGTCCCTGCCACGATGACGGCACCATTGCACGAGCCGACGGCCGAAGCCGCCCCGAGCGCGGCCGAGGAGGCGGCGCTCGTAGCCGGCTCCGCCGAGGCGAAGGCGGTACAGGGTCGTTCCCTCGGCCGCATCGCCTGGGAGCGCCTGAAGCGGGACAAGCTCGCCCTGACGGGCGGCGTCATCGTCCTCGTGCTGATCGCGATCGCGCTGCTCGCTCCCGTGATCACGAACCTGGTCGGGCAGGACCCCGAGTCACACCACGAGGACCTGATCGATCCGCTCTTCTCGACCCCCACCGGGTCCTTCGGTGGAATCAGCGGAGACCACCTTCTCGGCGTCGAACCGGTCAGCGGCCGCGACATCTTCGCCCGGATCGTCTACGGCGCCCGCATCTCGCTGCTCGTCGGCTTCCTGTCGGCCCTGGTGGCCGTGGTGCTCGGCACCGTGCTCGGCGTTCTCGCCGGCTACTTCGGCGGCTGGGTCGACGCCTTCATCAGCCGCGTGATGGACGGCCTGCTGGCCTTCCCGCAGCTGCTCTTCATCATCGCGCTGGTCTCGGTCATGCCGAACGAGATGCTGGGCCTGACGGGTACGGGCGTGCGCCTGTTCGTCATGATCCTGGTGATCGGATTCTTCGGCTGGCCCTATGTGGGACGCGTGGTGCGCGGTCAGACGCTGTCCCTGCGTGAGCGCGAGTACGTGGAGGCCGCGCGCAGCCTCGGGGCCGGGCGGTTCTACATCCTGTTCAAGGAGCTGCTGCCCAACCTCGTCGCGCCCATCATCGTGTACACGACGATGATGATCCCGACCAACATCCTCACCGAGGCGGCGCTCAGCTTCCTGGGCGTGGGCGTCAAGCCGCCCACCGCCTCCTGGGGACAGATGCTCTCCTCCGCGATCGACTACTACGACTCGGACCCCATGTACATGGTGATCCCGGGTGTAGCGATCTTCATCACCGTGCTCTCCTTCAACCTCTTCGGCGACGGCGTACGCGATGCGCTCGACCCGAAGGGTTCCCGCTGAACTGCCGTACCCCCAGGGCCCCGTCATCTGTCGACGGGCCGCTACATATCGGAGGATCCGAGTGAGTACCCAACGCACCACAGGGCGGCGCAAGCAGGCCGCGGCCGCCGCAGCCGTGGTCGCTGCGCTGCTGTCCACGGCGGCGTGCGGCGGCGGCGGCAACGACGACGACGGCGGCTCGAAGAACGGCGCGGCCGGCTTCAACGCAGCCAACAACAAGGTCGCCCAGGCCTCCCTCGCCAAGAAGGGCGGCGAGCTGAAGTTCGCGGGCGCCCAGGACGCCGACTCGTGGGACACCACGCGCGGCTACTACGGCTTCGCCTGGAACTTCATGCGGTACTACAGCCGCACGCTGGTGACCGGCAAGGCGGAGCCCGGAGCCAAGGGCGCCGAGGTCACCCCCGACCTCGCCACCAGCACGGCGAAGATCTCCGACGACGGCAAGACCTACACGTACACGCTGCGTGACGGGGTCACCTGGGAGGATGGCAAGCCCATCACCTCCAAGGACGTCAAGTACGGCATCGAGCGCGTCTGGGCGCAGGACGTCCTGTCCGGCGGTCCGGTCTACCTGAAGGACGTCCTCGACCCCAAGGGCGAGTACAAGGGCCCGTACAAGGACAAGTCCAAGGACAAGCTCGGTCTGAAGGCGATCGAGACGCCGGACGACAAGACCGTCATCTTCAAGCTGCCCGAGGCCAACTCGGACTTCGAGGACATCCTCGGCCTGACCTCGGCTTCCCCGGTCCGCCAGGACAAGGACACCAAGTCGAAGTACGGCCTGAAGCCCTTCTCCTCCGGCCCGTACAAGTTCCAGTCGTACACGCCGAACAAGAAGCTGGTCCTGGTCCGCAACGAGAACTGGAAGCAGTCCTCGGACCCGGTCCGCAAGGCGTACCCGGACAAGATCTCGCTGACGCTGTTCACCAACGCCAATGACATGGACCAGCGTCTGATCAACGGCGACTACGACCTGGACATCGGCCAGACCGGTCTGTCCCCGCAGGGCCGCACCACCGCCCTGAAGCAGCACAAGGGCAACCTGGACAACCCGGTCTCCGGCTACATCCGCTACGCGGTCTTCCCGCAGAGCGTCAAGCCGTTCGACAACGAGCACTGCCGCAAGGCCGTGATCTACGGCGCCGACCACGAGTCGCTGCAGACCGCTCGTGGTGGCCCGGTCGCCGGTGGCGACATCGGCACCAACATGCTGCCGCCGTCCGTCCCCGGTTCCGAGGGTCAGAAGTACGACCCGTACGAGGCGGCCACGACGAACAAGAACGGCAACGTCGCCAAGGCCAAGGAAGAGCTCAAGGCCTGCGGTCAGCCGAACGGCTTCAAGACCACCATCGCGGTCCGTAACAACAAGCCGGTCGAGGTTGCCACCGCCGAGTCCCTCCAGGCCTCGCTGAAGAAGGTCGGCATCACCGTCGACATCGACCAGTTCGACGGTGCCCAGACCACCGGCATCATCGGTAGCCCCGAGAACGTGAAGAAGAAGGGCTACGGCATCATCATCATGGGCTGGGGCCCGGACTTCCCGACCGTCCAGGGTTACGGCATGCCGCTGTGGGACAGCAAGTACATCCTTGAGAGCGGCAACAACAACTTCGCCCTGATCAAGGACAAGACGATCGACGGCCTCTTCGACGACTACGTCAAGGAGCTCGACGAGGCGAAGAAGGTCGAGATCTCCACGGAGATCAACCACAAGGTCTCGGAGGGCGCGTACTACCTGCCCTTCGTCTTCGAGAAGTTCATCAACTGGCGCTCCAGCCGTCTCGCGAACGTCTACACGACCGACAACTACAGCGGTCAGTACGACTTCGTGAACCTCGGCCTCAAGAAGTAACACCGACCGGCGCACCCGCCATACGGCACGAAAGGCAGGTGAAGGCCGGCGCGGCGTGACCCGCGGGCCACCGGAAGACCTCCGGTGGCCCGCGGCACCGCCGCCGGGCCGAGAGCAGTGCTCGCATACCTCATCAGGCGGCTCTTCGCCGCCGCAGTGATGCTGGTGGTCATCATTCTGGTGGTCTTCGGCATCTTCTTCCTCGTCCCCCGCTGGGCGGGCGTGGACCCGGCCACGATGTTCGTGGGCAAGCAGGCCGACCCCGCGGCGATCGAGGCCGTGCGGCAGAAGCTCGGTCTGGCAGACCCGATCTTCGCCCAGGTCTGGGAGTTCTTCAAAGGCCTCTTCGTCGGGCGCACCTACGCGGCCGGCGGCGACGTGACGAACTGCGCGGCGCCCTGCTTCGGCTACTCCTTCCGCAATGAGCAGGCCATCTGGCCGGTGCTCACCGACCGCTTCCCAGTGACCCTGGCTCTCGCGCTCGGTGCCGCCTTCCTGTGGCTGATCTTCGGTGTCGCGGCGGGCGTGCTCTCCGCGCTCAAGCGCGGTTCCCTCTGGGACCGTGGCGCGATGATCGTCGCCCTCGGCGGCGTCTCGCTCCCCATCTACTTCACCGGCCTGCTGTCGCTCGCGATCTTCAGTTACGGACTGGGCTGGATCGACGCCCAGTACGTACCCATCGAGGAGAGCTTCACCGGCTGGTTCGGCGGCATGATCCTGCCCTGGGTCACGCTCGCCTTCCTCTACGCGGCGATGTACGCCCGGATCACCAGAGCCACCATGCTGGAGGTCCTGGGCGAGGACTACATCCGCACCGCCCGCGCCAAGGGCCTCACCGAACCCGTCGTCATCGGCAAGCACGCGATGCGGTCCACCATGACGCCGATCCTCACCATGCTCGGCATGGACCTCGGCGCCCTGATCGGCGGCGCGATCCTCACCGAGACCACGTTCAGCCTTCCCGGCCTCGGGCAGGCGGTTCTCAAGGCGATCAGCGACAAGGACCTGCCCGTCATCCTGGGCGTCACGCTGATCACCTCGCTCGCGGTGATCGTCGCGAACCTCCTGGTGGACCTGCTGTACGCCGTGATCGACCCCCGCGTGAGGCTCTCATGACCGAACTCAGCAAGAGTGGAGCCGCGGTGGGCGAGCCCGTCAAGGACTCGCCCGCCCCCTCCGCCTTCCTCGAAGTCCGCGACCTGAAGGTGCACTTCCCGACCGACGACGGCCTGGTCAAGTCCGTCGACGGGCTCAGCTTCGCGCTGGAGAAGGGCAAGACCCTCGGCATCGTGGGCGAGTCGGGCTCCGGCAAGTCGGTCACCTCGCTCGGCATCATGGGCCTGCACACCGCGGGCCAGTACGGCAAGCGCAAGGCACAGATCTCCGGCGAGATCTGGCTCGACGGCACGGAACTGCTCTCCGCCGACCCCGACTACGTGCGCAAGCTGCGTGGCCGCGAGATGGCGATGATCTTCCAGGACCCGCTGTCGGCGCTGCACCCGTACTACACGATCGGCCAGCAGATCGTGGAGGCGTACCGGATCCACCACAAGGTCGACAAGAAGGTGGCGCGCAGGCGCGCCATCGAGATGCTCGACCGGGTCGGCATCCCCCAGCCGGACAAGCGGGTCGACAGCTATCCGCACGAGTTTTCCGGCGGTATGCGCCAGCGCGCGATGATCGCGATGTCGCTGGTCAACAACCCCGAGCTGCTGATCGCGGACGAGCCGACGACCGCCCTGGACGTGACCGTCCAGGCGCAGATCCTCGACCTCATCCGGGACCTGCAGCAGGAGTTCGGCTCCGCGGTCATCATCATCACCCACGACCTGGGCGTCGTCGCCGAGCTCTCCGACGACATCCTGGTGATGTACGGCGGCCGTTGCATCGAGCGGGGCCCGGCCGAGAAGGTCTTCTACGAGCCCAGGCACCCCTACACCTGGGGCCTGCTCGGCTCCATGCCGCGCCTGGACCGTGAGCAGACCGAGCGGCTGATCCCGGTCAAGGGCTCCCCGCCGTCGCTGATCAACATCCCGTCGGGCTGCGCCTTCAACCCGCGCTGCTCGTACGCGGACGTCCCCAAGGACAACGTCACCCGCACGGTCCGCCCCGAGCTGACCGAGGTCGGCAGCCAGCACTGGGCCGCCTGCCACATGACGCATGAGCAGCGGGAACGGATCTGGACCGAAGAGATTGCGCCGAAGCTGTGAGTGACAAAGCAGAGGACAAACCCGTGGCCATCCCCGCGCAGAGCGACGGCACGGCGACTCTCACCAAGGACGCCGCCCCCGGCGAGACGCTCCTGAAGGTGACCGGCCTGCAGAAGCACTTCCCGATCCGCAAGGGCCTGCTCCAGCGGCAGGTCGGCGCGGTGCGGGCGGTCGACGGCATCGACTTCGAGGTCAGGTCCGGCGAGACGCTCGGTGTGGTGGGCGAGTCGGGCTGCGGCAAGTCGACGATGGGCCGGCTGATCACGCGGCTGCTCGAACCGACCGCGGGCAAGGTCGAGTTCGAGGGCAAGGACATCACGCACCTCAGCGTCGCGGGCATGCGCCCGATGCGCCGTGACGTCCAGATGATCTTCCAGGACCCGTACTCGTCGCTGAACCCGCGCCACACGATCGGCACGATCATCAGCGCCCCCTTCAAGCTCCAGGGTGTCTCGCCCGAGGGCGGCGTCAAGAAGGAGGTCCAGCGGCTGCTGTCGGTGGTCGGTCTCAACCCCGAGCACTACAACCGCTACCCGCACGAGTTCTCCGGCGGCCAGCGCCAGCGCATCGGCATCGCCCGCGCGCTCGCGCTCAACCCGAAGATGGTCGTGGCGGACGAGCCGGTCTCCGCGCTCGACGTGTCGATCCAGGCGCAGGTGGTGAACCTGCTGGACGACCTCCAGCAGGAGCTGGGCCTCACGTACGTGATCATCGCGCACGACCTGTCCGTCGTACGCCATGTCTCGGACCGTATCGCCGTGATGTACCTCGGCAAGATCGTCGAGCTGGCCGACCGTGAGTCGCTGTACAAGGCGCCGATGCACCCGTACACCAAGGCGCTGATGTCGGCGGTGCCGATCCCGGACCCCCGGCGCAAGTCGGCGAAGAGCGAGCGCATCCTGCTCAAGGGCGATGTGCCCTCGCCGATCTCGCCGCCGAGCGGGTGCCGCTTCCACACGCGGTGCTGGAAGGCCACGCAGATCTGCACGACGACCGAGCCGCCGCTCCTGGAGCTGAAGCCCGGTCAGCAGGTGGCCTGCCACCACCCGGAGAACTTCGAGGACCAGGCCCCGCAGGACACCGTGCTGCTGACCGCCGCGAAGGAAGCTGCGGAGCTCGTGGCCGACGAGGTGCTCGCGGAGTCCGCGGCCACGTCGGCGGCGGTCGCGGCCGAGGTGGCGGCGGCCACGGAGACGCCGGTCGCCAAGGAGTCCCCGGCGGTTTCCAAGGAGGCTCCGGCGAAGGACGCCGCTCCCGAAGCCGCCTCCGAGGCCGACGAAGCCTCCGAGGGTGACGCTCCCGTCAAGGAGTAGCCCGCCAAGGAGTAGTAAGTATCACCGAGCCCCTGCCTTGCAATGGAAGGCAGGGGCTCGGTGCTGGGCGAGAATGTTCGGGTGATTCAGGAACTCTTCACTCCGTCCGTCCAGCACACACTCGACCTCGTCGGCATCTTCGTCTTCGCGATCTCCGGTGCCCTGCTGGCCGTCCGCAAGAACTTCGACGTCTTCGGCATCGCCGTCCTCGCCGAGGTCACCGCGCTGGGCGGCGGGCTGTTCCGGGACCTGATCATCGGAGCCGTGCCGCCCGCGGCCTTCACGGATCTGGGCTATTTCCTCACCCCGCTGCTTGCCGCCCTGCTGGTCTTCTTCCTCCACCCGGAGGTGGAACGGATCCAGCTCGGCGTGAACATCTTCGACGCGGCCGGACTCGGCCTCTTCTGCGTCGCGGGCACGACGAAGGCGTACGAGTACGGGCTCGGCCTCACCGCCTCGGCGACCCTCGGACTCGCGACGGCGGTCGGCGGCGGTGTGCTGCGGGACGTCCTCGCCAACGAGGTCCCCTCGCTGCTGCGCTGGGACCGCGACCTCTACGCCGTGCCCGCCATCGTCGGCAGCGCGATGGTCGCCCTGTTCATCGGCTACGACGTCCTGAACACCTTCACCTCCGCGCTCGCCGTCGTCACGGCCTTCACGCTGCGGCTGCTCGCGATGCGGTTCCACTGGCGCGCGCCCCGGGCATGGCACCGGCGCTCGACGGCGGTCGAGGTGACGGAGTGAGCCGGGGTGAGGGGGGCCGCGGGGCGTTTCACGTGATCGAAACAGAAAAAGCTACTGCTTAGTAATCACCTGTTGTACCGTTCAGGCATGTCAGAAGCAGCTTCCGTGCACGCGGTACGGGCCAGGATCGGCGACAGCGAGTTCGACCGCGACACCGCGGTCACCCGTCGCGCACCCGGCGTCTACGACATCGACCTGTCCGCCGGCTGGACGATCATCAGCGCCGTCAACGGCGGCTACCTGCTCGCCGTCCTCGGCCGCGCGCTCGCCGACGCCCTGCCGCACGCCGACCCGTTCACGATCTCCGCGCACTACCTCACCGCGTCCCAGCCGGGCCCGGCGGTCGTCCGCACCGACGTCGTACGCACCGGCCGCACCCTCTCCACCGGCCAGGCGTCCCTGTTCCAGTACGACGACCAGGGCCGCGAGGTCGAGCGGATCCGCGTGCTCGCCTCCTACGGGGACCTCGACAGCCTGCCCGACGACGTCCGTACGACGGCCCGCCCGCCCGCGATTCCGCCCATGGACCAGTGCTTCGGACCCGAGGACGGACCCGCGCCCGTCTCCGGCAGCTCCGCCATCGCCGACCGGCTGATGCTCAAGCTCGACCCCGCCACCCTGGGCTGGGCCCTCGGATCGCCGTCCGGCAAGGGCGAGATGCGCTCCTGGTTCGGCCTCGCCGACGGCCGCGACCCGGACCCCCTCTCGCTGCTCCTCGCGGTGGACGCGCTGCCGCCGACCGCCTTCGAACTCGGCCTGTCCGGCTGGGTGCCGACCGTCGAGCTGACCGTGCACGTGCGCTGCCGCCCGGCCCCGGGCCCCCTCCGCGTCTCCATCACCACCCGCAACCTCGCCGGCGGCTTCCTGGAGGAGGACGCCGAGGTCTGGGACAGCGAGGACCGCCTCGTCGCCCAGTCGCGTCAGCTGGCAAGGGTGCGGCTCGGCTGATCCGTACGCGGTCGGCCGCCCCCTGTCCTCTGTCACGGACCTGTACCAGCGGGGGAGTTGGGGCGAGCGGAGGTAAGTGCAGGTCAGGGCAGATTTGTTGAGGTGGTCTTTGCATTGGCCACAGGCGGGCCACAGCGCGGACCCAAGCTGGGCCCAGGGGCGGTTGGTTGCATGCGGCTCTCAGATTCCGCTCATCCAAACGGGAGTTGCCCTCATGAAGCCTGTCCGCATGACGCGCGTACGTCACGTCCCCGCCATCGCCCTGCTGGCGCTGTCGCCGCTCCTGTTGACGGCCTGCGGCTCCGACGACTCCTCGTCGTCCTCGGGCAATGGCAACGGCAATGGCGGCTCGGGGCAGCAGAGTTGCCAGGCACCCTCGGGTGCGCCGAGTGGTGCCCCGTCGGGGATGCCGAGCGGAGCGCCGTCCGGGGCGCCTTCGGGAGCACCCTCGGGGGCGCCGTCCGGTGCCGCCACGGGGAAGGCCCCGTCGGGCGCGCCCTCCGGGATGCCGTCGGGAGCGCCCAGCGGCGGTCCCGGCGGAGGCCAGGGCGGCGGCCCGGGCGGAGGCTGCGGGACCGGCGGACAGCAGGGTCAGGGGCAGCAGGCCCAGGGCTGACCCGCTCGCGGTCGGTGGTGAAGGGCGCGAAGGGCGCGTACGGCACTGTCGTACGCGCCCTTCGCGCGTGCGGGCGAAGTCGTGTCGCGGGGGGTCAGCCCAGCCAGTGGCGGCGGCCGATGCTGATCAGCCGCATCCGGCGGGTGGCCACCCGGGCCACCTGATCCTGTTCCTCGGGGGCCGCCTCCAGGAACGTGCTGGCGGTCATCAGCATCTGGTCGACGTACAGGCCGGCGAGCATCAGCAGGTCGTCGTCGCTCCAGCCGGCGGACTCGGGCTGCTTGGCCAGTTCGGCCTTCACCTCGTCGGCGAACCGGGCCATCTGCTCCGCGATCGCCGACCGGACCTTCTGCACGCCGCCGTTGCGCTCGCGGGCGATGAACCGGATGTGCGCGGGGTGCTCGCGCACATGACGGGCGATCAGGGCGACGGCACGGTCTATGCGTTCGTCGCTGTCGCCGGCGGCCGACACCGTGCCGGCGATCATCGGGTGCAGACTGCCCAGCGCCTCCTCGACCAGGGCGACTCCCAGATCCGCGGTCGAGTGGAAGTGCCGGTAGAAGGCGGTCGGGGCGACGCCGACGGCCCGGGTGACCTCGCGCAGGCCCAGGCTGCTGAGGCTCTGCTCCTCCAGCAGGCTCAACGCGGCGTCCAGGAACGCCTGTCGGGTCTTCTGCTTCTGGGCCTGCCGGATGCCGAGGGTGTGACTCATGCCATGTAGTTAACAACTGTTCTCTGTAATGGGAAAGTCGTACGACGCGCTAGACTCTGGAGTCAGTGAACAACTGTAACCACAAGCGTTCACCGAGTTGTCGGGTCCCGGAAACATCCGGGGGCATCCGGACCGTACGGAGCTGTGCGGGGCGGACACGGCGGCTCGCCGGACTCACCACGAGAGGCATCTCATGCTGTTCCTCGTCGCAGCGCTCCTGCTGCTGGGCCTCATGCTCGGCACCGTGGCCCACGCCCCGCTGTCCTTCACCCTCGTCGCCGCCGCCGTCATCGGCGTGTGGCTGGCCGTCTTCGCGGTCCGCGAGCGCCACGGCCGACGCCGCGAGACGTCGAGCTGACCCGCCCGAACTCTCCATCACCCACGCTCAGCCACCCCCGCTCAACCACTCACGCTCAACCACCCCCACTCAGCTGACTGTTCGACTGCCTGTTGGGAGCAGACACATGGAACTCACCACCGCCGCCCCGCGGCGCCGGAGCACCGTCCGTGACGCCGACGGCATGGCCGTCGCGTCGTTCATCCTCGGCCTCGTCGGCCTGCTGGCCCTGAACATCTTCCTGGGCCCCATCTCCATCGCCCTCGCCTCGGCATCCCTCTACCGCGGCACCACCCGCCGCGGCCGAGCCTTCCTCGGCCTCACCCTCGGAATCGCCGACCTCCTGGTCCTCCTGGCCTTCATGTCGGCGGACAGCACGCTGTCGTGGAGCTTCTGAGGCGGGCAGCCGCCAGTGCTGTGGGCAGGCGTTCCGCAGGGCGGAACGGGTGGGCACAGCCTCCGGCTCCGGGTGCCTGGTTAAGAGGGGCTGAGAGGGAGTCCCGGTAGGGCACCCCCGGCGTGCGCCCCGCAAACAACCCACCCGGCCGAGCCATCAGACAGCGGGCCCTAGAATCGGGCCTACCATGGCATACCTCGACCACGCCGCGACCACCCCGATGCTCCCGGAGGCGGTCGAGGCAATGACCGCTCAGTTCTCCGTCACCGGCAACGCATCCTCCCTGCACGCCGCCGGCCGCCGCGCCCGCCGGACGGTCGAGGAGGGCCGCGAAACCCTCGCGGACGCCCTGGGCGCCCGCCCGAGCGAGGTGGTCTTCACCTCCGGCGGCACCGAGGCGGACAACCTCGCCGTGAAGGGCCTGTACTGGTCCCGCCGCGACGCCGACCCGGCCCGCACCCGGGTCCTCGCGAGCCCCGTGGAGCACCACGCCGTCCTCGACGCGGTCCACTGGCTCGGCGAGCACGAGGGCGCCACGGTCGAGTACCTCCCCGTCGACCGCTACGGCCGCGTCGACCCCGAAGCCCTCCGCGAGGCCATCGCGCGCAACCCCGACGACGTCGCCCTCGCGACCGTCATGTGGGCGAACAACGAGATCGGCACGGTCATGCCGGTCCGCGAACTGGCCGACGTGGCAGGGGAGTTCGACATCCCGCTGCACGCCGACGCCGTCCAGGCCTTCGGCCAGATCCCCCTCGACTTCGGCGCCTCGGGCCTCGCCGCGATGACCGTCTCGGGCCACAAGATCGGCGGCCCGTACGGCATCGGGGCGCTCCTGCTGGGCCGTGAGTACAGCCCCGTGCCGGTCCTGCACGGCGGGGGCCAGGAGCGGCACGTACGCTCCGGGACCCTGGACGTGCCCGCCGTCGCCGCGTTCGCCGTGGCGGGGCGGACCGCCGCCGAGCAGCGCGAGTGGTTCGTCCGCGAGATCGGCGGGCTGCGCGACGACCTGGTCGACGCCGTCCTCCAGGCAGTGCCGGACGCGATCCTCGGCGGCGACCCGGCGAGCGGGGGCCGCCTGCCGGCCAACGCCCACTTCACGTTCCCCGGCTGCGAGGGCGACTCACTGCTCCTGTTGCTCGACGCGCAGGGCATCGAGTGCTCCACGGGCTCCGCGTGCACGGCGGGCGTGGCCCAGCCGAGCCACGTACTCCTCGCCACGGGCACCGACCCCGACCTCGCCCGCGGCACCCTCCGCTTCTCCCTCGGCCACACCTCGACGGAGACGGACGTCGAGGCGGTCGCGAAGGCGATCGGACCGGCGGTGGAGAGGGCACGGACGGCGGGCCTGAGCTGAGAGCTCCGCTGGATGTGCGGTTCCCGGGTGCGGGCCGTTCACAGCCGCGGGCCGGCTGTGGCTGGTCGCGCCCACGCGCGGAGCCGCACAATGTCACCGCCCCGCGCCCCTGAAGGAGCGCGCCCCTCCTACGCGCTGCGCGTGGACGGCTTGGCCGACGGGGAGGCCGATTGCTCGGCGGCCTCGCGCACCATGGGTATGTATCTCTTCCAGTCCCAGTGCGGGCCCGGGTCCGTGTGGTCCGTGCCCGGTACCTCGACGTGGCCGATGATGTGCTTCCGGTCGACCGGGATGTCGTACCGGGCGCAGATGCGGGCCGTCAGACGGGCCGAGGCCTCGTACATCGCGTCCGTGAAGTCCTTCGGGCGGTCCACGAAGCCCTCGTGCTCGATGCCGACGCTCCGCTCGTTGAAATCGCGGTTGCCCGCGTGGAACGCGACGTCCAGCTCGCGGATCATCTGCGTGACACGGCCGTCCTGGCGGACGATGTAGTGCGTGGCGGCGCCGTGCGCGGGGTTCTGGAAGACCTTCACCGCGCTCGCGTAACTGCCCTGCGTGACATGGATGATCACGCGGTCTATGCCGAAGTCGTCGGGCCGGTCGGCCATACGCCAGTTCGACGAGGACGCCGCCACCCAGCGCGCGCCCCGGAAGTCGACCTCACCCTCCTTGCGCGGCTTCTCCACGCTCGGCAGCCGCCACCACATGCGCCTCAGCTCGTCCTGCGCCAGCACGGCCGTACCCACGGCAGCCGTGGTGGCCACGGCCCCGCCGATGAGCAGCGCACGGCGCCCGATGTGCCGGTCCGTGTCCTTCGCCGTATCCCCACCCTGATCGTGCATGTCTAGTCGAACGGATACTCGTGGGCTCCGGTTCCCACGGACCCGTACCCTTGAAGGGTTATGACTGAGACCTCGCAGCGCCCCCTTCGCGTACTGGCCGCCATGTCCGGTGGTGTGGACTCCGCCGTCGCCGCCGCCCGTGCCGCGGAAGCAGGGCATGACGTGACCGGTGTCCACCTCGCTCTTTCGGCGAACCCGAAATCGTTCCGCACGGGCGCGCGTGGCTGTTGCACCATCGAGGATTCGCGCGACGCCCGCCGCGCCGCGGACGTCATCGGCATCCCGTTCTACGTGTGGGACCTCGCCGAGCGCTTCCGCGAGGACGTGGTCGAGGACTTCGTCGCGGAGTACGAGGCCGGCCGCACCCCGAACCCCTGTCTGCGCTGCAACGAGAAGATCAAGTTCGCGGCCCTGCTCGACAAGGCCCTCGCCCTCGGCTTCGACGCGGTCTGCACGGGCCATTACGCCAAGGTGATCGTGAACGACGACGGCACGCGCGAGCTGCACCGCGCCTCGGACATGGCCAAGGACCAGTCGTACGTCCTCGGTGTGCTGGACGACCGTCAGCTCGCGCACGCGCTCTTCCCGCTCGGCGACACGCTCACCACGAAGGACGAGATCCGCGCGGAGGCCGAGCAGCGGGGCCTCGCCGTGGCCAAGAAGCCGGACTCGCACGACATCTGCTTCATCGCCGACGGCGACACCCAGGGCTTCCTCGCGAACCGCCTGGGCAAGGCGGAGGGTGACATCGTCGACGAGACCGGCACGGTTCTCGGCAGCCACGAGGGCGCGTTCGGCTTCACGATCGGCCAGCGCAAGGGCCTGCGCATCGGCACCCCGGCCCCCGACGGCAAGCCGCGGTACGTGCTCGACATCTCGCCCGTCGACAACACCGTGACGGTCGGCCCGGCGGCAGCCCTGGACGTCTCCGCCCTGACGGCCGTCAAGCCCCGCTGGTGCGGTGCCGCCCCGGCCGGCCCGGGCACGTACACGGCCCAGCTCCGCGCCCACGGCGGCGAGACGACGGTCACCGCCGAACTCGTCGACGGCGAGCTCCAGGTCCGCTTCACCGAGCCCGTCCGCGGCGTCGCCCCCGGCCAGGCGATCGTCCTCTACGACGACACGCGTGTGGTGGGCTCGGCGACGATCGCGACGACTACGCGCGCGGCGACCGCACTGGCCTGAGAGGCCCGGTACCGGCCGGCCTGAGACGCCTGGTACCGGCCGGCCGAGTCGCCCCCGCACCGCCCTGCAAGGCAGCGTGGCCGTACGGCTACGCGGCGAAGAACTCCGCCAGCGCCGGTGCCAGGACCCCGGGATCGACGACGTGGGTCTGGCCCTCCAGCACGCGGTACGTCCCGTCCGGCGCCGCCTCCGCGGTGGCCCGGGCGGACTCGCGCATCCACTCGGGGCTCGCGCCGCCCGCCAGGGCCAGCACGGGTACGGCGACGGAGGCGAGGCGCTTGCGGGGCACCAGTCCGTCGCCCATCACGGCGTTGTCGTACGCGAGGGTCGGGGCGACCGCCTCCAGGGCGGGCCACACGGCGGAGTGCCGCATGCCCCTGATGACCTCGGGGGGCGCACCGGTCAGGGCGATGAACAGCTCCACCGCGTCTCCGCGCCTGTCCTGCGCCAGCAGCTGGGTCAGGCGCTCGGTGTACTCCGCGCGCTGTTCTTCGCCCCCTTCGTAGACGGCGAACGGCGGCTCGTAGACGGCCGCTTTGCGCACCGGCAGCCCGCTCGCCGCCGCCTCCACGACCAGTGCGGCGCCCGACGACATGCCGTACAGGGCCGCGCCGCCGTCGCCCGTGGCCTCGATGAGAGCCGCGATGTCCTCGACTTCCCGGGCCACTTCGAAGGGCTGTGTGTCACCGCTCCCGCCGCGGCCCCTGCGGTCGTACACGACCGCGCTGAACCGGTCCGACAGGAGCGAGGCCAGGGGCGCGTCGGAAGCGCCCGTGGCCATGGCCCCGGTCGCGAAGATGACCGCCGGGCCCTCACCACTGACTTCGTACGCGATGGGCGTGCCGTCGCGCGAGATCGTCTTCTTCTCCATGCCTGTGAGGACTGCCGGACGGCCCGGAACTCATCGGTGGGACGTGGGTCCGTTCGGAGACGGGGTCAAACGGCTTCTACTTCGTAGAAGCACAGGTGGTCCTTGATCTCGGCGACCTCCGGCTTGGGGTCGGGGTAGCTCCAGACGAGGTCGGGGGCGTCCGGCAGCGACCAGTAGGACGCGTCGCCCTTGAAGGGGCAGTGGGTGCGGGTCTCCGACGGGGTCAGCAGATCCAGGCGTACGTCCTCCGCGGGGAGGTAGTAGCGCACGGGCAGGCCCGTCTCGCGCAGCAGCAGCGGGCGGGTGCTCTCCGCGAGCACCTGTCCTCCACGCACGACACGGACGTGCTCGGTGCCCTGCTCGATGGTGATGCGGTGGCCTTGGGTCACGGCTTTTCGGCCTCCTCAGGTAGCGGTCTCGTCCGCTACAGCGCAGGCTGCTGTCGTGTTCTTCCCCTTCGTCCCCGGCTTTTCGTCCGTCTCTTCTCTCTGACTGCTCTCCGGAGGAGGTCCTCATGGGAGCCACGCGCCTGACCCGCAACCGCACGACCCTCGCCCACCAGGTGCGATACGCCCTGCGGTATCCCGAGAGGGTCCCCGCGCACGCGCGCCGGGTCACGCGTGACGCCTGGCTGCGGCTGCGGTACGGCCACGACCACATCGCGTACTACCGGGCCGTGATGGCCTCGGACACCGCGCGCGGCGCCGAGTCGGCGGTCGGGCACAACCCGTCACGCGACCGGTGGACACAGATCGGCCGGATGCAGTTCGACTACCTGGTGGGGCACGGGCTGAAGCCGGAGCACCGGATGCTGGAGATCGGCTGCGGGAACCTGCGCGCCGGGCGGCTGTTCATCGACCACCTGGAGAGCGGCCACTACTACGGGATCGACATCTCGCCGGACATCCTCATCGCGGCCCAGGACACCCTCGTACGGGAGGGGCTGCAGGACCGGCTGCCGCATCTGACGCTCACCGACGACCTGACGTTCGCGTTCCTGCCGGACGCGCACTTCGACGTGGTGCACGCGCACAGTGTGTTCTCGCACTCGCCGCCGCACCTCATCGAGGAGTGCTTCGCGCACGTCGGCCGGATCCTCGCGCCCGGCGGCTTCTTCGACTTCACCTTCGACCGGACCGAGGGCAGGGAACACCAGGTCCTGCACGAGGACTTCTACTACCGCACGGAGACCCTCGTCGAGCTCGCCGCGACCCACGGCCTGTCGGCCCGCTTCATGGACGACTGGGAGGCCCTGCCGCACCGCCAGTCGAGGATGCGGGTGACGGCGATGCCGGATCCGGCCAGTGATCCGGGAGCCCTCTAGTGACGTCGGATCCGGCCAGTGATCCGGGATCAGGCCCGTGACGTGGGATCCGGCTCGTGATGTCGGTGCCGGGTCGTAGCGTGGAGCCATGAATATCTGCGTCTTCCTCTCGGCCGCCGACCTCGACGAGCGCTATACCCGCCCCGCCCGCGAGTTCGCCGAACTGCTCGGCAAGGGCGGGCACACGCTGGTGTGGGGCGGTTCGGACGTCGGGCTCATGAAGGTCGTCGCCGACGGTGTGCAGGAGGCCGGAGGACGGCTGCTGGGCGTCTCCGTGGAGTTCCTGGCGGCCAAGGCGCGCCCGGGGGCCGACGAGATGGTCATCGCGGGCGACCTCGCCGAGCGCAAGGCCCTGCTCCTGGAGAGGGCCGACGCCGTAGTGATCATGGTCGGCGGCACGGGCACGCTCGACGAGGCGACGGAGATCCTGGAGCTGAAGAAGCACGGGCACACCGACAAGCCGGTCGTGCTGCTCAACACCGCGGGCTTCTACGACGGCCTGAAGGAGCAGTTCCGCCGCATGGAGGACGAGGGCTTCCTGCCGCTGCCCCTCACGGAGCTCGTGTTCTTCGCCGAGGAGCCCGTCGGGGCGCTGGCCTACCTGGAGGAGAGCCAGGGCACGCAGTGAGCCGCCAGGGCGCACAGCGCGCCCGGGACAGCGGCCGTAGGGCCCGGCGGGGGAGGGACAGGCGCGTGCGAGCATGGCGGGCATGCCTACTCATCTGATCACCGGGGCCGGTTCCGGCATCGGCGCGGCCGTAGCCCGCCGCCTCCACGCGCGCGGGGACGAACTCGTCCTGCACGCGCGCGACGCGGGCCGCGCGAAGGAGCTGGCCGCCGAGTTCCCCGGGTCCCGGACCCTGGTCGGTGACCTCTCGGACCCGGACCGGCTCTCCTGGGCGTTCTCGCACCAGACGCTGCCCGACCGGATCGACTCGCTGATGCACATCGCGGGTGTCGTCGACCTCGGCCCGGTCGGCGAGCTGACCCCCAAGACGTGGCGCCACCAGCTCGACGTGAACCTGATCGCGCCCGCCGAGCTGACCCGCCACTTCCTGCCCCAACTCCGCGTCACCCAGGGCCATGTGATCTTCGTCAACTCCGGCGCCGGCCTCAGCGCCTCCGCCGGCTGGTCCGCGTACGCAGCCTCCAAGCACGGCCTGAAGGCCCTCGCCGACTCCCTGCGCAACGAGGAGCACGCGAACGGCGTCCGCGTCACGACCGTCTACCCCGGCCGCACCGCGAGCCCCATGCAGGCCAAGGTCCACCAGCAGGAGGGCAAGGAGTACGACGCCTCGAAGTGGATCGACCCCGAGTCCGTCGCGACGAGCATCCTCATGGCCCTCGACCTGCCCCGGGACGCGGAGATCAACGACATGACGGTACGCCCCGGCCGCTGACCGGGACCCGAGCTCGTACACGGACTGTGGCGTCCCGTTCCGCGGGCATTCCGTAGGCTGCCCGGGTGAGCGAAAACAGCGAGTTCAGGCCCGGCCCCGCGACCGGTGTCGGGTCGATGCCGGGCGGGGACGCCCGGGAGGCCGCCAAGACCGTGGCCGGGACCTTCGAGGGCCCCGAGACGGGCATGCCGTTCCTGGCGGAACTGCCCGCGCGGGGCCCCGGCGCCGACATGATCGGGCGGACCGCCGGGATGCTCGCCGAGTTGTACGCGCGCGTGGAGCCCAGCGGCTGGCGGCTCGGGGACCGGCCGGGGCGGGACACCAGGCGGGCCAGGTCCTGGCTCGGCGAAGACCTCGACGCCATGGAGGAGTTCACCCAGGGCTACCAGGGCCCGCTGAAGGTCCAGGCCGTCGGCCCCTGGACGCTCGCCGCCGCGCTGGAACTGCACAACGGCGAGGTGGCGCTCTCCGACCCCGGCGCCTGCCGCGACCTCGCCGGATCGCTCGCCGAGGGCCTGCGCGAACACCTCGCCGAGGTACGCCGTCGCGTGCCCGGCGCCGACGTCGTCCTGCAGCTCGACGAACCGTCCCTGTTCGCCGTACTGAGCGGCCGGGTGAGGTCCGCGAGCGGCTACCGCACCCACCGGGCCGTCGACCGGCAGCTCGTCGAGGCCACACTGCGGGACGTCGTCTCAGTACAGGCCGGCGGCCCGGTCGTCGTGCACTCGTGCGCCCCCGACGTCCCGTTCGCGCTGCTGCGCAGAGCCGGAGCGAGCGCCGTCTCCTTCGACTTCTCTCTCCTCACCGAGCGTGACGACGACACGATCGGGGAAGCGGTGGAAGGGGGGACCAAGCTCTTCGCCGGTGTCGTCCCGGGGACGGATGCCGCATTGTCAGACCCTGCCGGTAGCGTCATGGGTGTCAGGACGCTGTGGCGCAGGCTGGGACTGAATCCGGGGCTTCTCACGGACGCGGTCACCCTCACCCCGTCGTGCGGACTCGCGGGCGCTTCCCCCGAGTACGCGCGCCGGGCACTCGCCCACTGCGCCCGGGCGGCGAGATCCCTCGCGGACAACCCAGAGTAACGGGAGGACGACACGGTGGCCGGCGACAAGGACGCACAATTGGCCTCGGCTGCGGGGCCCGTGCCCGCCGAGGCTCGGGAGAAGCACGCGCAGCTCGCTGAGCAGATCGAGGAGCACCGCTTCCGGTACTACGTGAAGGACGCGCCGGTCGTCAGCGACGCCGACTTCGACAGACTCCTGCGCGCCCTGGAGGCGTTGGAGGACGAATACCCCGAGCTGCGCACCCCCGACTCACCGACCCAGAAGGTCGCGGGGGCGTACGAGACGGAGTTCACGGCCGTCCAGCACCGCTCGCGCATGCTCTCCCTCGACAACGCCTTCGACGACGAGGAGCTGGCCGGCTGGGCGGACCGCGTCGCCAAGGACATCGGCACGTCCACGTACCACTTCCTGTGCGAGCTGAAGGTCGACGGCCTCGCGGTCAACCTCACGTACGAGCACGGCCGTCTCACCCGCGCGGCGACCCGCGGCGACGGCCGCACCGGCGAGGACATCACGCCCAACGTCCGTACGATCACGGAGATCCCCGACCGCCTCCACGGCGACCGCATCCCGGACCTCGTGGAGATCCGCGGCGAGGTCTACTTCCCGATGGAGAAGTTCGAGGAGCTCAACGCCCGTCTGGTGGAGGCGGGTGACAAGCCCTTCGCCAACCCGCGCAACGCGGCGGCGGGTTCACTCCGCCAGAAGGACCCCCGCATCACCGCGACCCGGCCGCTGCACATGGTCGTCCACGGCATCGGCGCCCTGGAGGGCTTCGACGGCATGAGCCGCCTCTCGCAGGCGTACGAACTGCTGCACGCGTGGGGCCTGCCGACGACCCGCTACGGCAAGGTGGTCGACGACCTGGACGGCGTACGGGAGTTCATCGCCTTCTACGGAGAGAACCGCCACTCCGTGGAGCACGAGATCGACGGCGTCGTCGTCAAGCTCGACGAGATCCCCCTCCAGGGCCGCCTCGGCTCGACCTCCCGCGCGCCCCGCTGGGCGATCGCCTGGAAGTACGCGCCTGAGGAGGTCAACACCAAGCTGGTCAACATCCGCGTGGGCGTGGGCCGCACGGGCCGCGTCACTCCGTACGCGCAGGTGGAGCCCGTCACGGTGGCCGGCTCCGAGGTCGAGTTCGCCACGCTGCACAACCAGGACGTGGTGAAGGCCAAGGGCGTCCTGATCGGCGACACCGTGGTGCTCCGCAAGGCAGGTGACGTCATCCCGGAGATCCTCGGCCCGGTCGTCGACCTGCGGGACGGCAGCGAGCGGGAGTTCGTGATGCCCGCCGAGTGCCCCGAGTGCGGCACCCCGCTGGCGCCCGCGAAGGAGGGCGACATCGACCTCCGCTGCCCGAACGGCCAGACCTGCCCCGCCCAGTTGCGCGAGCGCCTCTTCTACCTCGGCGGTCGCAAGTGCCTGGACATCGAGAACTTCGGTTACGTCGCCGCCGCCGCGCTCACCAAGCCCCTGGAGCCCGCCGAGCCGCCCCTGAGGGACGAGGGCGACCTCTTCGACCTCACCATCGAGCAGTTGCTGCCCATCAAGGCGTACGTCCTCGACCAGGACAGCGGACTGCCCAAGCGGGACCCGAAGACCGGCGAGGAGAAGATCGCCACGGTCTTCGCCAACCAGGAGGGCGCTCCGAAGAAGAACGCGCTCGCGATGCTGGACTTCATCGCGGCTGCCAAGGAGCGTCCGCTGGCCCGGATCATCACCGGCCTGTCCATCCGGCACGTGGGGCCGGTCGCGGCCGAGGCCCTGGCCCGTGAGTTCCGCTCGATCGACCGCGTCCAGCAGGCCACGGAGGAGGAGCTGGCCGCCGTGGAGGGCGTCGGACCCACCATCGCCGCTTCCCTGAAGCAGTGGTTCACGGTGGACTGGCACCAGGAGATCCTCCGCAAGTGGAAGGCCGCGGGCGTCCGCATGGAGGAGGAGAGCTCCGGTGAGGACGAAGGACCTCGTCCGCTCGAAGGGCTCACGGTCGTGGTCACCGGAACCCTGGAACATCACACCCGCGACGGAGCGAAAGAGGCACTCCAGAGCCGGGGAGCAAAAGTGACCGGTTCGGTTTCGAAGAAGACGGCTTTTGTTGTCGTGGGTGACAATCCTGGATCGAAGTACGACAAGGCGATGCAGCTCAAAGTGCCGGTTCTGAACGAGGAGGGCTTCGCCGTCCTGCTCGAACAAGGACCGGAGGCGGCGGCCGAAGTCGCGCTTCCGATCGAGGAGTAGCGGTTGAAGACCACCCGTTCGGCGCATACCAGATGCATACGGGTGGCCGGGTCGCATTCGGGCAACCGTCGACGACCGCTGCCCGTGGAAGCCTTCTGCGGCCTACTGTTGAGGTGTGCGCCTGCCGTGCCCAGCTGCGGTTGGGGCATCCCCTGCTCTTCGGGAGCTCTGGGGAAGGGTTATCAGACGCGGTGCCGTTGAGGGTTAGTCGGGCATCGGGCCGCGTGGCGTGGGCACCGCCGGCTGTGAGAGGGACGGGAATGGAACCGACCGAGAGCGCCGCCCCGGACTCACGGCTGCGCCCGCGCTGGGCGACCGGCGTGCGGCGATGGGGGCACCCCTTGCTGGAGCGAAGCCGGGAGCTCGGAGCGGGCCTCAGGGTCGCGCGGCCGGCAGGGCGTCCGGGCGGGCAGGTGCGCGCCGCCGGACAGTACAGCTCGGCGGCCGGGAACGGCCCGGGCCGCCTCACCTCCGTCCCCGGATCCCCGTCCCACATTCCGGGCCACGAGTCCGAGAAGCAGATGTCCTGGCCCGCGCTGCCCGCGGCGGTCATCACGTCGGCCGCGTTCGTCCTGGGCGCGGGCTTCTACCGGGCGTTCACCGGGAACCACGCGCTCTTTCCGTCCGGCTCCACCGGCTGGGCGCTCGCGGTCCTGGTCGGCGTCATCGTCGGCCACCTGGTCGCGCTCGGCCGTTCCCGCTGGTGGGGCGGTACGGGCTCCGGCGCGGCCCTCACCCTCGCCGTCCTGCTGCTGTACGGCTGGGTGCCCGCCGGGATGGTCAGCCTCACGGTCGTCGTCCTCGTCGGCATAGCCCGTCGTCATCGCTGGCGGCAGGGCGTGCTGCACGGCGCGGTGGACATCCTCGGCATCGGCGCAGGGGCGCTGGTGCTTGCAGTGCTCGGCCGGGTGCCGTCCGTGGAGACGCCCTGGAAACCGGAGACTTGGACGGTTTACACGGCTCCTTCGGTGGTGTTGGTGGCCGGGGCGTATCTCGTGGTCTCCCGCGCGCTGCTCTGGTACCTCCACGCGCCTCGTACGGCCGGACTGCCGACCGTGGCCCGTACGGCCCTGGTCAGACAGGGGCTGGTCGCCGTCGCGCTGCTCGGCATCGCCCCGCTGATCTGCGTCGTCGCGATCGCCCTCCCCGTGCTGCTGCCGCTCTTCTCGGTTCCCCTCATCGCTCTCGACTCAACGCTCTGGATAGCGCGGGCGCGGGCCGAGGAGCAACTGCGTGACCCCCTCACCGGACTGCCCAACCGGCAGTGGCTGCTCGAACGGACCTGGCGGGCGCTGGACGACGCCGAACGAATCGGCGCACGTTCGGCTCTGATGCTGATCGATCTCGATCGCTTCAGGGCCGTGAATGACACGCTCGGCCACCTCGCGGGAGACCGGCTGCTGTTGCAGATAGCGGACCGGCTGCGGGTGGCGCTGCCGCGCGGAGCGGAGGCCGCGCGGCTCGGCGGGGACGAGTTCGCCGTGTTACTGCCCATCGTCGACTCGACGACGTCCGCGTCGCGGGTCGCCCGCAATCTCGTGGCCGCGCTCGGGTCACCGCTCGACCTCGACGGGCTCACCCTCGTCCTGGAGGCCAGTGCCGGGCTCGCCGTCTTCCCCGATCACGCGCTGGACGCGGAGGGGCTGCTGCGGCGGGCGGACGTCGCGATGTACCAGGCGAAGCGCGACCGCACGGGCGTGGAGGTGTACGAGTCCAAGCGGGACTCCAACACCCCCGACCGGCTCGGGCTGCTGGGAGACCTGCGGCGGGCGCTCGACGCGGGAGACGTCGAGCTGCACTACCAGCCCAAGGTCCGCTTCGACGGACAGGTGGCAGGGCTTGAGGCGCTCGTACGGTGGGTGCATCCCGAGCGCGGGAAGGTGCCGCCGGACGAGTTCATAGCCATCGCCGAGTCGTCCGGGCTGATGCCGCATCTCACCGAGTACGTGCTGGAGACGGCGCTCGCCCAGGTGGCGCGGTGGCGGGCCCGGGGGCTGCGGGTGCCTGTCGCCGTCAACGTGTCACCGCGGGACGTGCACACACCCGGGTTCGCCGGGTCGGTCGCCGCGCGGCTCGCTCGGCACGGAGTTCCCGCGGGGTCGCTTCAGCTGGAGATAACGGAACACGTGCTGCTCGAGGACCCGCAGCGCGCCGCGGACACCCTGGCCGGGCTGACCGGGCACGGCGTGAAGATGTCGCTCGACGACTTCGGGACCGGGTATTCGTCGCTGGTGCATCTGCGGCGGCTGCCCGTCAGCGAGCTGAAGATCGACCGGTCCTTCGTGGCACGGCTCGCCGTGGACACCGAGGACGCCGAGATCGTGCGGTGCACCATCGATCTCGCCCACTCGCTCGGGCTGGTGGTCGTCGCCGAGGGAGTCGAGGACGACGAGACGTGGGAGCGGCTCCGGGATCTCGGGTGCGACGCGGTTCAGGGGTGGCTCGTGGCGGCGGCGATGCCTCCGGAGGAGGCCACGGCGTGGCTGCTGGCGCGCGGGTCTCGGGGGTGGCAGCGGCCCAAGGCCGCCTTGCCCGCGGCGTTGCCCGCGGCAGCCGAGGAGTAGTTGGGTGCGGGGCGGTGGTTATTTCTTTCCCGCCCGCACCACCCGTTCCCGCCCGCACCACCCGTTTTTGGCACACCTGACATGTGAAGGTTTCCCGTCGGCGTCCTCGCCGTAGGCGGCCGTCCGTTCGTCGTGCGGTGCATGAGCCCCGTACAGCCCGTACGGCTCATACCGCCCGCATGCGTCCCCCACCGAGCCGTGCCCGGGAAACCGATGTACGGGGATCTCCGTGGGACCCATAGGATTGGGCCAAACCACACTCACTCACCCCTGAGGATCGCTGCATGCCTGGCATCACGCGCGAGGAGGTCGCCCACCTCGCCCGGCTGGCGCGTCTGGAGCTGAAGGGCGAAGAGCTCGACCACTTCGCCGGCCAGCTCGACGACATCATCGGCGCGGTCGCCCGCGTCAGCGAGGTCGCCGACCAAGACGTACCGCCGACCTCCCACCCGCTGCCGCTGACGAACGTCATGCGCGCGGACGAGGTCCGTCCGTCGCTCACCCCCGAGCAGGCGCTCTCCGGCGCCCCGGCCCAGGAGCAGCAGCGTTTCAAGGTGCCGCAGATCCTGGGGGAGGACTAATCACCATGACGGACAGCAACGTCAACATCATCAAGCTCACCGCCGCGGAGATCGCCTCCAAGATCGCCGCGGGCGAGCTCACCGCCGTCGAGGTCACCGAGGCGCACCTCGCGCGCATCGAGGCCGTCGACGAGAAGGTGCACGCCTTCCTGCACGTCGACCGGGACGGGGCGCTCGCCCAGGCCCGAGCCGTCGACGAGAAGCGCGCGAAGGGCGAGAAGCTCGGCCCGCTCGCCGGCGTCCCCCTCGCGCTCAAGGACATCTTCACCACCGAGGGCATCCCGACGACAGTCGGCTCGAAGATCCTCGAAGGCTGGATCCCGCCGTACGACGCGACGCTCACCAAGCGGCTGAAGGCTGCCGACGTCGTCATTCTCGGCAAGACCAACATGGACGAGTTCGCCATGGGGTCCAGCACCGAGAACAGCGCCTACGGGCCGACCGGGAACCCGTGGGACCTCACCCGCATCCCCGGCGGCTCCGGCGGCGGTTCGTCCGCCGCGCTCGCCTCCTACCAGGCGCCCCTCGCCATCGGCACGGACACCGGCGGCTCCATCCGCCAGCCCGCCTCCGTCACCGGCACGGTCGGCGTGAAGCCGACGTACGGCGCCGTCTCGCGGTACGGCATGGTCGCGTTCTCGTCCTCCCTCGACCAGGGCGGGCCCTGCGCCCGCACGGTCCTCGACGCCGCCCTCCTGCACGAGGTCATCGCCGGGCACGACCCCCTCGACTCCACCTCCATCGACGCGCCCGTCCCGGCCGTCGTCGAGGCCGCCCGCAACGGCAGCGTCGAAGGCATGCGGGTCGGTGTCGTCAAGCAGTTCCGCGGCGAGGGCTACCAGGCCGGTGTCGTGCAGCGCTTCGACGAGTCCGTCTCGCTCCTCAAGGAGCTGGGCGCCGAGATCGTCGAGCTGGACTGCCCGTCCTTCGACCTGGCCCTTTCGGCGTACTACCTGATCGCCCCGTCCGAGTGTTCGAGCAACCTCGCCCGCTTCGACGGCCTGCGCTACGGCCTGCGCACCGGCGACGACGGCACGCACTCCGCCGAGGAGGTCACCGCCCTCACCCGTGAGGCGGGCTTCGGCGACGAGGTCAAGCGCCGCATCATGCTCGGCACGTACGCGCTCAGCTCCGGCTACTACGACGCGTACTACGGCAGCGCCCAGAAGGTCCGTACGCTCATCACGCGCGACTTCGAGAAGGCGTTCGAGCAGGTGGACGTGATCGTGTCGCCCACCACGCCGACCACCGCCTTCCCGATCGGCGAGCGCGCCGACGACCCCATGGCGATGTACCTCGCCGACCTGTGCACCATTCCGACGAACCTCGCGGGCAACGCCGCGATGTCGCTGCCCTGCGGTCTCGCGCCGGAGGACAACCTGCCCGTGGGCCTGCAGATCATCGCCCCCGCGATGCAGGACGACCGCCTTTACAAGGTGGGAGCCGCCGTCGAGGCCGCGTTCGTGGAACGCTGGGGGCACCCGCTGATCGAGGAGGCTCCGTCGTTGTGAGTGCCACGGCCAACAAGGCAAAGAACTTCAAGAAGTCGAAGAAGGGGCTGTACCTGTCTCTCGGCAGTACAGCGTTCGGCGCGATCAGCGTCGCCAAGCAGGCCAAGCTGGCCCGCAGTGACGGGGACACCCTGAGGCTCATCGACGCCGCCGTTTCCGCCGCCGCCATCGTCACCGGCCTTGCGATCATCTACCGGGAGCTCAAGCGCCTCGGTGACGACGACGTCCTGCTGGGCTGAGAGGGAAAGTTTCACCGTGACTGTCACGACTGACCTGGTGTCGTACGAGGACGCGCTGGCGTCGTACGACCCCGTCATGGGCCTCGAAGTCCATGTCGAACTCGGCACCAAGACCAAGATGTTCTGCGGCTGTTCCACCGAGCTGGGCGCAGAGCCCAACTCGCAGGCCTGCCCGACCTGCCTCGGCATGCCCGGCGCGCTGCCGGTCGTCAACGCGGTCGGCGTCGAGTCCGCGATCAAGATCGGTCTCGCGCTGCACTGCGAGATCGCCGAGTGGTGCCGCTTCGCCCGGAAGAACTACTTCTATCCGGACATGCCGAAGAACTTCCAGACCTCCCAGTACGACGAGCCGATCGCCTTCAACGGCTATCTGGACGTCCAGCTGGAGGACGGCGAGGTCTTCCGCGTGGAGATCGAGCGCGCCCACATGGAGGAGGACACCGGCAAGTCGCTGCACGTCGGCGGCGCGACCGGCCGAATCCACGGCGCCTCGCACTCGCTGCTCGACTACAACCGCGCCGGCATCCCGCTCATCGAGATCGTCACCAAGCCGATCGAGGGCGCCGGCGAGCGCGCTCCCGAGGTCGCCAAGGCGTACGTCGCCGAGCTGCGCGAGCTCATCAAGGCGCTCGGGGTCTCCGAAGCCCGCATGGAGCAGGGCCAGATGCGCTGCGACGTGAACCTGTCGCTGCGCCCGCACGGCCGCGAGAAGTTCGGCACCCGGAGCGAGACCAAGAACGTCAACTCGCTGCGGTCCGTCGAGCGCGCCGCCCGCTTCGAGATCCAGCGGCACGCCGCGGTGCTGAACTCCGGCGGAACGATCATCCAGGAGACCCGCCACTTCCACGAGGACACCGGGTCCACGACCTCGGGCCGCGTGAAGGAGGAGGCGGAGGACTACCGCTACTTCCCCGAGCCGGACCTCGTGCCGGTCGCCCCGTCCCGTGAGTGGGTCGAGGAGCTGCGCGCGGGTCTGCCCGAGCAGCCGCTGGCCAGGCGCAACCGGCTGCGCGAGGAGTGGGGCATCACCGCCCACGACATGCAGTCGATCCTCAACGCGGGTGCCATCGACTCCATCGTCGCCACCATCGCGGCGGGCGCCGACGCGGCATCCGCCCGCAAGTGGTGGATGGGCGAACTGGCGCGCACGGCCAACGAGTCGGGCGTGTCCCTGGACGCGCTGGCCATCACGCCCGAGCAGGTCGCCCGGGTGACGGCCCTGGTCAACGAGGGCTCCCTCAACGACAAGCTGGCCCGCCAGGTCATCGAGGGCGTCCTCAAGGGCGAGGGCACCCCGGACGAGGTCGTCGAGAAGCGCGGTCTGAAGGTCGTCTCCGACGAGGGCGCCCTGACGACGGCCGTCGAGGAGGCCATCGCCGGCAACGCGGCCATCGCGGACAAGATCCGCGGCGGCAAGGTCGCCGCCGTCGGCGCCCTGGTGGGCGCGGTCATGAAGGCCACGCGCGGGCAGGCCGACGCGGCCCGCGTCAAGGAGCTCATCCTGGAGAAGCTGGGCGTCGAGGGCTGAGCCCTCGCTCCTTCTCCAGCGAAGGGGGCGTGCACCTGAGTCTTCAGGTGCACGCCCCCTTCGGCGTTCCGTCCTGAGGGCTGAGCCCGCTGCGGTGCGCTCACCGAGGGGACGAGCTGAACGCCGTCGAGCTCTCGTGCGTACAAGTCCTTGAGGCCGCTCACTCCTACCGCGTGTAGGGCGATCGGGGGGTGCATCGGGACCGATGTACCCCCCATTGGCGTGCCGGCGGACGCCGTGTGGGGCGACAGAGTTCATTGGATTGTCGTGTGAACTGCCTCGCACTCCTGTGAGTAAACCCACGAATGCGGCTAACGATCACTTTCGGCTGCAAGAGTGATAACGAATTGGTCATGCGTTCTTTGCGGGCAGCTCCCGATAAAGATCCACAAAACACCCAGGGGAGCTCGTCCGTGGCAGCTCTAGCACGTTGGTGTGTCCAGCACCGCCTCGTCGCCGTACTTCTCTGGCTCCTCGCCTTCGGCGGGATCACCGCCGCCGCTGCCGTCACCGGAACCGCGTACTCGAACGACTACGAGGCGCCCGGCACCGAATCGGGCCGCGCCAGCCAGCTCCTCCAGGACGGTTTCCCCGGCCTCGGCGGCGACAGCGACACCGTTGTCTGGCACACCACCGCCGGCACGGTCCGTGCCGCGGACGTCGAGCAGACCATGAGCCACACCCTCGACAAGATCGCCGACCTGCCCGGAGTGGCCGCGGTCGACAGCCCGTACAAGGGCCACGGCGCGGGCCAGATCAGCGGCGACGGACATACGGCCTACGCCACCGTGACGTTCGACGACCCGGCCGAGGACATCGACCAGGGCGAGGCAACGGCCGTCGTCGACACCGCGAAGGCCGCCGCGACGGACGGACTCCAGGTGGAGCTGGGCGGCCAGGCCGTCGCCCTCACCGAGTCGTCGGGCGGCCACATCGCCGAGGTCGTCGGGGTGATCGTCGCCGCCGTGGTCCTCTTCCTCGCCTTCGGCTCCCTGGCCGCCTCGCTGCTGCCCATCGCCACGGCCCTGGTCAGCGTCGGCACGGCGTACGCGGGGATCGCGCTCCTCGGGCACGCGATGACCGTCGCCGACTTCGCGCCGATGCTCGGCATGCTGATCGGACTCGGTGTGGGCATCGACTACGCGCTGTTCATCGTGACCAGACACCGGCGGGGCCTGAAACGCGGACTCTCCGTGGAGGAGGCCGCACGGAACGCGGTGGCCACCACCGGGCGCGCGGTCGTCTTCGCGGGCGCCACCGTCTGTATCGCCCTGCTCGGCATGCTCATACTGCGGCTCGGCTTCCTCAACGGCGTCGCGATCGCCGCGTCCCTCACCGTGGTCCTCACCGTCGCGGCCTCCGTGACCCTGCTGCCCGCGCTCCTCTCCTTCATCGGCATGCGCGCCCTCAGCCGCCGTGAGCGCCGCCGCCTGGAGGAGCACGGCCCCCAGCCGGAGATCCCCGCCGGGCTCGCCGCCCGCTGGTCCGCCTTCGTCGAAAAGCACCCCAAGCTTCTGGGCGGTGTCGCCCTGGCCGTCATCGCCCTGCTCGCGATCCCGACCTTCTCCCTGCACCTGGGCACCTCCGACCAGGGCAACAACCCGGAGACGGCCACCACACGGCAGGCGTACGACCTGCTCGCCGACGGCTTCGGACCCGGTCTGAACGGGTCGCTGACCCTCGTCACACACGTCGGCGGGGCCCAGGACCGGGTCGCCCTCGACAACCTCGACGCCACGCTCAGGGCGACCGAGGGCGTCCGGAGTGCGACCCCGGTGACGTACAACAACGCGGGCGACACCGCCTATCTCAGCGTCGTACCGACGTCCTCGCCGCAGTCCGAGCGGACCAGCGACCTCGTCGACCGGCTGCGCGACGACGTGCTGCCTCAGGCAGAGACCGGGACCACGCTCGACCTGCAGGTCGGCGGCATGACCGCCTCGTACGACGACTTCGCCGACGTCATCGTCGGCAAACTACCCCTCTTCGTGGGCGTCGTCGTCGGCCTCGGCTGCGTCCTGCTGCTGCTCGCCTTCCGCTCCATCGGCATCCCGCTGAAGGCCGCGGCGATGAACATCGCGGCCGTCACCGCCTCCTTCGGAGTCGTCGTCGCGATCTTCCAGTGGGGCTGGGGCAGCGAACTCCTGGGCCTCGGCCGGGCCGGCCCGATCGAGCCCTTCCTGCCCGTGATCATGGTCTCCGTGCTCTTCGGACTCTCCATGGACTACCAGGTGTTCCTGGTCAGCAGGATGTACGAGGAGTGGCTGGAGACCGGCGACAACCGGCGGGCCGTCCGCGTGGGCCTCGCCGAGACCGGGCGGGTGATCAACTCCGCCGCCGTGATCATGATCTCGGTCTTCCTGGCCTTCGTGCTCAGCGGCGACCGCGTCATCGCGATGTTCGGCATAGCGCTCGCCGCGGCCGTCGCCCTCGACGCCTTCGTGCTGCGTACGCTCCTGGTGCCGGCCCTGATGCACATGCTGGGCGGCGCCAACTGGTGGCTGCCCCGCTGGCTCGACCGGCGCCTGCCGCGCATCAGCATCGAGCCGCCGGAAATCCGTACCGTCGACGCCGAGGGCCGTGCGAGGATCCCGAGGGCGCGCGAGGACGCGCTCGTGGAGGTACTCGTGAAGGAGCAGCAGCAGGATGTACGCGATATCCCTGGGTGACGACGGCGCCGAACTGCGGCCCCTGGAACCGTGGCACGCGGCGGAGTTCCTGGCGCACCTCGACCGGGGGCGCGAGTTCATCGGGCAGCACATTCCGTTCGGGACCAAGGCCGTCGACGTCGACTCCGCGAAGGAGCTCCTTCAGGGGTACGCCGACAAGCGCGCCACCGACAACGGCAGCCTGCACGGGCTGTGGCTGGAGGGGAAGCTGGTCGGCGGGGTGCTATTCCTCCACTTCGACGCCGAGCGGGGCACCTGCGAGGTCGGCTGCTGGCTGGAGCCGGCCGGCGCGGGACGCGGACTGGTCACGCGCGCCATGCGGATCCTCATCGACTGGGCCGTCGAGGAGCGGGGCATCCACCGCGTCGAGTGGCAGGCGTCGTCCGCCAACGAACCGAGCATCAACGTGGCGCGGCGGCTCGGCATGAACCGCGACGGGGTGCTCAGGGAGAGCTTCCCGTACCGGGGCGTACGCCAGGACACGGAAGTGTGGTCGGTGCTCGCGCCCGAGTGGCGTGCCGCACGCGCGCGTGCCTGGAAGTGACGTCCCGACCGTGCTCGGGGCGGTGGCGTACGGGCGCCGAGTAGGGCGAAAAGCCGCCCGGCGCGTGAGGATCTTGGGATCTTTAAGAAATTCTCAGACAGCGTCCGTACGGTGCGGAGCATGGGAACCAAGACAGAGGACGAAGCCGGAACCAAGACCGGCACCGAGGCACAGCGCGACGAGGAGGCCGTGAAGCTCAGCAAGGGCGACGGGACGGCCGCGATCGGGGAGGTCGAGGAGGCCGAGGCCGCCGAGACGGCCGACGACCAGGCCGACTCCGAGGTCCTCGGCGAGGACGAGATCGACGACGAGGCCGTGGTCGCGGCCGAGCGCGGTTCCGGCGTGGGCCTGGGTGCCGCCGCCGTCGTATCCGCCGGACTCGGTGTCGTGTCGCTGACCGGCAGCTGGGTCGGCACCATCGCGCAGGCGCGCGACTCGCTGTACGGCCAGCTGGAGACCGCGCAGAGCGCCGGTGTGGCCGAGCAGATCAAGCAGGTCTACGCCGACTCCTGGAACGCCAACGCGCTGGTCGCCGGGTTCTTCGCGCTGACCGCGCTGATCGTCGGCGTCGTGGTGCTGGTCCGGCCCGCGTTCGGCAACCCCGACCGGATTCCGGCGCAGGCCCCGTGGGTCAAGTCGGTCGCCTGGGCGGGTGTCGCGCTCGGCGTCGTCGGCCTTCTGCTGGCCGCGCTCAAGTACTCCGACATCCTGCTCGGCATGCCGTCCACGAGCTGACGAAACCGCACGTCTGAGGGGCCTTAGGCCCGCCGTAGGCCATCCACGGCGGGCCTAAGGCCCTTCGTGCGCTCAAGATGCGGAACTCTCCCGATGTGGCGCACCCCCCTTGGAGACGAAGGTTGAGGCATCGCAACAGAGCGAAGCCGGAAACAACACTTCACGAGGGGTACGAGATGTTCGAGTACGAGCTCCAGCAGATCCGCACCGCGGAGATGATCCGCGAGGCCGACAACTACCGACTGGTCCGCGAGGCCGTCCGCAGCCGCCGCGCCGCCAGGCGCGAGGCCGCACGATCCGGCCGCGACGAAGCCGAGGGGCGGGTGCATAGCCGGCACCACCGCAGGTCCCGGTCCACCCGCGTCGCGTGAGCGCCGGAGCGGGTGAGGGCGGCCGCACGGGGGTCGGCCGCCCTCAACGGCACGGGGCCACTGTGACCGCCCTCCCGGCCACGAACACCTCCTCCGAGGCCTCGGGCCCGTCCGCTGCCGCGGGCGGGCCCGAAGCCTTGAGGGGGGCTGAAGGGGCGGGTG
>NZ_LIQZ01000186.1 GCF_001418655.1 Streptomyces phaeochromogenes | reverse complement strand
CCGTCGCCGTCGCCACGACCACACACCCTGTGCGGTGGTGCGCTGGTCGTGGCGACGGCGACGGTAACGGCGATGGTGACGGCGACCGTCACTCCTCGACGGTCAGTCCCCTCCGCAGCCGCACCAGCGTCCGCGAGAGCAGCCGCGAGACGTGCATCTGCGAGATGCCGAGTTCGTCACCGATCTCGGACTGGGTCATGTTGGCGACGAACCGCAGGGACAGGATCTGCCGGTCGCGCGGCGGGAGTTCGGCGATCAGCGGCTTCAACGACTCGACGTACTCGATGCCTTCGAGCCCGTGGTCCTCGTAGCCGATCCGGTCCGCCAGCGCGCCCTCGGAGTCGTCCTCCTCGGGCTGGGCGTCGAGCGAGCTGGCCGTGTAGGCGTTCGACGCCGCCATGCCCTCGACGACCTCGTCGTTCGACAGGCCCAGACGCTCCGCCAGCTCTCCCACCGTCGGAGCGCGGTCCAGTTGCTGCGCGAGTTCGTCGCCCGCCTTGGCCAGGTCGAGGCGGAGTTCCTGCAGTCGGCGCGGTACCCGCACGGACCATGAGGTGTCGCGGAAGAAGCGCTTGATCTCGCCGACGATGGTCGGCATCGCGAAGGTCGGGAACTCGACGCCACGGCTGAGCTCGAAGCGGTCGATCGCCTTGATCAGGCCGATGGTGCCGACCTGGATGATGTCCTCCATCGGCTCACTGCGCGAGCGGAACCGGGAGGCCGCGAACTTCACCAGGGCGAGATTGAGCTCGACCAGGGTGTTGCGTACGTACGAATACTCGTGGGTGCCTTCCTCCAGCGACTCCAGTCGCTCGAAGAGGGTCTTGGACAGGGCCCGTGCGTCCACTGGCCCGACCTCGTCGAAAGGCGGGATCTCCGGAAGTCCGGCGAGGCCGACGTTCTCGTCGGCGGACTCGTCTTCCAGTCGTTCCAGAGGGGGTGTCGACGTCGCCCTCTGGGTCTGCGATGCGTCGAGCCGGGGTGACATGGTGTCCTCCATCGTTCTCGGCATATGGCTGCCGATGCCAATACGTGCACTGCGGTGTGCGGCGCCTCCAAAGCCGGCCGTGTCGAAAACTGTCTCTACTAGCCCTACCCGCTTTCGCGACTCTCTCGCAAGTGTGTTTCATGGTGAAATGTCCGTTTCTTGGCGGTTGTTCGGGTGTTGAAGGGTGCAAGGAAGGCGTAGGGTTCGAGGGCGTATCAACAGCCACGACGGTCGGAAGAGAGACACGGCATGGACCGCGGGACGGTCGGCAGCGCACAGTCGGGCCGGCTTCTGGTCGAGGTGCGGGAAGAGGGCGCTAGCGCCGTCGTGACCCCGGCCGGTGAGTTGGATCACCATACGGCGGATCTACTGCGCGAACCGATCGAGGATTGCCTCGACCGCGGGTTCGCGCGCCTCGTCGTGGACTGCTCACAGCTGGAGTTCTGTGACTCCACAGGGCTGAACGTGCTGCTCGGTGCCCGGCTGAAGGCCGAGGCCGCGGGCGGCGGGGTTCATCTGGCGGGCATGCTGCCGGTGGTGTCCCGGGTCTTCGAGATCACCGGGGCGGAAGCCGTCTTCACCCTCCACGACACACTCGAAGAGGCCTTGAGCGAGCCGGGGCCCGACGGGTCCGAGGCCGGTGAACCCGAGGCCGACCCGGGCGATTAGTCGCCCTGGGGCGCTCCCGTGAGGCAAAGTTATGCCTCGGTTGTGTCCGTGTGATCAGCGCGTTACCAGAGTCACAGCATCCATGCCGAATAAGTGGGTGTTCTGACGGTTCGGTCGGGCAGGAGACATCCTGAATATGTCAACAGACCGAACGGCAAGCGTGCGGCAGTCTCCGGACGACTCCCGGATCCCGAGTGTCCCTGAGCTTTCCGAATGTCCTGAATGTGCTGAGTGCTGAGTCTTGAATCGTGAACTGGTGAATCGGTGAGGTGAAGCGCTGATGAGCACCACCCGGCCTTACCCGCCGGGCGACCGCGGCCCGGAACCGGGTGACGGCGGCGCTTCCGGGACGCCCCCGGGCGGCACGCCCGTCGTGCGTCGTGCCCGTCGGCTGAACTTCGACGGCGCGAGCGGGGTTGTCCCGCTCGCCCGCGACTTCGCCCGTCAGGCGTTGTACGAGTGGGGCTGGCTGCCCGCGGCCACCGCCGACCAGCGGGCCGCGGCCGAGGATGTCCTGCTGGTCGTCTCCGAGCTGGTCACGAACGCCTGTCTGCATGCCGAGGGACCGGACGAGCTCCTGATCGCCTGCGAGAACAAGGTGCTCCGCGTCGAGGTCTCCGACCGGGGGGCGGGTCAGCCCGCGCCGCGCACGCCGCACCGGGCCGGGCGGCCAGGTGGCCACGGGATGTTCATCGTGCAGCGGCTGTGTCTGGACTGGGGTGTGATCCGTACGAACGGGGTTGCGGGCAAGACGGTCTGGGCGGAGCTCGGGGCACCGGCCTAGCGCTCGGCCGGGTTCGGCGGGTTGGTGTGGCCTGCGGGTTCTCTGCCCGCGGGCGCGCTGTGGCTGGGCGTGCCCCGCGGCGGAGCCGCACATGTCACCGCCCCGCGCCCCTTCGGGTCACCCCTGTTCCCGGCCCCTCTTGGGGTTACCAGCGGTTCGGGTACTTGCCCTTCCCTTACTTGATGCGCGCCGGATCCCCACGGATCCGGCGCGCACTTTGTCTTCCCTCGGCAAGGCCCCGGGCGTACCTTGACGGCCGATCTGATGTGCCGTCAGGAACGCCATCAGGAAAGCCTTCAGGAATGAGGGGACCGTGTCATACCGGATGTACCCGAAACGAACCGCCGCGCTCGCGTCCGCCGCGGCTCTGGCCGGCTCGGCGGTGCTGATGGCCGCCCCCGCTGCCCAGGCCGACGTGGTGGACGTCAACTACCAGTGCAAGACACCCATCGGTGACAAGTCCGCCGTCTCGCCCATCGACATCAAGGGCGTCAAGAGCGGCAGCGGCTACCAGATCACCATGACCTTCGAGAAGGGCGTCTCGTCCAGCCCCGTCGACCTGGGCAAGGGCGCGATGAACCCGAGCGCGGTCATCAAGCTGGGCGGCGCCGACACCGGCACGCTGGCGGTCAAGGGGCCCGCCAACCCGGCGACCGTGCCCGCCAACACGCCGATCAAGATCACCGACCTCACGGGTACGTACACCCCGAAGAAGACCGGCAAGGTCACCTTCACGCCGGGTGTGCTGACCATCAAGGCCCTCGGTACGACGACCACGTGCACGCCCTCCAACAACCCCAAGGTCTCGCTGACCCTGGACGTCACCGCGGCCGGCGGCGGGAGCACGGGGACGACGGGCTCCTCGCAGGACGCCCCAGCGGGCGGCGAGGAACTCCCGCAGACCGGTCCCGAGGACTCCGCGATCGCCCTCGGCACGCTCGGCGGCACGGTGCTGCTGGCAGGCGCGGCCGGAGTGCTGTGGCTGACCCGAAGGAACCAGGCCCACCGCTGACCTGCATGTCTCGTACGACCCGCGCGTCTCGTACGACCTGCGCGTCTCGCACGATCTGTGCGACTTGCGTGTCCGGCACCACCCGCACTCCCGTACGACCGCCCACCCGTCGCCCGACCACCGCCCCTCAACGAGGCGCTGCGCGCCGCCCCTCTGGTTTCGGAGCCGCCGATGCCGTTCGTACCGCCCGCCGCCCGTGTGCTCTGTCTTGCCGCCGTCGTACTTCTGGCCGTCGCTCCCACCGCCGCGGCCGACGGCGGCTGGTCCGTCGTGCCGTCGGCCGGCGGGCGGGAGGCACGGCCGTACTTCTACGCGGAGGGCGCGCCCGGCACGGTCCTGCAGGACACGGTGTCGGTGCTGAACCCGGGCGGGAAGCCGCTCACCGTACGGCTTCGGGGCGCGGACGCCGACAACACCAGGAGCGGCGGATTCTCCGTGCGGACCAGGGCGACGGACACCGGTGCCTGGATCACCTTCGCCGAGCGGACGGTGCGGATCCCGGCACGTACCCGCGCGGACGTGCCGTTCACCGTGAGCGTCCCGGCGGGCGCCACGCCCGGCGACCACCCCGGCGCGATCGTCGCGAGCGCAGCCGGCCGGACCGCGGCCGTACGCGTCCATCTGCGGGTCGAGGGCCCGACCCTCTCCGCGCTCACCGTCGAGCACGTACGGGTCGACGGCGGGCGCATCTCGTACGAACTGGTCAACCGCGGCACCACCGTGCTGACCCCGAAACTCGCCGTACGCGCCGAGGGGCTCTTCGGTGAGGTGCTCGACCGGGCCCCGCGCACCCTGCCCGTCGAACTGCTCCCCGGCCGCCGCGTCACGCTCACCGAACCCTGGCCCGACCGTCCCACGCTCGACTCCGTCGACGTCGAGGTCACGGTCACCGCGGCGGGCGGGGCCCACGACGAGGCGGGCGTGTCGGCCCGGTTCGTGCCGTGGGGAGCGGTGGCGGGCACGGCGGCGATCGGGCTCGCGGCGTGTGCGGCGGGCGGCCACTGGTTCGTTCGGCGTCGTGGGCGGGCGCGGGAGACACCGGACGCCGGACAGCCGCGTACGGAAGCCGAGTTGACGGGAGCGGTGACGTGAGCGCGAAAAGAGGGGTGCGGATTCCGGCGGTGGTCGTGGTGCTCGCGCTCGTTCTGTTCCCCATGGCGGGGGCGACCGCCTCGGCGGCGGAGAAGCCGGTGGTCAAGCTGTCCAAGTCCCAGGCGGGGACGGGCGGTTCGATCACCGTGAGCGGTACGGGCTGGCGGCCGAACGCGCTGCTGATGATGCTGATCTGCGGGCAGTCCTCGACCGACCGGGGCGTGATCGGCGGGACCAACTCCTGTGCCAACGCAGACGGCCGGGCCGTCACGACCGACGCGAAGGGCGCCTTCAGCAAGAAGCTGCCGGTCGCCGAGCCGCCCAAGCCGTGCCCCTGCGTGGTGCACGTGGCGACGGTCACCGGGGAGAAGGCGGAGGCGGACGCCCCGTTCCTGGTCGCCGGACACGATGTCGAGCCACTGCCCAAGCAGGACAGCGGCGGACGGCTCTCGGTGCTCACCGACACCCGGCTCGACGGGTCGAGCGGCCTGCTCGCCTGGTTCGGCGCGCCGCCGTCCCGCGAGCTCGTCTTCACCGTCGGCAACGTCGGCACCACCGCCGTCAAGAACCCCGTCTTCCAGGTCGGCACCTCCCACGGTGTGTTCGCCCCGCAGTGGGAGGAACAGCAGTGGCGCGGCACCATCGGGCCCGGCGAGAAGGAACGGATCACCCTGCCGGTCGAGCTGACCGCCGGCGCGCACGGCGACTACACGGTCTCGCTCAAGTTCGGCGGCAAGGTGCTCGCCGAACAGCCGTGGGGCGTGGGGCGCCCCTGGGGCGTGACGCTCTTCTGGATCCTCGTCTGCGTCGTCGTACCGGCCGCGCTCTTCCGGATCGGGATGGCCGTGGTCGACCGGATCCGGCCGCGCGGCTCCGCCGGACGTGCCGGTCGCTTCGGCGGCGGCAGGGGAGGGCGGCCCGGACGTCCCGGCCGCGGTGCGCACGGTGTGCGGCGCGGCGGGCTCCGGCTGCCCGAAGTCACCCTGCGCATGCCGAAGTTGAGCCTCACATCCTCGACCTCCCCGGAGGAGTCCGGGGCCGACACCACGACGCGTACGCGATCCCGTACGAACCCGACCCTGCCCTGGTTCACCCCGGATACCGATCCGGGGGCGGCCGAGGCCGATCCGCTCTCCGCACCGCACGAGAACAGTCCGACGACCCCCACCAGGAAGGGAAACACGTGAGCACGCAACGGAGAGTCCGGCCGGGGCCGAAACGGCCCAGAAGCAGCCGGAGAGCGGGCGCGGCCGGGGTCGCGATGATGCTCGGCGGTGCGGGAATCCTGCTGGGCGTGGCCGCGGCGCCGGCCCAGGCCGCCGAGGTGTCCTACGCGACCGACTGCGTACCGCCTCCGGCCGCCGGGCTGCCGACGGTCAAGGGCACCACCAAGGTCGAGGTCACCGCGCCGGCCACGGCGAAGGTCGGTGACGAGGTCGAGGTGGTCTGGAAGTTCACGCAGGCCGCGTCGAAGAACCCCGACCTCATCGACCTGCCCGCCAACTCGGTCCAGCCGTCCGGCACCCTCAAGGCGGCCGGCGCGCAGGCCGCGTCCATCGCGATGCAGGGGCCGCGCGAGAACCCGGCGATCCCCAAGGGCGGGGCGATGGTCCTGTCCGACATGAAGGGCAAACTGAAACTGACGACGGCGGGCGACGTGACGCTGACGCCGGACGCGTACGCCATCAACGTCTTCTCGACGGACACGAAGTGCACGCCGACGGAGACGGTGAAGCCCGCGGCGACGATCAAGGTCACGGCGGGGGAGGGGACCACGCCTCCCGGGACGCCCGATCCCACCCCGCCGCCGACGAGCAGTGAGCCGGACCCGACCGAGAGCGAGACCGGCGGCAGCGACACGGGCGGTACGACCGGTGGCGGCGGTGAGACCGACTTCACCGGCAAGGAGGTCAAGATCCCCTACGCGTGCAAGACGCCGATCGGCGACAAGAACGCGACCTCTCCCGTGCAGATCAACGCCAAGAAGGACGGCGGGAGTTACGACCTCACCGTCAAGTTCAAGGGGTCCGTGATGGACAGCCCCGCCGACATCCCGGCGGACTCGGTCAAGCCGTCGATGGAGGTCGTGCTCGGCGGTGCCGACAAGGGCACGGTCCATGTCGAGGGGCCGACGAACCCCGAGGCGATCAAGTCCGGGGATCCGATGGTGATCTCCGACATGACCGGCACGTACAAGCCGGGTGCCGACGGGGAGTCGACGCTCTCGCCCGGTGTGCTGACGGTGAAGGCCCTCGGGACGACCACGACGTGTACGCCGGAGAAGTCCGAGGTGTCGTTGACGCTGGACACGTCTGCTCAGCCGGGCGGTGCCGCCGGTGGGAGTGGCTCCGCCGGTGGGGCCGGGACGTCGGGGTCCGGTGACTCCGGCGGAGGGCTGGCCGACACCGGGGCCGATGACAGTGGAGGGCTGCGGGCGCTCGGGTTTGTCGCCGGGACCGCGATTCTGCTCGGCGGGGCGGTGTTCACGTTCATGCCTCGGCGGCAGGCTTCACGTCGGGCGTCGTAGAGGAGCGTCGCCGTTTGGAGGTGCGGGTCCGTCGTGGCTGGTCGCGCAGTTCCCCGCGCCTCTGAAAGCAAAAGACTGCGCAGTTCCCCGCGCCCCTCATAAGGGGCGCGGGGAACTGCGCAATCAGCCACAGCAAGCCCGCAGTTGACCTGCCGGACCTCGGCGGAGCGTCTAGCGGACGTTGCCCATCAGGGACTTGACCTTGTTGCGGTACATGTAGATCGCGAAGCCGGCGACGACGGCGAGGGTCGCTTCGAGGGCGACCACGCCCATGCCGTTGAGGTCGACGCCCGCGATGGAGAGCAGGCCCGTCGTGGCGTCGCCGGCGGTGACGGCGAGGAACCAGACGCCCATCATCTGGGAGGCGTACTTCGCGGGGGCCATCTTCGTGGTGACGGAGAGGCCGACCGGGGAGACGGTCAGCTCGCCGACGGTCTGCACGAAGTAGATGGCGACCAGCCACATCGCGGCGGCCTTGTGACCGCCCTCGGCGATCGACAGGGGAGCCAGGAAGAGGAAGAACGACGCGCCGACCAGGACCAGACCCGAGGAGAACTTCACGATCGTGCTCGGCTCCTTGCCGGCGCGGTTCAGCGCCAGCCAGGCCCAGGCGAAGACCGGGGCGAGGGCCATGATCAGCACGGGGTTGACCGACTGGTACCAGGAGACCGGGAACTCCCAGCCGAACACGGTGTTCTCGGCCGACGACTCGGCGAAGATCGACAGCGTGGAGCCGCCCTGGTCGTAGATCATCCAGAAGACGGCCGCGGCGATGAAGAACCAGATGTACGCGGACATCTTCGACTGCTCGACACGGTCCAGGGACTTGTCCCGCTTGATACGGGCGATGACCCAGACCGGGATGACCAGGCCGAGGACCGTCAGCGGAACCAGGATCCAGTTCAGCGTGTAGTGGCCGGAGAAGCCGACGACGGAGTAGAAGACCGCGGCGACGGCCAGCCACAGCAGGCCCTTGCGCAGCGTCGAGGCCTTCTCTGCGGTGGACAGCGGCGTCGGGACGACGTCGGAGCGCGTGTCGAGGTGGCGGCGGCCGATCAGGAACTGGGCCAGACCCAGCGCCATGCCGAGCGCGGCGAGCGCGAAGCCCAGGTGCCAGTTGACGTTCTCGCCGATGGTGCCGATGACCAGCGGCGCGGCGAAGGCGCCCAGGTTGATGCCGATGTAGAAGACGGTGAAGCCGCCGTCACGGCGCGGGTCGTCCGGGCCGTCGTAGAGGTGGCCGACCATCGTCGAGATGTTGGCCTTCAGCAGACCCGAGCCGATCGCGACGAGGCCGAGACCGGCGTAGAACGTGCCGGACGAGGGCAGCGCCAGCGTCAGGTGGCCGAGCATGATCACCAGGCCGGCGACGGCGACGGTCTTGCGGGGGCCGAGCACGCGGTCCGCGAACCAGCCGCCGGGGAGGGCGAGCAGGTACACGAGCGACAGGTACACCGAGTAGATCGCCGTCGCGGCGGTCGCGCTCAGGTGCAGGCCGCCGGGGGCGACCAGGTACAGCGGGAGGAGAGCCCTCATGCCGTAGTAGGAGAAACGCTCCCACATCTCGGTCATGAAGAGAGTGGCCAGTCCGCGGGGGTGGCCGAAGAAGGTCTTCTCGGAACCGGGGGTGCCCGGAGAGACCGAGTCCTTCGTCAGGCTGGACGCCATGGTCGTTCCTTGCTGGTCGGGACGCGCTGCAGAGCGTCGCGCGCCCGGTGGGGGAGGCGGCCGGCACCGGCGGGGAGGGCCGTCCCGCCCCACGCCCACGGGGAGTCCGCTCCGGGTCCTCGGAGCGGTGGACGGCGACCACCGGGATCCACGCCCCGCACGCGTCCTCGCGCTCGGGGCCCGGCCACAGGTCATTCCTTTCAAGGCTGGTAGACACCAGCCCGCACACAAAAGAGACCTTCGGCGTCAAGCTCCCGCCAAAGGTCCCTGCGTGGTGCTACAGGCGTCTGGTCACCATAAGGCCCCACGGCATGGCATTGCCGCATATGACATGACTTGAGAGATGGATCACAGGTATGGATGGAACTATGCGCCTGAATCGAAGGCCGTTCATAGATTTACATCCCTAACCCGCAGGGTTACATCTCCCGCGCGATGCGGGCGAATCACGGGCGGCGATCACCCTGTCTGCACTGGTCCGCAGCGGACTACCATCAGTTCATGACCCGAGTACTGCTCGCCGAGGACGACGCGTCCATCTCGGAACCCCTGGCCCGCGCCCTGCGCCGGGAGGGGTACGAGGTTGAGGTACGCGAGGACGGCCCCACCGCGCTCGACGCCGGCATCCAGGGCGGCATCGATCTGTGTGTGCTCGACCTCGGGCTGCCCGGCATGGACGGCCTGGAGGTGGCCCGGCGGCTGCGCGCCGAGGGGCACACCGTGCCGATCCTCATCCTGACCGCGCGTGCCGACGAGGTGGACACGGTCGTCGGCCTGGACGCCGGCGCCGACGACTACGTCACCAAGCCGTTCCGCCTCGCCGAGCTGCTGGCCCGCGTCCGGGCCCTGCTGCGGCGCGGCGCGGCCGAGCCCCAGCAGCCGCCCGCCACGCACGGGGTGCGCATCGACGTCGAGTCGCACCGGGCCTGGATGGGCGAGGAGGAGCTCCAGCTCACCGCCAAGGAGTTCGACCTGCTGCGGGTTCTCGTCCGGGACGCCGGGCGGGTCGTCACGCGTGACCAGCTCATGCGTGAGGTGTGGGACACGACGTGGTGGTCTTCCACGAAGACCCTCGACATGCACATCTCGTGGCTGCGGAAGAAGCTCGGTGATGACGCCGCGAATCCGCGGTACATCGCGACGGTACGGGGCGTCGGGTTCCGCTTCGAGAAGAGCTAGCTCGTTGTCGCCGGGCCGCGCGTCATCGCCGTTGCGACGTCGGTGAGTGCGCGGCGGCGGGCCGTGTGCGGCTGGTCGCGCCCACGTGGCGGAGCCGCAGAATGTGACGGTCCCGCGCCCCTGGAGGGGCGCGGCCCTAGCCCTCATTGATCAGTTGTCCGGAGGGGCCTGTGCGTCGCCGTCTCATCAACTCCACCCTGGCCGTCGTGCTGGTCGTGATCGCCGTGTTCGGGGTCTCGCTCGTCATCGTCGAGACCCGCACGATCAGCAACAGCGCCCAGGAGCGGGTGGACTCCGAGGCGGTGCGGCTGGTGAGCATCGTCGACAGCCGCATCCTCGGCGACGAGCTGATCAGCGCCGGTGTCCTCAAGGACCAGGTCACGGGCGACCGGTACGCGCGCATCGAGATCCCGGGCCGCCCCGACATCCACATCGGCGACAAGCCCACCGGTGACGTCATCAAGTCCACCCGCAAGGGAGAACAGCGCGAGACGGTCACGGTCCAGGAGCCCCGTTCGGCGGTCACCCGGGAGGTCGGCCGTACGCTCCTGATCATCGCGGCGGTCGCCCTGCTCGCGGTGATCGCCGCCGTGCTCCTGGCGGTGCGCCAGGCCAACCGGCTCGCCTCCCCGCTGACCGACCTCGCGGAGACCGCCGAGCGGCTCGGCTCAGGGGATCCGAGGCCGCGCCACAAGCGCTACGGCGTCCCGGAGCTGGACCGCGTCGCGGACGTCCTGGACGGCTCCGCCGAGCGCATCGCCCGCATGCTGACCGCCGAGCGCCGACTGGCCGCCGACGCCTCGCACCAGCTGCGTACGCCGCTGACCGCGCTGTCCATGCGGCTGGAGGAGATCACCCTCACCGACGACCCGGACATCGTGAAGGAGGAGGCGACCATCGCGCTGGGCCAGGTCGAGCGCCTCACGGACGTGGTCGAACGGCTCCTGACGAACTCCCGGGACCCGCGGACCGGCTCCGCCGTCACCTTCGACCTCGACGAGGTCATCAAGCAGCAGCTCGCGGAGTGGCGCCCGGCCTACCGCAACGCGGGCCGCGCGATCGTCAGCTCCGGCAAGCACCGGCTCCAGGCCGTCGGGACGCCCGGGGCCGTGGCTCAGGTCCTCGCGGCGCTGATCGAGAACTCCCTCATGCACGGTGGCGGCACGGTCGCGCTGCGCACACGCGTCACCGGCAACCAGGCTGTGATCGAAGTCACCGACGAGGGGCCCGGTGTCCCGGCCGATCTGGGCGCCCGGATCTTCGAGCGGGCCATCAGTGGCCGCAACTCCACGGGGATCGGGCTCGCCGTGGCCCGTGACCTCGCGGAGGCCGACGGAGGGCGCCTGGAGATGCTCCAGGCGCAGCCTCCGGTGTTCGGGCTGTTCCTGTCCCGCACGCCGCTCAGACGGCCGCAGGACGGCGACGGCGACGGTGAGGAGCAGACGGTTCGCTGAAGCGGCTGCGGCGCGGCTGCGGTTGTCGGGAGGCCGCGGGCCGGACGTGGCCGGTCGCGCCCGCGCCGGACCTCTAGCGCACGCGCTGGACCTGGCGGAACTGGCGGGTCGGGCGGTCCTCGTCCTGCAGGTAGGCCTGGCGCTCCTGGTCGAGGTAGGGCTCCGGGTTCTCCAGGAACGATTCCGCGCTGGCCACGGCCTCACGCGCGGGAGCCGCACGGAAGACCCAGGTGCGGTAGGACCAGAAGCGGAAGAGCGTCGCGATGCCGATGCCGACGAACTTGAAGACGTTGCTGGCGAGGGGGCTGTCCAGCCCGAGCCCGTACGTGGCGGCGTAGAGGAAGCCGTTCTCGATGACGAGGCCGACCGCGCTGAACAGCACGAACAGCGTCAGCTCCTTGGTGCGGCCGCTCTTGTCGCGATCGCGGTACGTGAAGTACCGGAAACCGATGTAGTTCGAGACGATCGCGACGACCGTGGCGATCACACTGGCCCGTACGACCTGAAGATCAGTGGTACTGCGCACCACGTTGAAGGCGATCAGGTTGACCAGCAGACCGGCACCGCCGACCGCGCCGAACTTGGCGACTTCCCTGGTCAGCCGGTCGATCCGCATGCGGACAGCGCTGGGCGGCCTGGCATGTGCCCTGCGTTTACCACCTTTGCCCATGGTGTCGCCCAGCCCCCGTCTCGTCGGATACGTCAATTTCGTCAACCTTCGTCGACTCCGCCATGCTAACCAGCGGTTCCCTTCGGTGCCCGGCTTGGACTCGAATATGTGGCCGGGATGTGATGAACATGCGGAACTTCCGATGATCATGCGGGCGACAGGGGTGCCCCGATATGGCCGATACCCTGGGGGCGTGACGTTCCCGGTAGTCGGCATGGTCGGCGGGGGGCAGCTCGCTCGTATGACACACGAGGCGGGCATCCCGCTCGGCATCAAATTCAAGCTCCTCAGTGACACCCCCCAGGATTCCGCGGCGCAGGTGGTCGGTGATGTCGTCATCGGCGACTACCGCGACCTCGACACGCTGCGGGCCTTCGCGCGGGGCTGCGACGTGATCACTTTCGATCACGAACACGTACCCACCGAGCATCTGCGTGCCCTGGAGGCGGACGGCATTCCCGTGCGCCCCGGGCCGGACGCGCTCGTGCACGCCCAGGACAAGGGCGTGATGCGCGCGAAGCTCGACGAGATCGGCGTGCCGTGCCCACGGCACCGGATCGTGAGCGACCCGGCCGACGTGGCCGCGTTCGCGGCGGAAGGGCTCCCGGAGGGGGCCGAGGGTGACGGTTTCCCGGTCGTCCTCAAGACCGTCCGCGGCGGCTACGACGGCAAGGGTGTGTGGGTCGTACGGTCCGCGGCGGACGCCGAGGACCCCTTCCGCGCCGGCGTCCCGGTCCTCGCCGAGGAGAAGGTCGACTTCGCCCGGGAGCTGGCCGCCAACGTCGTACGGTCGCCGCACGGCCAGGCCGTCGCCTACCCGGTCGTCGAGTCCCAGCAGGTCAACGGCGTCTGCGACACGGTGATCGCGCCCGCGCCCGGCATCTCCGACGAGCTCGCACTGCGGGCCGAGGAGCTGGCCCTGCGCATCGCGAAGGAACTCGGCGTCGTCGGCCACCTCGCCGTCGAGCTGTTCGAGACCCGTGACGGCCGCATCCTCGTGAACGAGCTGGCCATGCGCCCGCACAACTCCGGCCACTGGACCCAGGACGGCGCGATCACCTCCCAGTTCGCCAACCACGTCCGCGCGGTCCTGGACCTGCCCCTCGGCGATCCGCGCCCGCGCGCGAAGTGGACGGTCATGGTGAACGTCCTGGGCGGCGACTACCCCGACATGTACTCCGCGTACCTGCACTGCATGGCCCGCGACCCCCAGCTCAAGATCCACATGTACGGCAAGGACGTGAAGCCCGGCCGCAAGGTGGGCCACGTCAACACCTACGGCGCCGACCTGGACGACGTCCTGGACCGCGCCCGTCACGCAGCCGCCTACCTGAGAGGCACGATCACCGAATGAGCACGTCCGCAGCTTCGTCCTCAGACTCGTCCGCCGAGTCGCCCGTGGTCGGCATCGTCATGGGCTCGGACTCCGACTGGCCCGTCATGGAATCGGCCGCGCAGGCCCTCGACGAGTTCGAGATCGCCTACGAGGTCGACGTGGTCTCCGCGCACCGGATGCCGCGCGAGATGATCGCGTACGGCGAGGAGGCGGCCGGTCGCGGCCTCAAGGTGATCATCGCGGGCGCGGGCGGCGCGGCCCATCTGCCGGGCATGCTCGCCTCGGTGAGCCCGCTGCCGGTGATCGGCGTCCCGGTCCCGCTGAAGTACCTCGACGGCATGGACTCGCTGCTCTCCATCGTCCAGATGCCCGCGGGCGTCCCGGTCGCCACGGTCTCGGTCGGCGGCGCACGCAACGCGGGCCTGCTGGCCGCCCGCATCCTCGCCACCCAGGACGAGGAACTCCTCGGCCGGATGCGCGAGTTCCAGCAGGACCTCAACGACCAGGCCACGGAGAAGGGCAAGCGCCTGCGCTCCAAGGTCGAGAGCGCGGGCAGCGGCGGCTTCGGCTTCGGGAATTGAGTGCTCCTCCTCGTGAGAGGCGGATTCCTGGCTCACGCCGCTCGGTCGCTCAGCGAACGATCGAGTCTTACGCGATCAGCACCAGCCGGGTTCAGACCAGCCCGGGCCAGCATCACGTGGGCGGAGTTCTTGTCCCTGGGGGATACGGCTCCGCACGCGGTGCAGGTGTAGGTACGTTCCGAAAGAGGAAGTGCGTGCTTGGTTCTCGCTCCGCACTGTGCGCAGTCCATCGTGGTGTGCGCCGGATTCACAAGCCGGACGTCCCGCCCGTGCTTGCGGCCCATTTCGATCAGGGCTCGCTTGGTCGTGCCGATCGCCGCGTCGGCGGCCTTGCGCGCCATGGTGGTGCGACTGAGGAACTTCGGGCGGAAGTCCTCCACCGCTATCGCGTCATGGTCGTGAACGACCTTGCGCGCCCACTTACGGCCGGTGTCCTGTCGTTGCCGGGCGACCTTCCTGTGGACCCTGGCCCGCAGTCGCTTCGCTTCCCGGTAGCCCTTCGACGCGGCCTGCCCGTTCTTCGGTCTGCGACGGGCCGTCATCCGGTCGTACCGGGTCAACTTCTTCCTGGCCTTCCGGCCGTGCTCTGCGTGCGGGAGGTCGTGTGCGCCGCTGGTGGTGGTCGCGGTTACCTTCACTCCCCAGTCGATCCCGATCACCGCGCCCGTGGCGGGCAGGGGCACCACCTCTGCCGGGACAACGAACGAGCAGTACCAGTGGCCCAGAGCGTCCTGGTACACGCGCACCGAGGACGGCTCAGCCGGAAGGTCTCGCGACCACACCACCGTCAGCACGATCGCGCCTGCCAGATGCAGACGACCGGCCCTCATCCGGAAGCCGCGCCTGGTGTAGCTCAGTGTCGGCAGCGTCTCGCGCTTCTTCTTGTACTTCGGCATTCCGGTGCGGCGGTGTACGGGCAGCCGCTGCCCGATGTCCTTCAGGGCCTTGCCGCGGGACTTGCCGAAGTCGCGAATGATCTGCTGCTGCGGAACCGAACAGCCCTCACGCAGCCATGCATTGCCTGCCCTCGCTTCGGTGAGCATGCGGTCGAGGCGGGCCGGGCCACACGTCTCGCCATCCTGGTGGGCCTTCGTGGAACGGGCGACGCACTCGTTCCAGACCCACCGGCATCGGGCCCACTCCGCCTCCAGCGCGGCGCCGGCGGCCGACGATACGCGGAGCCGGTAGGTGTACCGAGCATGTCCGCCCAGTGCAGCCCCACTCGGCTCTGCCATGTCTCCGCCCCCTGACGGCCCTCCACGTGGAATGCAGTGGCATTCTCACCTCTCGGACGAGACCGTATGTGCGACGGTCGCACGCCAGTGCTTCTCTTTCGCGTTCACCACTCCAAATGGTGAAAATGGGAACAGCCATGCGCATCATCCCGGTTTTGTCGGACAGTCGACCGGGCGCTTCGCGTTTGTGAACCGGATGGGACGACGCTCCGTGTTGTGACGCCAGGTTCTGTTCCTCCCGTCCGGCGTGAATGCCGGGACCCTAGTAAGAAACAGGTGATGCCCATGAGCTCGATCGAGGAAGCCAACGAGCTCCTGCGGGATTTCCCCGTCGTCGACGGCCACAACGACCTCCCCTGGGCGCTGCGCGAGCAGGTCCGCTACGACATCGGTGCTCGTGACATCGCCGCCGACCAGAGTGCTCATCTGCACACGGACCTGGCACGGCTGCGGGCGGGCGGTGTCGGTGCGCAGTTCTGGTCGGTGTACGTGCGCTCGGACCTGCCCGGCGCGGTGACGGCGACGCTCGAACAGATCGACTGTGTGCGGCAGTTGATCGCGCGCTACCCCGCCGACCTGCGTGCCGCGCTGACCGCCGCCGACATGGAGACGGCCCGCGGTGAGGGTCGTATCGCCTCGCTGATGGGTGCCGAGGGCGGCCACTCGATCGACAACTCCCTCGCCACGCTGCGCGGGTTGTACGAGCTGGGGGTCCGCTACATGACCCTCACCCACAACGACAACATCGCGTGGGCGGACTCGGCGACGGACAAGCCGTCCGTGGGCGGCCTGTCGGCGTTCGGCCGCGAGGTCGTACGGGAGATGAACCGCCTGGGCATGCTCGTGGACCTCTCCCACGTGGCCGCCACGACCATGCGGGACGCGCTGGACACGTCCGTCGCGCCGGTGATCTTCTCCCACTCCTCCTCGCGCGCGATCTGCGACCACCCGCGCAACATCCCGGACGACGTGCTGGAGCGGCTGCCCGCCAACGGCGGTGTGGCGATGGTGACGTTCGTGCCGAAGTTCGTCCTCCAGGCCGCCGTCGACTGGACGGCCGCCGCCGACGAGAACATGCGCGAGCAGGGCTTCCACCACCTCGACACGACCGCCGAGGCGATGAAGGTCCACCGCCTCTTCGAGGAGTCCAACCCCCGCCCCGTCGCGACCGTCCCGACGGTCGCCGACCACCTCGACCACATGCGCGAGGTCGCGGGCGTCGACCACATCGGCATCGGCGGCGACTACGACGGCACGGCGTTCACGCCCGACGGCCTCGACGACGTCTCCGGTTACCCGAACCTCATCGCGGAACTCCTGGACCGCGGCTGGTCGTCCACCGACCTCGCCAAACTGACCTGGCAGAACGCGGTCCGCGTGCTGGGCGCCGCGGAGGACGTGGCCCGCGAGGAGCAGTCCCGCAGGGGCCCGTCGAACGTGACCCTGGAGCAGCTGGACGGCTAGGCAAGGCCAAGTACGGCCAGGCTCCACGGTGGTTAGGCGGGTGCGGGGTGTCCCAGCAGCATGGTCGGGGCGCCCTTCACCCGGGTCAGGAACACGGTCGCCGAGTTGGGCCCCTGCGGCTTCACCTTGCGCCGCAACTCCTCGGGCTCGACGGCCGATCCGCGTTTCTTGACGGTGAGGACACCGACCTCGCGCTCCCGCAGCAGCGCCTTCAACTTCTTCACGCCGAAGGGGAGTTGGTCGGTGATCTCGTAGGCGGTGGCGTAGGGGCCGGCTTTCAGTGAATCCGCTGTGATGTAGGCGATGGTCTCGTCGATGAGCCCGCCGCCGTCGAGCTCCTCTGCGACCTCCGCGACCAGATGCGCCCGGATGACGGCCCCGTCGGGCTCGTACAAGTACCGCCCCAGAGGCCGCACTTGGGGGTCCGGCAGCCCCCGGCCGACGAGGGTCCGCGGCCCGGGCAGCAGGGTCGCGCGTACGGACCCGGCCTCTCCCGTGCCGAACCACAGCACGGCCTCCTTCACGTCCCCGGAGTCCGAGATCCACTCGGCCCCGGCCTCGGCGGGGACGGTCTCGTGCGGAATCCCGGGTGCGATCTTCAGCGCGGCGAGAGGCGCTTCGAGGGCGGTCCGCACGGCCCACGACAGCGGCGGCGAATAGGCCTCGGGATCGAAGACGCGCCCGCGCCCGCCCCGCCGCGCCGGATCCACGAACACGGCGTCGTACGCGGTCGTCGCGACCTCCGTGACATCCGCCTCGCGCACTTCGATCAGCTCGCCGAGCCCCAGCGCGTCGGCGTTCGCCCGCGCCACGGCCGCCGTCAGCGGGTCCCGGTCGACGGCGAGCACCCGGATCCCGGCCCGGGCGATCGCGATCGCGTCCCCGCCGATCCCGCAGCACAGGTCCGCCACGGACCGCACCCCGAGCTCCTGGAATCGCCGGGCCCGGTACGCGGCCACGCTCGCCCGGGTCGACTGCTCCACCCCGTTCGGCGTGAAGTACATCCGCCCCGCGTCCGCCGCGCCGAACTTCACCACGGCCCGCTGCCGCAACCGCGCCTGCCCGAGCGCCGCCGACACGAGCCCGACGGGATACTCCCGCCGCAGCCGGGTCGCGACGGCCAGCTCCTGAGCGGGTTCGGTGTCCCGCACCTCGTCGAGCAGGGCACGTCCCTGGTCGGTGAGCAGGGAGGCGAATGAGGAGAGCGGATCGAGGTCGTTCACCGCCCCATTGTGGGCCAGTCGGTGGACGGGACGCGGTCGCCGGATGTGTCGAGGGCTTGTGAGGGGTGTGACCTGTGAGGATCCGGGTTCATGCGACTTGTACGACAAAATGACGGAAACGATGTCAATGGCGGCTCAGGGGGCGCCCCCTCAGAGGCGCGGGGAACCGCGCGACAAGCCCCCACCGTCCCGCAGGTCGCAATCCGGCCGTCCCGTGCGGCACGCACCGCTCTCGTCCTGCTGACGGTCACCGCACTGGCGGCCGGCTGCGCAGAAGCAACATCCACCACCGTCAATCCGGCCGCAGGCCAGCAACTCCTCAAGGCCCCACCGGCCCGGGCCATGGACGCCTACGCCACCAAACTCCGCCAGGAGCAGCGCGCCCGCGCCACCGCGGCAAAACGGTGGGGCCTGGCCAAGCCCCCGCTGCCCGCACCCCCCGCCCCCAAGAAGAAGCCCGCCATCAGCACCCGTAACGGCTTCGAGGTGGACGACCACGAAGGCCTGCCGCCCGTCTTCACCACGATCCCCACCAAGGACAAGGTCGTCTTCCTCACCATCGACGACGGCGCCGAGAAGGACCCGGCGTTCCTGCGGATGATGAGCGAACTGAAGATCCCGTACACGGCCTTCCTGAGCGACTACCTGGTCAAAGAGGACTACGGCTACTTCAAGAAGATGCAGGACAGGGGCGTGGTCCTGAACAACCACACCCTCAACCACCGCTATATGCCGAACCTCTCCTACGACCGGCAGAAGCAGGAGATCTGCGGCATGCAGGACGTGATCGAGAAGCGCTACGGCAAGCGCCCGGCCCTCTTCCGCCCGCCCTTCGGCAGCTACAACGAGGACACCCTGCGCGCGGCCGGGGCCTGCGGCATCAAGGCGGCCCCGCTGTGGAACGAGGAGGTCTTCGCCGACCGCTGGGACTACCGGGAGCTGGACCGGGACCTCCATCCCGGAGACATCGTTCTCAGCCATTTCCGCGGCAAGGAGCACTGGAAGGGCACGATGCCCGACATGGTCCGCCGCTTCCTGAAGCTGGTCACGGACAAGGGGTACGCGGTGGCACGCATCGAGGACTACCTGTGATGAAGCGGCCGGCCGCCGCCGCGGCACTGCTCGCGGGCCTGGTCTGCCTGGCCGGCTGCGCCCAGTCCGTGGACCCCATCGAGCGGCTGGGCAAGAAGGCCGCGCAGAAGGTACGCACGTACGGGCCCACCGAGGATCCGTACCGCCGCTGGGGCCTGACCGCCCCGCTCGCCCCGGCGCCGAAACCGCCCGACCGGCGGCCCTCCGCCCGCACCGCGGGGCCGGGCCTGCCGCCCGTGGTCGACCGGGTCGCCACCCGCGACCGGGTCGTCTTCCTGACCTTCGACGACGGTGCCGAGAAGGACCCGGGGTTCGTCGACATGGTCCGTGAACTGCGGCTGCCGGTCACGATGTTCCTCACCGACAGTGTGGTCGGGCCGGGGTACGCCCACTTCGGCCGGCTCCGGGCGGTCGGCGCGAGCGTGCAGAACCACACGCTCGACCACCCGTACCTGCCGGGCCTTCCGTACGCCGGTCAACGGGCCGAGATCTGCGGTCAGCAGGAGAAGCTCAAGCAGCGCTTCGGTATCCGTCCGCGGCTCTTCCGCCCGCCCTACGGCGACTACAACTCCGACACCGTGCGCGCCGCCGCCGACTGCGGGCTCGCCGCCATCGTCCTCTGGCACGACGCCGACCGCCTCCGCCCGGGCGACATCCTCCACTGCCCCGAGGGCCGGAACGGTACGACCCTCACCCGAACAACCGCCAAGACCCTGAACCGAGTCCAGGACCAGGGCTTCACGGTGGCCCGCCTGGAGGACTACCTCTAGGGATTCCTCGCCCCCGCCGCCCCTACCCATTCCCGTCCC
>NZ_LIQZ01000185.1 GCF_001418655.1 Streptomyces phaeochromogenes | reverse complement strand
GACGAGGACATGTCCTCGTCGGCCAACCCCACACGGTTCGAACCCGCCGCAGGTGTTACGACCTCGGCTTCTCGCGCATCTCGTACGTCGCGATGACGTCGTCGATCTTGATGTCGTTGAAGTTTCCGAGGTTGATACCGCCCTCGAAGCCTTCGCGGATCTCGGTGACGTCGTCCTTGAAGCGGCGCAGACCGGAGATGGTGAGGCTCTCCGCGATGACCTTGCCATCGCGCAGCAACCGCGCCTTGGTGTTGCGCTTGACCTCGCCGGAGCGGACCAGCACACCGGCGATGTTGCCCAGCTTGGACGAGCGGAAGACCTCGCGGATCTCCGCCGTGCCGAGCTCGACCTCTTCGTACTCCGGCTTGAGCATGCCCTTGAGGGCTGCCTCGATCTCCTCGATGGCCTGGTAGATCACCGAGTAGTAGCGGACGTCGACGCCCTCGCGCTCCGCCATCTGTGCCGCGCGGCCCGCAGCGCGGACGTTGAAGCCGATGACGATCGCGTCGGAGCCGGTCGCCAGGTCGATGTCCGACTCGGTGACCGCACCCACGCCCCGGTGCAGGACGCGGATGTCGACCTCTTCGCCGACGTCGAGCTGGAGCAGCGAGGACTCGAGAGCCTCCACCGAACCGGACGCGTCGCCCTTGATGATGAGGTTGAGTTCCTGCACCAGACCGGCCTTGAGCGCCTCGTCCAGGTTCTCCAGGGAGAACCGGACTCCACGCCGGGCGAAGTTGGCGTTGCGCTCGCGCGCCGCGCGCTTCTCGGCGATCTGACGCGCCGTGCGGTCCTCGTCGACGACCAGGAAGTTGTCGCCGGCACCCGGGACGTTGGTGAGACCCAGGACCAGGACGGGGGTCGACGGACCCGCTTCCTCGACGTTGTTGCCGTTGTCGTCGAGCATCGCCCGGACACGGCCGTACGCGTCGCCGACCACCATGGTGTCGCCGATGCGCAGCGTGCCGCGCTGGACCAGGACCGTCGAGACGGCACCGCGGCCACGGTCGAGGTGGGACTCGATCGCAATACCCTGCGCGTCCTGCTCCGGGTTGGCCCGCAGGTCGAGCGAGGCGTCCGCGGTGAGGACCACGGCCTCCAGCAGGCTCTCGATGTTGAGGCCCTGCTTGGCGGAGATGTCGACGAACATCGTGTCGCCGCCGTACTCCTCGGCCACCAGACCGAACTCGGTGAGCTGACCGCGCACCTTGGTCGGGTCGGCACCCTCGACGTCGATCTTGTTGACCGCGACCACGATCGGCACCTCGGCCGCCTTGGCGTGGTTCAGCGCCTCGATCGTCTGGGGCATCACACCGTCGTTGGCCGCCACCACGAGGATCGCGATGTCGGTCGACTTGGCACCACGGGCACGCATGGCGGTGAACGCCTCGTGACCCGGGGTGTCGATGAAGGTGATGCGACGCTCTTCGCCGTTGACCTCGGTCGCGACCTGGTAGGCACCGATGTGCTGGGTGATGCCACCGGCCTCGCCCGCGACGACGTTCGTCTTGCGGATGGTGTCGAGCAGGCGGGTCTTACCGTGGTCGACGTGACCCATGACGGTCACGACCGGCGGACGCGCGACGAGGAACTCCTCGCCACCCTCGTCCTCGCCGAACTCGATGTCGAAGGACTCGAGCAGCTCGCGGTCCTCCTCCTCGGGGCTGACGATCTCGAGGACGAAGTTCATCTCGTCCGCGAGGAGCTTCAGCGTCTCGTCGGAGACGGACTGCGTGGCAGTGACCATCTCGCCGAGGTTCATCATCACGCCGACGAGCGACGCCGGGTTGGCGTTGATCTTCTCGGCGAAGTCGGTGAGGGACGCACCGCGCGACAGACGGACGGACTGTCCGTTGCCACGAGGCAGCATCACACCGCCGACCGACGGGGCCTGCATGGCCTCGTACTCCTGGCGCCTCTGCCGCTTCGACTTGCGGCCACGACGCGCGGGACCACCGGGACGACCGAAGGCGCCCTGTGTGCCACCACGGCCACCCGGACCACCGGGACGACCACCGAAGCCGGGACGACCGCCGCCGCCACCGCCGGGACCACCCGGACGACCGGCGAAACCGCCGCCACCGCCACCGGGACCACCGGGACGACCGGCGAAACCGCCACCGCCGCCACCGGGACCGCCCGGACGACCGGCGAAGCCGCCGCCGCCGGGACGACCGCCGCCACCGCCACCGCCGGGACGACCGCCACCGCCGGGACCGCGGCCACCAGGACCACCGCCGCCGGGACGCGGGCTACCGGCAGCGGGACGCTGCGGCATCATGCCGGGGTTCGGACGGTTGCCACCGGGGCCACCACCGGGACGCGGAGCGCCACCGGGACCACCCTGCGGACGAGGCATGCCGCCCGGGCTCGGACGGTTGCCGCCGGGGCCGCCGCCGGGACGCGGGGCGCCACCGGGACCACCCTGCGGACGGGGACCACGGTCCTGGCCCGCACCCTGGGGACGCGAGCCGCCCGGGGCACCGGCACCGGGACCACCGGGGCGCGGGGCGCCGCCCGGACGGGGCGCCTGCGGGCGCGCCATACCGGTGGAGCCACCAGAGGTGAACGGGTTGTTGCCCGGACGGGGACCGGCCGGACGACCACCGGGACGCGTGCCCTGGCCGCCGGGACGCGGGGCGCCCTGACGGTCGCCACGGTCACCGCGCTCGCCGCGGCCCTGACCGGGACCACCCTGACCGCCCTGACCACCCTGTGCGGGACCGGCCGGACGGACACCGGGCTTCGGGGCGCCGGGACGGGCACCGCTCGGACGGGGACCCGCGGCCGGAGCCGCGGAGGCCGCCGGAGCGGCGGGAGCCGCCGGGGGTGCCGTGAACTCGGGCGCGGCCGGAGCCGGGGACGCCGGAGCGGGCTTCGGCGCCGGCGCCGGGGGCTTGGGGCCCGGAGTCGGACGCGGACCAGCGGCCGGAGCCGCCGGGGACGCGGGCGTCTCCGCAGCGGCCGGCTTCGGGGCCGGCGGGCGCGGCGCTGCCGGACCCGGACGGGCGCCCTGCGCCGGAGAAGGCGCGCCGGGCCTGGCGGGCGCGGCCTTGCGCGGGGCGGGCTTGCCGCCGCCGTTGCCCTGCTGCAGGGCGTCGGTCAGCTTGCGTACTACGGGCGCCTCGATCGTCGAGGACGCCGAACGGACAAATTCACCGAGTTCTTGGAGCTTGGCCATGACGACCTTGCTCTCCACCCCGAACTCCTTGGCGAGTTCGTATACCCGGACCTTAGCCACTTCGCTCCTTTTAGGTCCGGGTTGCGTCCGGACCGTCGCTACTTCATGGGCGTACTCATCGCGTGCTCATCGAGTGCTCATCGCAATCTCGACCTACTTCCAACTCGCGGGGTACCAGGGCCGCACGGGGTTCCGTGCGACACGTTTTACGGTGTTGCCTGCTCAGCAACTGTCTATCTGCTCGACGTACAGGCGCAACGCCTTTGTGTCGAGCGGACCCGGGGCACGCAGCGCCCTCGTGAACGCCCGGCGGCGGACCGCCAGGTCGAGACAGACGAGGGCGGGGTGTACATACGCACCCCGGCCGGGCAGCGTACCGCGAGGATCGGGGACGCATTCGCCCTCGGCCGCCACGGTGCGCAGCAGATCGATCTTGGCCGCTCGCTCCCGGCACCCCACACAGGTGCGCTCAGGGCATGCGCGGGCATGCGTCCGGCCAGACACTCTTAAGTCTACCTCCCCGCACCGACCTCACCCCTTTGGGGCAAGAATCGAACGGTTGTTGTCGTAATCCAAGCGTCACACGGCGTGATCTATTCCCGATCTTGCCGTTGACGCCCCCGGACCAGGTCCTCTTTCGGCCCGGTCCCTCCTCGGATCCGCCTCGAACTCGCCTCGGACCCGTCCCGGTCCCGGCTCAGTCCTGCTTCTCGGCGGGCTGCTCGGTGTCCGGACGGATGTCGATGCGCCAGCCGGTCAGGCGGGCGGCGAGCCGGGCGTTCTGCCCTTCCTTGCCGATCGCCAGGGACAGCTGGTAGTCGGGGACCGTCACGCGCGCGGAGCGTGCCGCGAGGTCCACGACCTCGACCTTGGAGACCCGGGCCGGGGACAGCGCGTTCGCCACCATCTCCGCCGGGTCGTCCGACCAGTCGACGATGTCGATCTTCTCGCCGTTCAGCTCGGCCATGACGTTGCGCACGCGCCCGCCCATGGGGCCGATGCAGGCGCCCTTGGCGTTCAGACCGGACCGGGTGGACCGGACGGCGATCTTCGTGCGGTGGCCGGCCTCGCGGGCGATCGCGGCGATCTCGACGGAACCGTCGGCGATCTCCGGCACCTCAAGGGCGAAGAGCTTCTTCACCAGGTTGGGGTGCGTACGGGAGAGGGTCACGGAGGGACCGCGTACGCCCTTCGCCACCCGCACGACGTACGACCGCAGCCGCAGGCCGTGCGTGTAGGTCTCACCGGGGACCTGCTCCTGCACCGGCAGGATGGCCTCCAGCTTGCCGATGTCGACGAGCACGTTCTTCGGGTCGCGGCCCTGCTGGACGACACCGGTGACGATGTCGCCGTCGCGGCCCGCGTACTCGCCGAGCGTCGCGTCGTCCTCCGCGTCCCGCAGGCGCTGCAGGATGACCTGCTTGGCGGTGGTGGCGGCGATCCGGCCGAAGTCGGACGGGGTGTCGTCGAACTCGCGCGCCTCCTGACCCTCCTCCAGGTCCTCGGCGTCCTCCTTCGCCCACACGGTCACATGACCGGTCTCCCGGTCGAGCTTGACGCGCGCGTGGCGGCGGCTTCCCTCGGTGCGGTGGTAGGCGATGAGGAGGGCCGACTCGATCGCCTCGACCAGCAGGTCGAAGGAGATCTCCTTCTCCCGCACCAAGCCCCGCAGGGCACTCATGTCGATGTCCACGGCTACGCCTCCTCCTCTTCCTTCATGTCTGTGTCGTTCTCGTTGCTCTTGCGGTTGAACTCGACCTGGACGCGCGCCTTGTCGATGTCCTCGAAGGCGATCCTGCGGGCGGTGGCCTTGCGTCCCTTGACGCCGGGCACCTCCAGGTCGATCCCGTCCTCGTCCACCGTCAGGATCCGGGCGACCAGTTCGTCGCCGCTCGTCAGCTGGAATCTCACCAGGCGGTCCGTGGCGCGTACGTAGTGACGGTGTTCCTTGAGCTCGCGCTCGGCACCGGGGGTTCCCACTTCGAGGGTGTACTCGCCCTGGCCCATCGCGTCGGTCTCGTCGAGCTTCGCCGAGAGCGCGCGGCTCACATCGGCGATCGCGTCCAGATCGGCTCCTTCGTCGGAGTCGACCACGACGCGCAGCACACGCTTGCGTCCTACCGAGTCCACCTCGATCTCCTCGAGATCGAGTCCCTGCGAGCTGACGAGCGGTTCCAGGAGCTCTCGAAGCCTCTCGCTCTGGGTGGTGCTCATCCGGGTGACTCCTCGGCCGCGTGTGCTGTTGTGGGTAGGTCGCGTGTCAGGTCAAAGGGTATCCGGTCCCAAGGGGTGTTGCCGTCCACCGTGGCCCGCCCGACGGCGGGACGGCGCCGCTGGTGGGTGCGGGGGCACTACCCGGGTACCGTGATCACGGGCCTGCCGCCCTTCCGTTCGTACGAGCCCTCCGAGGACGTCTGCCGTGCCGTTCACCCTGCCGTCGCGCATCCCCTCCGGGCCGCGCCGAAGGAGCCTGCTCGCCGGGGCCGCCGGTGCCGGCGCCGCGCTGCTCACGGGCTGTTCCTCCTCCGACTCCTCCTCCGGGACCACCGGCGGGAGCACGTCCGCCGCCGAGCGGGCACGCGCGCGTGCGGCCCGCGACAGCGAGCGGCTCGCGGAGCGGTACGAGGCCGTGCTCGCCGTGCATCCCGCACTGGCCGAGCGACTGTCACCACTGCGGGCGGAGGTCGTACGGCACGCGAAGGCGTTCGGCGGAGGCAAGGGGGCGTCCAAGTCGGCCTCTCCGTCCGCGAGTGCTTCCACGACGCCTTCCCCCGGCCCGTCCGCCGAAGTGCCGGCCGTGGAGAAGGACGCCCTCGCCGAACTCGCCGCGGCCGAGCGGACGCTGGCGGACCGGCGTACGAAGGCGCTCATGGACGTGCCGGGAGAGCTGGCGCGGCTGCTGGCCTCGGTGGCGGCGGCCGGTGCGGTGCACGCGTTTCTGCTGACGGAGGGCGAGAAGTGAGCGGTTCCGGAATGGCCGGAAAGGCCGAGTCGAAGGCCAAGGCGCTGACGGCCGTACAGGCCGCGCTCGCCGCCGAGCACGCCGCCGTGTACGGCTACGGGGTCGTGGGCGGGAAGATCGGCGAGGACCGGCGCAGCGAGGCTCGGGCGGCATACGACGCGCACCGGGCCCGGCGGGACGAACTGGCGCGTACGGTGCGCGACCTGCGCGGGAAGCCCAAGCCCGCGGCGGCCGCGTACGCGCTGCCGTTCCCGGTGACGGACGCGGAGTCGGCCGTGCGGCTCGCCGCCGAGCTGGAGGACCGGGTGGCCGGGGTGTACTCCGACCTGGTCCGTGCCGCGGAGGGCGACCGGCGCCGGTCGGCCGCCGAGGCGCTGCGGGACGCGGCGGTGCGGGCGGTGCGCTGGCGGGGCGAGAGCGTAGCCTTCCCTGGTCTCGCGGAGCGGTCGGCCCAGTCCACCGCGTCGGCGGCACCGCCGTCGTAACGCGTACAGGAAGGAAACGACTCGCGCATGGCTTTCGAACCGCCGCGGCGTCTCGTCAAGGCGCTCGGCGAGGCGGCACCGAGCGGTGACGACTGGCTGGAGAAGCTGCCCGAGGCGGCTCAGCAGGCCGTCGCGCTACGCGAGTTGACCGTGGAGCGCGTTCAGGTCCCCGGCGGGCGCAGCAGCCTGGTGGTCCTGGTGCGGCTGCCGGACGGCACTCCCGCCGTCCTGAAACTCGCGCCCGGCCGGGCCCGCCCGGAGAGCGAACGGGCCGCGCTCGCGCACTGGGACGGCCTGGGTGCGGTACGGCTCCTGGAGCCGGCCGGTGCCGAGGGCGTACTGCTCCTTGAGCGGCTGCATCCCGATGTGTCGGTGCGTTCGCTGGCCGAGGCCAAGTCGATGCTGGAGGCCGCGGGGGCGCTGCGCCGCCTGTGGGTCGAGCCACCGGCCGGCACGGTCTTCGAGACAGTCTCCGAGCGGACCGGGCGGCAGGCCGAGGCGATGCGGGCGGGCGCAGACGCGGAAGCGGCGCCACTGGTCGACGCGGCCCTGGCGGTACGCGACGAACTCCTGGCCTCCCCGCCCGAGTCCCGCCTCCTGCACGGCACCTTCCGGCAGAGCAAGGTGCTGGCCGGCGAGCGCAGCCCCTGGCTGGCCGTGGGGCCCGACCCCGTCGTCGGCGAGTGCGCCTTCGACCTGGCCCGGCTGGTCCGTGACCGGGTCGAGGACGTGATCGCCTCCCCGTCCGGCTCCGCCATCACCCGCCGCCGGGTGAAGCGCCTCGCGGAGTCCCTGGACCTGGACCAGGAGCGGGTGCGGGGCTGGACCCTGTTCCGGGCCGTGGAGTCGGGCGTACGGGCCCGGCGAGTGGGCCGGTCCCAGGACGCGGAGCTGTTGCTGGAGTTCGCGAGCTGGTTGTAGGAACCGGTGGTTCGGCGTGGTTGGCATAGGTGGCGTGGGTGGCATGGGTGCCGTCATGCCGCCGCGAGTTTGAGGGCCAGGACCGGGCAGTCCGCCGCTGCTCTGCGGGCGCGTTTCAACGTGCGGGCGGGGACGGGGCGTGCGTCGACGAGGGGGTAGCCCCATTCGTCGAGGGTGACGTGTTCGGGGAGCAGTTCGGCGCAGAGGCCGTGGGCCCGGCAGGACGTCCAGTCGATGTCGAGGTGCTGGGGCAGCTGGTCCATGTCTGTCAGCTCCGGTGCTCGGGGACGGGCAGCAGGGGTGTGCGGTCGGTCGCGGAGCACAGGCCCCGGGCGTGGGCGTCGAGTTCGGCGGCGAAGGTGGTGAGGGCGCTGCGGACCAGGCGGACCGTGCCGTCGGGGTGGTGGCAGGCGCCGCGGCCCTCGACGAGTCCCGCCCAGCGGGCGACGTCGTCGCGGGCGGTGCCCTGGGGCCCGGGGGCGGCCAGGGTGCGGAAGGCGGCGGCGATACGCGGCAGGCCGTTGAGGCAGGGGCCGCACTGGCCGGCCGATTCGAGGGCCAGATACCGCAGGACGCGGGCCGTTTCGGCGGGGCCGCAGCGGTCGGCGGGGAGGGCGGCGAGGACGCCCGCGCCCAAGGTGGCTGCGGACAGGCCGAGTCGGGCCGCCTCGGCGGTCGGGATCCAGGTGCCGTGGTAGCCGCCGAGCAGGATCGCGCCGGTGCCCTCCAGCGGGAGCAGTCGGTGCAGGGGCATGCCGAAAGGGGCCTCCACCACCTGCGGCTCGCGGCCCTGCACGTGGACCGTGCACAGGGCGCCGCCCGGTTCCGACGGGGTGCCGGCCGAGCGGAACCAGTCCGCTCCGTAGCGGGCGATCAGCGCGAGGTGCGCGAGCGTCTCCACGTTCTGGACGAGGGTGGGCGCCCTGCGTACGCCCTGTTCGCGCACCGGAGGGTCCTGGTGGCGGGGCAGGGCCGCGTGGCCGGAGAGGTGCTGGGCGAGGGCCGAGGACTCGCCCGACAGGAAGCGTTTGGGTACGCGTACGACGCGTACGGGGAAGGGGTTGTCGCGTTCGGGGAAGAGGTCGTCGCGTTCGGCCAGGGCAGTTTCGAGGCGGGTGGCTCCGTCCTCCACGGCCAGGTACGCCTCCCCCGCTCCGGTCGCCCGGGCCGCCAACTGCAGCCCGTCCAGGACCAGATGGGGGGACAGGCTCAGCAGGGTCTTGTCCTTGGCGCTCGCCGGTTCGCCCTCGGCGCCGTTCGCGACGACGACCGGGGCGCGGCCGGTGCGGCGGGCCGCGTCGATGACGGATACGAACTTGCGGTACGTGGGGAAGGCGGCGCCGCCCCGGCCGGTGAGGCCGGACTCCGCGAGGGTGCGCAGGAGGGCGGCCGGGTCGGTGTGGGTGAGGGGGCCGTAGCGGGTCTCGTGCGTGGCGCGGTCGGCCGGGGTGCCTCCGGGGGCGAGGAGGCGTGGGGGCATGAGGGTGTCCGTGAACGTGCTGGTCATGGTCGCGCCCCTTCGGCGGTGAGGAGGGTGGCGGGGGTGCTGCGGTTGGCCCGTGCGGCCTGGACGACGCGGATCGTGAAGGCGGTGAGGACCGCTGCCACGCAGGTGACGGTCAGCCAGAGCATCCAGTCGGTGCCCGTGTCCGTGCCGATGCCGATGCCGTGGATCAGGGCCACCGGCCAGGAGGCATAGGCCAGCCAGTGGACTGCTCGCCAGGTGCGGTGGCCGAGCCTCGCTCGGAAGAGGCTGGTGATCAGGACCGCGAGCATCAGGTCCAGGGCGACCGTGCCGAGGCCCAGCCAGAGGGGCTGGTAGTCGGAGGCGAACGGGATCAGGACGTCGAGGGGGCTGATGTCGACGTAGCCGTCGATGACCGCCGTGGCTATGTGGATGGCCAGGAAGGCCGTCGCGGAGAGGGAGATCGTGCGGTGGAGGGAGACCGTGCCGAAGCGGGGGAGGCCTGGGAGGCGGGTCCTCAGGCGTACCGCCACGCCCAGGAGCACCACCACGGTGAACAGCACCAGGCAGACGGCTCCGGTGGCCCGGTTGGCGTACCAGAGGACGGAGGCGTCGGTCATGGGGCCGCCTCCGTGGTGTCCGCCGCCGGGGATTCCTCGCCCCCGCCGCCCTTACCCTTCCCATCCCTGGGGGCTGCGCCCCCA
>NZ_LIQZ01000184.1 GCF_001418655.1 Streptomyces phaeochromogenes | reverse complement strand
GTGAAGCTGACTGGTACTAATAGGCCGAGGGCTTGTCCTCAGTTGCTCGCGTCCACTGTGTTGGTTCTGAAACCACGAACAACCGTCGTAGCCACGGCCACGGCTCCGGTTGACAGTTTCATAGTGTTTCGGTGGTCATAGCGTGAGGGAAACGCCCGGTTACATTCCGAACCCGGAAGCTAAGCCTTACAGCGCCGATGGTACTGCAGGGGGGACCCTGTGGGAGAGTAGGACACCGCCGAACTCCTTTTAGAGCTCCGGTTCTTGGACTTTCAGTCCAAGAACCGGAGCTTTTCTGTTTTCCGGGACGCCGTCCGAACCCCCTCCGCGCTGCGGGCAGATGCCTGAGGGTAAGGTCAGGGGGCATCGTTGGCACGTTCCCACAGGAGGCCCCCGGGTGGAGGTCCAGGAGACCCGCGTCCAGACAGACCGGGTCCTCACCATCCCGAACATCCTCAGCATGGCGCGTCTCGCAGGCGTGCCGCTGTTTCTGTGGCTGATCCTCAGGCCGGAGTTCGGCGGTCCCCAGAGTGACGGCTGGGCACTCCTGGTGCTCATGCTCAGCGGTATCAGCGACTATTTGGACGGCAAGTTGGCCCGTCGCTGGAACCAGATCAGCAGCCTCGGCCGGCTGCTGGACCCCGCGGCCGACCGGCTATACATTCTGTCGACTTTGGTCGGGCTCACCTGGCGCGAGATTCTGCCGCTGTGGCTGACAAGTGTCCTGCTGGCGCGTGAGCTGCTTCTCCTGGTGATGGTGGGCATCCTCAGGCGGCACGGCTATCCGCCTCCGCAGGTGAACTTCCTTGGGAAGGCTGCTACGTTCAACCTGATGTATGCCTTCCCGTTGCTGCTGCTCAGTGACGGAAGTGGATGGCTTGCGTCACTCGCTGCTATTTTCGGATGGGCGTTCGCAGGATGGGGTACAACGCTCTACTGGTGGGCAGGGATCCTCTACGTGGTTCAGGTCCGCCGCCTTGTCCGCGCGGACACCACGGCCGATTGAGCTCGCCGAATAGGCGGCCGTTAGTGGCCTCTGATGGCCCGCAAGCAGAATGTGCGGGACAATCTGACGGGTGAAGTCGGTTAGACCGTCGTCTCTTCAAGGAGGACGCTTCCGACATGAAGGCCGTCGTGATGGCCGGAGGTGAAGGCACACGCCTTCGCCCCATGACCTCAAGCATGCCCAAGCCGCTCCTGCCCGTGGCCAATCGCCCGATCATGGAGCATGTGCTGCGGCTGCTCAAGCGGCATGGGCTCAACGAGACCGTCGTTACTGTCCAGTTCCTGGCCTCTCTCGTCAAGAACTACTTCGGTGACGGTGAAGAGCTCGGCATGGAGCTCACCTATGCCAATGAGGAGAAGCCACTCGGTACTGCCGGCAGTGTCAAGAACGCCGAGGAAGCGCTGAAGGACGACACCTTCCTCGTGATCTCCGGTGATGCTCTGACCGACTTCGATCTCACTGATCTGATCAATTTCCACAAGGAAAAGGGCGGACTGGTCACCGTCTGTCTGACCCGAGTCCCGAATCCGCTGGAATTCGGTATCACCATCGTGGACGAGGAAGGCAAGGTCGAGCGCTTCCTCGAGAAGCCCACCTGGGGCCAGGTTTTCTCGGACACCGTGAACACCGGTATCTACGTCATGGAGCCAGAGGTATTCGACTATGTCGAGGCCGATGTCTCCGTCGACTGGTCCGGCGATGTCTTCCCTCAGCTGATGAAGGAGGGCAAGCCGATCTACGGCTATATCGCCGAGGGCTACTGGGAGGACGTCGGCACGCACGAGAGCTATGTGAAGGCGCAGGCCGATGTCCTGGAGGGCAAGGTCGACGTCGAGCTCGACGGCTTCGAGATCTCGCCCGGGGTCTGGGTCGCTGAAGGCGCCGAGGTACACCCCGACGCCGTACTGCGAGGACCGCTCTACATCGGGGACTACGCCAAGGTCGAGGCGGACGTCGAAATCCGCGAGCACACCGTGGTGGGCTCCAATGTCGTCGTGAAGGCAGGGGCGTTTCTGCACAAGGCCGTGTTGCACGACAACGTGTACATCGGCCAGCACAGCAATCTGCGCGGTTGTGTCATCGGCAAGAACACCGACATCATGCGGGCCGCGCGCATCGAGGACGGCGCCGTCATCGGGGACGAGTGCCTGGTCGGTGAAGAATCGATCGTTCAGGGCAATGTGCGGGTCTATCCGTTCAAGACCATCGAGGCCGGCGCCTTCGTCAATACGTCGGTCATCTGGGAGTCGCGGGGCCAGGCCCATCTTTTCGGAGCCCGCGGAGTCTCCGGGATCCTGAACGTCGAGATCACGCCAGAGCTGGCCGTGCGCCTGGCGGGTGCGTATGCGACGACGCTCAAGAAGGGCTCGACCGTCACGACCGCCCGTGACCACTCGCGAGGCGCTCGTGCGCTCAAGCGGGCGGTCATCTCGGCGCTGCAGACCAGCGCCATCGACGTACGGGACCTGGAGAACGTACCGCTGCCGGTGGCGCGGCAGCAGACCGCTCGGGGCAGTGCTGGCGGGATCATGATCCGGACGACGCCCGGGGTTCCCGACTCCGTCGACATCATGTTCTTCGACGGACGTGGGGCGGATCTGTCGCAGGGGAGCCAGCGGAAGCTGGACCGGGTGTTTGCGCGGCAGGAGTACCGGCGTGCCTTCCCGGGCGAGATCGGGGACCTGCACTTCCCGGCCAGTGTCTTCGACTCGTACACCGGTTCTCTGCTGCGGAATGTGGACACCACCGGGGTCGCCGAGTCCGGGCTCAAGGTGGTCGTGGACGCGTCGAACGGCAGTGCCGGACTGGTGCTGCCCAGCCTGCTGGGCAAGCTCGGGGTCGACTCGCTGACCATCAATCCCGGTCTCGACGAGTCGCGGCCCACCGAGACCGCGGACGCCCGCAGGTCCGGGATGGTGCGGCTCGGCGAGATCGTGGCGTCCGCGCGGGCGGCGTTCGGGGTGCGGTTCGACCCGGTGGGCGAGCGGTTGTCGCTCGTCGACGAGAAGGGGCGGATCATCGAGGACGACCGGGCGCTGCTCGTCATGCTCGACCTGGTGGCCGCCGAACGCCGGAGCGGGCGGGTGGCGTTGCCCGTGACCACCACGAGGATCGCCGAGCAGGTGGCGGCGTACCACGGGACCCAGGTCGACTGGACGACGACGTCGCCGGACGATCTGACGCGCGTGGGGCGCGAGGAGTCGACGATCTTCGGAGGCGACGGGCGCGGTGGTTTCATCGTGCCGGAGTTCAGCAGTGTCTTCGACGGCACGGCGGCCTTCGTACGGCTCATCGGTCTCGTGGCGCGGACTCAGCTCACTCTCAGTCAGATCGACGCGCGGATTCCGCGGGCGCACGTTCTCAAGCGTGATCTCGCGACTCCCTGGGCGGTCAAGGGACTTGTGATGCGGCGCGTGGTCGAAGCGGCCGGCGACCGGTTCGTGGACACGACCGACGGCGTACGCGTGGTAGAGACCGACGGGCGCTGGGTGATGGTTCTTCCGGACCGGGCCGAGGCGGTTACGCATCTGTGGGCCGAAGGGCCCGACGACGCGTCCGCGCAGGCCCTGCTCGACGAGTGGTCGTCGGTGGTGGACAGCGCCGGTCGCTGAGCGGCACGCGCGCGTGCCGGACGTGCCTCAAAGGGGCACGTCCGGCACGACGGTGGGGCCATTCGGAGGTACGGCCCGCGACGTGCGACGATGTGCGGCATGCCGCAGCAGCCCCCCGTTCGGAGCACTTCTACGCGCCCCCCGCGCCTGGATGCCTCCATGTCGCTGCTCACCAACGTCATGGACCACAGCCTCGACGACGGGTACGCGGAGGCGGCTGCCCGCAAGAAGGCCGACGGGACCGGCGCCCTGCCGAAGACACTGCGGGCGAAGCTCGGACTCGCGGCCGGTCTGGTGCTCGCGGCCCTCGTGGTGACCGTGGGGGCCGCGCAGGCGCGGATAGCGGCTCCGGTCGTCGCCAAGGAGCGCGAGGAACTCATCGACCGCATCGACCGCGAGACGTCGGCGGCCGACAAGCTCGAGGGCAGTATCGACAAACTCCGCGACGACGTGAGCGCGCGGCAGCGCGAGGCTCTCAAGAAGCACGGCGGGGACCAGGGCGAGTTGGTGGGCATCCTGGCCGGCGCGGTCGAAGTGCACGGCCCCGGTGTGAAGCTCGTCGTGGACGACGCCAAGGAAGCCGACGGGGGCGGTGACGGAGACGCACGCGAGACGTCGGGCTTCTCCGACACCGGGCGGGTACGCGACCGCGACATGCAGCGCGTGGTCAACGGGCTGTGGGAGTCGGGCGCCGAGGCCATCTCGATCAACGGGCAGCGGCTGACGGCGCTGTCCGCGATCCGGGCTGCCGGTGACGCGATACTGGTCGACAACAAGCCCTTGGTGCCGCCCTACACAGTCCTTGCTGTGGGGGACGGCGAGCGGCTGAGCACCGCGTTCCAGAACAGCGGCGACGGACAGTATCTGGACGCCCTCCGGAAGAACTTCCATATCCGGACCGGCATTTCCGTCGAGGACGACATCCGGCTGCCCGCCGCACCGAGTGTGATCGTACGAACAGCGCAACCGAGCACAGAGAAAGGCACATCGTGATCGCCGTACTGGGCCTCGTCGTGGGAGTCGTGGCTGGATTGTTGGTCCGGCCCGAGGTTCCGGCGGTGGTCGAGCCCTACCTTCCGATCGCCGTCGTCGCGGCGCTCGACGCCGTGTTCGGAGGTCTGCGGGCGATGCTCGACGGCATCTTCGACGACAAGGTCTTCGTGGTGTCGTTCCTCTCCAACGTCGTCGTGGCAGCGCTGATCGTCTTCCTCGGCGACAAGCTGGGTGTGGGCGCCCAGCTGTCCACGGGTGTCGTGGTCGTCCTCGGCATCCGGATCTTCTCCAACGCCGCGGCGATCCGCCGTCACGTTTTCCGGGCGTGAGGCCGATGAGCAGCCAGGACGAGACCCCAGAGAACCCAGAGACCTCGCAGTCCTCTGAGACCGCACAGTCCCCTGAGACCCCCAAGGGCCCGGACGCCCCGGAGGCCTCCGGG
>NZ_LIQZ01000183.1 GCF_001418655.1 Streptomyces phaeochromogenes | reverse complement strand
GCTGACTGGTACTAATAGGCCGAGGGCTTGTCCTCAGTTGCTCGCGTCCACTGTGTTGGTTCTGAAACCACGAACAACCCCATACCTGTGTGGCCACGCGGGTATGGTGCGGTATTCACAGTTTCATAGTGTTTCGGTGGTCATAGCGTGAGGGAAACGCCCGGTTACATTCCGAACCCGGAAGCTAAGCCTTACAGCGCCGATGGTACTGCAGGGGGGACCCTGTGGGAGAGTAGGACACCGCCGAACAAATCTTATGGGAAAGCCCCCGCACTTCGGTGCGGGGGCTTTCTTGCGTTTCAGGGGTAGTTTCTCGGCCCCTTTTCCCGGCCCTTTCAGGACGGCTCCACCAGTCTTGTGTCGTACGCAAGGATTACCGCTTGGATGCGGTCCCTGGAGCCCGTCTTCGCGAGGATTCGGCTGACGTGGGTCTTCACCGTCGATTCGGCGAGATGGAGGCGGGTGGATATCTCTGTGTTCGTCCAGCCCTGGCCGACGACCGTCAGGATTTCGCGTTCGCGGTCCGTGAGGGAGGTCAGGCGCGGGTCCTGGCCGGGGATTGTTTCCGGGCCCGGAGTGGGGAGGTGCTCGGCGTAGGCGTCGAGGAGGCGGCGGGTGAGGCTCGGGGCGACGACCGCGTCGCCCGTGGCCACCGCGCGGATGCCGGCGAGGAGTTCCTCGGGCTGGGCGTCCTTGATGAGGAAGCCGGAGGCGCCTGCGCGCAGGCCGGCGTACGCGTACTCGTCCAGGTCGAACGTGGTGAGGATGAGGACGCGGGTGCGGTCTCCGGAGGAGACGATGCGGCGGGTCGCCTCGATGCCGTCGAGGCCGGGCATGCGGATGTCCATCAGGGCGACGTCCGGGCGGAGTTCGGCCGTCATGCGGATCGCCTCGGTGCCGTTGGACGCTTCGCCCACGACCGCCATGTCGTCCTGGCTCTCCAGGAGCATGCGGAAGCCGAAGCGCTGGAGCGGCTGGTCGTCGACGATGAGCACGGTGGTCACTGCGGGGTTTCCTCCGGTAGGTGAAGGTGGACGCGCCAGCCGTGGTCCGGGAGCGGGCCGGACTCAAGTGTGCCGCCGTACAGGGCAGTTCGTTCGCGCATTCCGGTGAGGCCGCGGCCCCCGGTGCCGTTGCCGTGAGCCGTGCTTCCGCGGCCGGTGTCGGTCACCGTCGTGGTCACGGCGCCTCCGTCCCCGTACGACACCGAGACGGTCGAGGTCGCGTCGGGGCCGCCGTGCTTGAGGGTGTTCGTCAGGGCTTCCTGGATGACTCGGTAGACGGTGAGTTGGCGGCCCGGGGGGAGGGCGGTCGCGTAGCCGTGGATGGTGGTGCGGACGGGGAGGCCGGCGGAGCGTACGCCCTCGATGAGGTGGTCGAGGTCGGTGAGGGAGGGCTGGGGGGCCATCTCCACTCCCGGGGGTTCAAGTCCCAGGGCAGGCCGCAGAGCAGGTCCCGGAGGTTCGGCTCCTGGTGGCTCTGTTGCTGAGGGGTCCGTGCGTAGTACGTCCAGGAGGCGGCGGAGTTCGCCCAGGGCCTGGCGGCTGGTTGTGCCGATGGCGGTGAGGGCCTGGGCGGCGCGTTCGGGGTTCTTGGCGGCTGCGTACGAACCGCCGTCAGCGAGGCTGGTGATGACCGAGAGGTTGTGGCCGATGATGTCGTGCATCTCGCGGGCTATGCGGGTGCGTTCGGCGGCGGTGGCGAGGCGGGCCTGCTGGTCGCGTTCCACCTCCAGTTGGGCGGCGCGTTCGACGAGGGACGCGAGGTACTCCTGGCGGGTGCGGTAGGAGATGCCGACGATCGCCACCATGGCGAGGCGGGTCGCCTGCGGGACGATGGTCTGGTCGGGGCTGTGGTCGGCGGCCTGTTCGGTCGCGTTGCGGAAGCCGTCCACGACGATCGGGATCATCGTGATGGCGTAGGACGCGAGCAGGGTGCGCAGTGCGGTGTGCAGCGCGATGTTGAACGTGACGACGAGCAGGGTCAGGCCGGCCTGGAGGTCGGTGCCCGTCCAGGCGTTGACGACGGCGAGCGGGAGCATCGGCAGCAGGATCGCGACGGGGTGGGTGCGGCGCCACAGGAGCGGGACGGTGAAGCCCAGCGACAGGGTGACGATCAGCCAGGTGGGCGCTTGTGGGTTCTGGGTGATGTACCGCCAGCCGCCGCCCAGGACGTCGGTGAAGGCGGCGGTCACGAAGAAGCCCGTGACCAGGACGTCCCACACCAGCGGGTGGCGCCGGTCGAAGGCGCGCATTCGGTGGCTGAGGCGGTGGATCTGGCGGGTGACGGGCTGTTGGCGGGCCCCGTCCGGTGACCAGCCCCGCCAGGACTGGTCGCGCCAGGCCTGGTCCCGGCGGGCGCGGTCACGGCGGCTCTGGTCGCGGGCTCTGCGCAGCCAGTTCCGGTGCCGGTTCTGGGGCCGGTCCCGTGTCTCGGTCACGGTTCCATCCTCGTACGAGAGCCGGTGGTAGGGGAGTTGGTCATACGTCCCGTCGTTTGAGGAGCAGGCCCGCGGTGCCCAGGATCGCCGTCGTCCACAGGGTGAGGGCGAGGAGGGCGGGGCCCGTGGCCGCGTAGTCGGAGGAGTCGTGGAGGGTCATCAGGCCCTCGGCGGCCCTGCCGGGGAAGTACTTGGCGGCGCTGTCCATGACGTCGTACGGGAACATCCTGAGGACCTCGGGGAGGACGGTGACGCCTCCGATGAAGGCGGTGATGCCGCCGGGGACCGAGCGGAGCAGGGCGCCCAGGCCGAGGCCGATGAGGGCCAGGGAGGTCAGGCCCGCCGTGCTGCCGACGAGGGTGCCGAGGACGCCCGGGTCGGTGAGGGAGAGTTCCTTGTCCGTGCCGTCGAGGAAGAGCTGCCCGGCCGTGAACGTGACGAGGAACGTGGCCAGGGTGGCGGTGAAGACGACCGCGGTGACCACACCTGCCTTGGACCAGAGGACCGGGAGGCGGCGCGGTACGGCCACCATCGTGGAGCGGACCATCCCCGTGCCGTACTCGCCCGCGATGGACAGGACGGCTACGACGGCCAGGATGATCTGGGAGAACTGCGTGCCGAAGAGCAGGAACTGGACGGGGTCGACGCCGGAGACCTCGCCGCGGTCCTGTTCGTAGGACGCGCTTATCGCGATGCCGACGCCGATAGTGAAGACGGTCGCGGCGGTCAGCATGATCCAGGTGGAGCGGACCGTCCACAGCTTGTGCCATTCGGAGCGCAGGATGCGGGCCGGGGTGAGGGCGAGGGTGGTCATGCCGGCTCCAGGTGGGCTGCGTACTCGAGGGAGTCGCGGGTCAGGTCCATGAAGGCCTCCTCCAACGAGGCGGCGTGCGGGGTGAGTTCGAAGAGGGGGATGCCGTGGGCGGCGGCGGTGCGGCCGATGTGTTCGGCGTCCGTGCCGCTGATTTCGAGGATCCCGGGGGTGGAGCTCGTGACGTCCACGGGTGGGGCGGCGAGGAGTTGGGTGAGCAGGCCCGCTTCCGGGGTGACCACCTTGATCGTGCCCGCGCCCGATTCGCGTACGAACGTGTCGACCGTCGTGTCGGCGAGCAGGCGGCCCCTGCCGATGATGATCAGGTGCTCGGCGGTGACGGCCATCTCGCTCATCAGGTGGGAGGAGACGAAGACCGTACGGCCTTCCGCGGCAAGGGACTTGAGGAGGTTGCGGATCCACAGGACACCCTCGGGGTCGAGGCCGTTGACCGGTTCGTCGAGGATCACTGTGGCCGGGTCGCCGAGCAACGCGGCGGCGATGCCGAGGCGTTGGCCCATGCCGAGGGAGAAGCCCTTGACCCGGCGTCCGGCCACGTCGGTCAGGCCGGTGAGGTCCAGGACGTGGTCGACGCGGCTCCTGGGGATGCCGTGGGTGAGGGCGAGCGCGACCAGGTGGTGGTGGGCCGTGCGGCCCGGGTGGACCGAGCGGGCCTCCAGGAGTGCGCCGACCTCGTGGAGGGGTGCGGGGTGGTCGGCGTACGCATGGTTGCCGACCGTGGCGGTGCCGCGCGTCGGGGCGTCCAGGCCGAGGATCATCCGCATGGTCGTGGACTTGCCGGCGCCGTTGGGGCCGAGGAAGCCGGTGACCGTGCCCGGGCGGACCGTGAAGGTGAGGTCGGACACGGCGTATTTGGCGGGTTTGCCGCCGTAGCGTTTGGTCAGTTCGGAGGCTGTGATCATGTCTTCGATGGTCGGCCGGGCGGGGGCCGGGGGCGTCGGACGACGGCGGGATATCAGGTGAAGGGTGTAGTACCCCGGTATTACGGTGACCCTCATGAGCCCCGATGTTCGTTCTGATGACCGTCTCGATGCCTCGGCGGATCACGTGGTGCGTTCGGTACGTGCCGACGAGTGGCCCGCGGCGAAGGAGCTGCGGCTGGCCGCGCTGCGGGATCCGGTGGCGCACCTCGCGTTTCTGGAGACGTACGAGGCTGCCGTGGGCCGGCCCGACAGCTTCTGGCGGGAGCGGGCGGCCGGGGCCGCCGAGGGGGTGCGTGAGCGGCAGCAGGTGGTGGCCGTGGCGCCCGACGGGCGGTGGGTCGGGTCGGTGGTCGTGCTCGTCGAGGAGGCGGGGGCCCAGGGCGCGCTCGGGGATGTGAGCGAGGTACGCCAGGGGCACTTCGTGGCCGTGTATGTGCGGCCGGAAGTGCGGGGGCGGGGGCTCACCGAGCGGCTCTTCGCGTACGCCCTGGAGTGGGCGTGGGAGGTCGCCGGGGTGGAGCGGGTGCGGTTGTTCGTGGACGAGCGGAACGGGCGGGCCGAGGCCTTCTACCGGAAGTTCGGATTCGTGCCCACCGGGGAGAGCGTTCCGGTGCCCGGGGATCCGGGCGCGCGGGAGCTGGAGTTCGTGTTCAAGCGGTCCTGACAGGCCCCGGGGGCGGGGAGTTACACCGGGAGTTCGTGGTGGGGCCAGCGGGAGCGGGCCTGTTCGCGGGAGCGGAGAAGAGCCAGGACGGGGAGGCCTCGGTCCGGGCCGGTGCCTCCGCTCGCGGCCAGGAGGTCCGGGAGCTGGGGGAGCGGGGCCACCGCCGCCACGTCGTCCAGGACGAGGGAAAGTGGTGGGTCGAGGCGACCGGAGGATGACCGTTCGGCCATGCGCCGGCCGCGCTCGACCACGCTTGAGGCGAGGGCCGTCAGCAGGGGCATCGCGCCGGGATTCGCCCTGGGGTCCTCGATGGGTTCACCGACCACATAGAGCGTGCCCCCTTCGTCGGCGAAAGAATCCAGGGTGAGGCTGTCGGTTCGGTTCGGGGTGCAGGCTTCGCGGACATTCACCGTGAACAGGGCGGACAGGGCGCGGGCCGTCAACTCCTGGGCGATGTCCCGGCGTTCGGGGTGCGAGGTGAGGGTGGCTTCGAGTTCGCCCGCGGAGCCGGAGGCGGCCTTGGGGTTCGTACGGAGGATGCGTACGGCTTCCTGGACCTGGGTGCCCTGGGCCCAGCGGTGGACGTGGCGGATGGTGCGGCCGTCCACGGCGGCGGCGTGGAGGTAGCTGCGCAGGAGGGTTTCCGCCGTTTCGGCGACCGTCTGGTCGATCTTCGCGGTGGGGCGGACCGGGGCGAGGAGCGCTGCCGCGCGGGCCTTCGCGGTGTCCTTGTTCTCGCAGCCGGTGGACGGGGACCAGTGGAGGCGGGCCGGGGTGTCGCAGAGGTGGGAGGGGTCGTAGAGGAGGACGGGGCCCAGTTTCGCGCGGGCGTCCTTGGTGTCCGACCAGAGGGCGGGGTTGGAGGTGATGACGAGGGCCGGGCCGTCGGCGTCCCGGATCGCCTGGACGGCGAGGGGG
>NZ_LIQZ01000182.1 GCF_001418655.1 Streptomyces phaeochromogenes | reverse complement strand
GCGTGGGGGACCGGCGGGCCGGGGTCCGCGGGCATGCGGTCGGCCAGGAAGCCGTACGCACGCCGCAGTTCGGTGTTCTCGCGGTTCTCGGGGTTCTTGGCGTTCCGGACCGACTGCCACCACTGGTGGACGCCGTACCAGCCGGGCGCGGCGAGAGCCCCGCCGTGCCGCCGTACGGACAGTCCGGCGGCCAGCACCGCGAAGCGCAGCCGCTCTTCGAGGGGCCACCCTTCGAGGGAGGCCGCGACGAAACTCGCGCCGAAGACGTCTCCGGCGCCCGTCGCGTCCAGCACCTCGGTGGCGAGGGCGGGTACGTCGGCGTACTCGCCCGTCGTCTGGTCGACGGCGATCGCACCGTCGCCGCCGCGGGTGACCACGGCCACCGGCACCAGCTCGGAGAGCTTGGAGAGCGCGTCGGCCGCGGTGTCGGTGCGGGTGTACGCCATCGCCTCGGTGTCGTTCGGGACGAAGGCGTGGCACAGGGCGAGCTGGTCGAGGAGGGCCGAGGACCACTGCTGGGTGGGATCCCAGCCGACGTCCGCGAAGATCTTCGTACCGTTCGCCGCCGCCTTGGCGAGCCACTCGCGGGGTTCGGCCTCGATGTGCACGAGGGCGGTGCGCGCGGCGGGCGGGTCACCCATGAGCGCGTCCTGCGAGTACGGGGGTTCCTGGCCGTGGGTGACAAGGGCACGGTCGTGGCCGTACGCGATCGAGACGGTGACCGGGGTGTGCCAGCCGTCCGCGGTACGGGAGAGCGAGAGGTCGATGTGCTCCTGCTCCGCGAGGACCTCACGGCAGTGGGTGCCGTAGTAGTCGTCGCCGAACACCGTGGCCAGGGACGTCTTCAGGCCGTAGCGGGCCGCGGCCACGGCCAGGTTCGCTATCCCGCCCGGGCTCGTGCCCATCCCGTCGGTCCAGATCTCCTCGCCGGGGGTCGGCGGCTTGCCCAGACCGGTCAGGACGAGGTCGTAGAAGAGCAGCCCGGTCAGCAGCACATCGGGCCGCGCGTCGGGCCGTTCGTCACCCACGAGCGCATCCTCTCGTCAAAACTCTTCACTTTCGATGCACGGGATCGTGTTTCGGTGGACAGGATCGTGCGCGCCTCAGGCTGATTTGGCAAGAGTCGAGCAGAACTGAGCATAGAAATGATTGCGAATGACGAGTACTGTTCAGCGCGTGCTGGCAGAGCGACGACATCAACTCATCCTGCGGGCCCTGCGAAACGGGGGCCCCGCAGCCGTCACCGACCTCTCGGAGCAGCTGGGTGTGAGCCCCGCCACAGTCAGGCGTGACCTGCTCAAACTGGAGGAGGAGGGGCTGCTCACCCGCGTGCACGGCGGGGCGGTCGCCGAGGAGGGCGACCAGCCCTTCGCAGAGGTCGCCGAGGTGCGCGTGGCCGAGAAGGACGCCATAGCCGAGCGTGCCGCCGCGATGGTCGAGGACGGCCAGTCGGTGCTGCTCGACATCGGCACCACCGCGTACCGGCTGGCCCGGCAGCTGCACGGCCGCCGGATCACCGTGATCACCAGCAACCTCGTGGTCTACGAGGAGCTGGTGGACGACGAGGGCATCGAACTGGTGCTGCTCGGCGGCATGGTCCGCCGCGAGTACCGCTCACTGGTCGGCTTCCTCACCGAGGACAACCTGCGTCAGCTGCACGCGGACTGGCTCTTCCTCGGCACCAGTGGAGTGCGCCCCGGCGGGCAGGTGATGGACACGACGGTCGTCGAGGTGCCGGTCAAGCGGGCCATGATCAAGGCGGCCGAGCGGGTCGTCCTGCTCGCCGACCGCGCCAAGTTCCCGGGTACGGGCATGGCCAAGGTCTGCGGGCCCGAGGAACTGGACGTGGTGGTGACCAACGGACCGGCGGACGCCGGGACGCGGTCCGCCCTGGAGGAGGCGGGTGTGCGCGTGGTGCTGACGTGAACGGCGTGCGCGCCGGTTCGCGGACATCGAGGAGCTCAAGGTCCTCGACGAACATCGAAAGGGCAGTTGCGTGAAGCTGACGATTCTGGGCGGCGGCGGATTCCGCGTGCCGCTCGTGTACGGGGCGCTCCTCGGGGACCGCGGCGAGGGCCGCGTCACCGACGTCGTGCTGCACGACCTGGACGCGGGACGGCTCTCCGCCGTCGCCCGCGTCCTCGCCGAGCAGGCGGCGGACGTCCCCGACGCACCGACCGTGACCGCCACCACCGATCTCGACGAAGCGCTGCGCGGCGCCGACTTCATCTTCTCCGCGATCCGCGTCGGCGGCCTCGAAGGCCGTGCGGCCGACGAGCGGGTCGCCCTCGACCAGGGCGTCCTCGGCCAGGAGACGGTCGGCGCCGGCGGCATCGCGTACGGGCTGCGCACGGTGCCCGTCGCCGTCGACATCGCCCGGCGTGTGGCCCGGCTCGCGCCCGACGCCTGGCTCATCAACTTCACCAACCCGGCGGGGCTGGTCACCGAGGCCATGTCCCGGCACCTCGGCGACCGCGTCATCGGCATCTGCGACTCGCCGGTCGGCCTCGGCCGCCGGATCGCCCGCGTGCTCGGCGCCAACCCGCGCGAGGCCTGGATCGACTACGTCGGCCTCAACCACCTCGGCTGGGTCCGCGGCCTGCACGTCGCCGGACGCGACGAGCTCCCGCGGCTGCTCGCCGACCCGGACCTCCTCGGCTCCTTCGAGGAGGGCAAGCTCTTCGGTACCGAGTGGCTCCAGTCGCTCGGCGCGATCCCGAACGAGTACCTGCACTACTACTACTTCAACCGGGAAGCGGTCCGGGCCTACAGCGAGGCCGAGAAGACCCGCGGCGCGTTCCTCCGCGACCAGCAGGAGCACTTCTACGAGGAGATGAAGCGCCCGGACGCCGCCGCCCTCACCGCCTGGGACCGTACGCGCGCCGAGCGCGAGGCCACGTACATGTCGGAGAACCGGGAGACGGCGGGCGCGGGCGAGCGTGACGCCGACGACCTCTCCGGCGGCTACGAGAAGGTGGCGCTCGCCCTGATGCGGGCCATCGCCCGCGACGAGCGCACCACGCTGATCCTCAACGTCCGCAACCAGGGCACCCTCTCGGTGCTCGACGCGGACGCCGTCATCGAGGTGCCCTGCCTCGTCGACGCCAACGGCGCCCACCCCGTCGCCGTCGCCCCGCTCCCGGACCACGCGACCGGCCTCGTCTGCGCGGTCAAGGCCGTGGAGCGCGAGGTGCTCGCCGCCGCCGAGTCGAGTTCCCGCGCGACGGCCGTGAAGGCCTTCGCCCTGCACCCGCTCGTCGATTCCGTGAACGTCGCCCGCAGGCTGGTCGACGGATACACCGGGGCCCATCCCGGCTTGGCGTACCTTGAGTAAGCGCTTTCCCCGCTACCTGGAGACTTGAGATGCACGACGAACGCCGCCGGATCGAAGAGCGCGTCCAGCGCGTACACGACCAGCGCATCAAGACCGCGATCTACGCCGCCTCCGTACCCTTCGAGGTCGAGGCCTGGCAGGCTCCGGGCGAGCCCGTCCCCTTCGAGGAGGCCGCGTCCGCCTCGTACGAGCCCTTCGCGATGGACACTCCCTGGGGCCCGCCCTGGGGCACCACCTGGTTCCGGATGAGCGGGCAAGTGCCCGCCGAGTGGGCCGGCAAGCGCGTCGAGGCCGTCATCGACCTCGGCTTCATCGGCGACTGGCCGGGCAATCAGGCCGAGGCGCTCGTCCACCTCACGGACGGCACCCCGCTCAAGGCGGTCAACCCGCTCAACCAGTACGTGGCGATCGCCAACCCCGCCGTCGGCGGCGAGCGGATCGACTACCTGGTCGAGGCGGCCTCCAACCCGGACATCCTCGCCGACAACTTCTCCAAGATCACGCCCATGGGCGACAAGCTCACCGCGGGCGACAAGCCGATCTACACCTTCCAGCGCGCCGACATCGCCGTCCTCGACGAGGAGGTCTGGCACCTCGACCTCGACGTCCAGGTGCTGCGCGAACTGATGCTGGAACTGGGCGAGCACGACCCGCGCCGGCACGAGATCATGCACACCCTGGACCGGGCCCTGGACCTGCTGGACCTCGACGACGTCTCCGGCACGGCGGCGGACGTACGGGCCGCGCTGAAGCCCGCGCTGTCCAAGCCCGCCAACGCCAGCGCCCACATCGTCTCCGGCGTCGGCCACGCGCACATCGACTCCGCCTGGCTCTGGCCGATCCGCGAGACCAAGCGCAAGACGTCCCGCACCTTCTCGAACGTCACCTCGCTCGCCGACGAGTACGACGACTTCATCTTCGCCTGCTCGCAGGCCCAGCAGTACGAGTGGGTGCGCGACAACTACCCGAAGGTCTGGGCCCGCATCCAGGAGTCGGTCAAGAAGGGCCAGTGGGCGCCGGTCGGCGGCATGTGGGTCGAGGCCGACGGCAACCTGCCCGGCGGCGAGGCGGTCGCCCGCCAGCTCATCCACGGCAAGCGGTTCTTCATCGAGCACTTCGGCGTCGAGACCAAGGGCGTCTGGCTGCCCGACTCCTTCGGCTACACCGCGGCCTACCCGCAGCTCGCCAAGCTGGCAGGCAACGAGTGGTTCCTCACCCAGAAGATCTCCTGGAACCAGACCAACAAGTTCCCGCACCACACCTTCTGGTGGGAGGGCATCGACGGCACGCGGATCTTCACGCACTTCCCGCCCGTCGACACCTACAACGCCCGCTTCAGCGGCGAGGAGATGGCCCGCGCCACCCGCAACTACCAGGAGAAGGGCGCGGCCACGCGCTCGCTGGCCCCCTTCGGCTGGGGCGACGGCGGCGGCGGCCCCACCCGCGAGATCATGGAACGGGCGCGCAGGCTCGCCGACCTGGAGGGTTCGCCGAAGGTCGTTGTCGAGCACCCCGACGACTTCTTCGCCAAGGCCCGCGAGGAGTACCCGGACGCCCCGGTCTGGGTCGGCGAGCTCTACCTGGAGCTGCACCGCGCCACCTACACCTCGCAGGCCCGCACCAAGCAGGGCAACCGCCGCAGCGAACACAGGCTCCGCGAGGCCGAGTTGTGGGCCACGACGGCCGCGCTGCACGCACCCGGCTACTCCTACCCGCACGAGAAGCTCGACCGGCTCTGGAAGACGGTCCTGCTCCACCAGTTCCACGACATCCTGCCCGGCTCGTCGATCGCCTGGGTGCACCGCGAGGCGGAGGCCGAGTACGCGCGCGTCGCCAAGGAGGTCGAGGAGCTGACCGCCGAGGCGGTCACCGCACTCGGCACGGGCGGCACCCGCGTCTTCAACACCAGCCCGGTCGAGCGCCGGGAGGTCGTACGGACCGCCGACGGCACCCTCGCCCACACCGTCGTCCCCGCGAACGGCAGCGCACCCCTCGGCACCGGCGACGCACCCGAGCCGGTGACGGTCACCGGCCGCGTCCTCGACAACGGCCTGGTCCGCGTCGAGGTGGCGGAGGACGGCACCCTGGCCTCCGTACGCGATCTGCGCGTCGGCGGCCGTGAGGTTCTCGCCGACACGGGCAACCTGCTCCGGCTGCACACGGATCTCCCGAACTACTGGGACGCGTGGGACGTCGACAAGCACTACAAGAACCGCTACACGGACCTGCTGGACGCCGAGTCGGTGACCGTGGTCGAGGAGGACCCGCTGCTGGGCGCGATCCGCGTGGAGCGCTCCTTCGGCAAGGGCTCGCGCATCACCCAGACGATCAGCCTCCGTGCAGGCAGCCCCCGTATCGACTTCGAGACGGACATCGACTGGCACGAGGCCGAGAAGTTCCTCAAGGCCGGCTTCCCGGTGGACGTCCGGGCCGCCCACTCGTCCGCCGAGATCGCGTTCGGCCACATCCAGCGGCCCACGCACACCAACACCAGCTGGGAGTCCGCCCGCTTCGAGGTCTCCGGCCACCGCTGGGTCCACATCGGCGAACCGGGCTACGGCGTCGCGGTCATCAACGACTCCACCTACGGCCACGACGTCACCCGCACGGTCCGCGAGGACGGCGGTACGACCACCACGGTCCACCTCAGCCTGGTCCGCGCCCCGCGCATCCCGGACCCCGAGGCCGACCAGGGCAAGCACCGCTTCACCTATGCGCTGCTGCCCGGCGCGACCATCGAGGACGCGGTCGCCGAGGGCTACTCGCTCAACCTGCCGCTGCGGGTGGCGGACTCGGCGGGCACCCCCGAACCGGTGGTGTCCGTGGACGGCGGCGGGGGCGTGACCATCGAGTCGGTCAAGCTCGCCGACGACGCCTCGGGCGATGTCGTCGTACGCGTCTACGAGTCCCTCGGCGGCCGGGCACAGGGCACCCTGCGCACGGGTTTCCCGCTCGCGGGTGCCCAGCTCACCGATCTCCTGGAACGCCCGCTGACCAGCGCGGAGACGGACGGCGACAGTGTGTCCGTCACCCTGCGGCCCTTCGAGATCCAGACGCTGCGACTGGCTGTGGGGAACAGGTGACCACGCTGCCCATGAAGTGACCACGCTTCCCATGAAGAATTAAGGAAGCGGTAAGACGCCTGGTCACGGCGGGTCCATCGCCCGCCGTGACCAGTGCCCGTTCCCTGCACGACACCTGGAGTTCGCCCGTCGCCCCTCTGATGTGGGGCAGTGCGAGAGAAAGGTGTCACCGTGCGAGACCCGCGAATGTCCGCGATCGGCAAAGGGCTGAGGCGCAGGGGAAGGCTGATGGCACAGGCGGTGAGCCCGCCGCGCCGGAGCCTCGACGCCATGCCCGCGCCCAGGACCGACGGGGACTCGTACACCGCTCCGCCCGCCCCGCGGCTGGTGGACTCGCCGGTCTTCGTCCTCTCCTCCGTGCGCTCGGGCTCGACCCTCCTGAGGGTCCTGCTGAACAGCCACAGCAGGATCCGCGCCCCGCACGAGATGCATCTGCGCACCCTGCACATCAACCTGTCGCGCGACTTCACCGCCGACGCCATGAAGGCGCTCGAACTCGACAAGGACGAGCTGGAGCATGTGCTGTGGGACCGGGTGCTGCACCTGGAACTCGCCCGCAGCGGCAAGCAGATCATCGTCGACAAGACCCCGCCGAACACCCTCATGTGGCCGCGCCTGCACCGATGTTGGCCGGGCGCCCGCTACATCGTGCTGCTCCGCCACCCGGGTGCGGTCGTCGCCTCGCTCACCGACCGCCGCACCGACCCGGACCACGAACAGATCCGGGCCGAGGTCCTCGACTACAGCGAGAAGCTGGACGAGGCCCGCCGCACCCTCGACGCCCACGTGATGACGTACGAGGACCTCACCGCGCACCCGGAGCGCACCACCCGCGGCCTGTGCGAGTACCTCGGTGTCCCCTGGGAGAGCACGATGCTCGACTACGGCGACAAGGACCACGGCGACTTCCGTCCGCAGCTCGGCGACTGGAGCCCCACGATCAGATCGGGCCGCATCCAGCAGGCCCGCCCGGCCGACCCGACGGCCCAACTGCCGCCGCGCCTGGTCGAGTTGGCAAAGGCGTGGGGGTACCCGGTCGAGTGACCGGGCACCCCCTCGGCGGACGTCGGCGTCAGCCGGTGAAGCCCGCCGTGATCGACGTGAACTGCCAGTTGCTCTGGCTGATGCCGGAGCAGTTGCTGACCACGCCGCCGCCGGGGCACGGCCGGTCGCGGTTGACCGACCAGAAGGCGAGGCGGGCGATGTGGTGGGAGTTCGCCCAGTCGCGGATCTGCGTCCAGGTCGCCGGCGAGGTGAGCTCTTGCTGGTCACTGAGACCGTTCATGCCGGAGATGCCGATGTGCGCGTAGGCCGTGGCGTCGTCCCAGCCGAAGACCGACTTGAGCTTGGTCTTCAGCCCCTCCGTCGCGTTCACCGTGTTGCCGTACATGTCGGCGCCGCCGCCGAAGTCGAACGGCATGATGGTGAAGACGTCGATGTTGGCGTTCAGTGCCGAGGCCCGCTCGATGAGCCGGTTGCCCCAGTAGCTCGGGCCGGTCGTCGACGTGCCGAAGGTGATGATCGTCCGCAGCCCCGGGTTGTTCTGCTTGACGATCTTCAGGGCGTTGAGGATCCGGTCCTGGACGACCTCGTTCTCGAACTCGTCGGTGTTCTCGATGTCGACGTCGATCGCCTTCAGCCCGTACGCGTCGATCACCTTCTGGTACGCGCCCGCGAGCGCCTCCGGTGTCGAGCAGTTCGGCCCCAGCTTGTTGCCGCTCCAGCCACCGATGGACGGGACGATGTCGCCGCCCGCCGAGCGGATCGAGTTGATGACGGACTGGTCGTTGCCGCCGGTCAGCGGACGCGACCCGTCCCAGGCCGGGTTGCAGCCGCCCGAGGACAGGATGAACGCCATCGTGAACCACTTCACGCCGGTCGAGTTCATCACCGACGGGGCACTCGGCGGGTCGCCCCAGCCGAGGTACAGATAGGGCGCGGCCTGCTTGAAGCCGGTACCCCCGCCACCGCCCGGATCGGTAGTGACAGCAAGGGAGTTGGAGGCGGCCGACCGGTTCCCGGCCGCGTCCCGGGCCCGCACGGTGAACGTGTACGCGGTGCTCGGTGAGAGCCCGCTGACCGTGGCACTCGTCCCGGAGACACTGAGCACCTGGTTCGCACCGCTGTAGATGTCGTACGCGGTGACGCCCACGTTGTCGCTCGACGCGTTCCACGCCAGCGACACGCTCGACGAGGTCTTCCCGGTGGAGCGCAGGGCCGAGGGGGCCGTCGGCGCCTGGGTGTCCGAGCCGCCGCCAGGACCGTCGAGGCTGATGTCGTCGGCCTGGTAGGTGCCCTGCGCGTACCAGCCGTGCGTGTAGATCGTCGCGCTCGTCTGCGACGCGCCGGTGGTGAACGGCACGGTCAACTGGCTGTAGGCGGAGGGGGACTGGGTCCAGGTCGACGCCCCGCCGTCCACGCCCAGGTAGGCGTAGCTGCCGCGCACCCAGCCCGTCAGGCGGTACGCGGTGTTCGGCTGGACCGACACGGTCTGGCTGCACTTGGCGATGTCACTCGAACTCGCCGCGCCGGCAAGGGCCTTGGTGCCCCCGTGGACCGGGCTCGACACGATCGAGCCGAGGTTGCCCGAGCAGGACCAGGGGGAGAGGCTCCCCGACTCGAAGCCGGGGTTGGACAGCAGGTTCGCCGCCTGGGCGGTGCCGGGCAGGGCGACCGCCCCGGCGAGTGCCAGGGCGGCCGAAGCGAGCAGCGCGAGGAATCGGTTTCTGGAACGTCTGAGGCGCACGTGATCTCCCTGAACGTATGGGGGTACGGGAGTTGCACGCTCACCAAGTTGGTATGGACCAATCAGACTGTCAAGGGGCTGTCCGAAGTCTGTGCCGCCTGGGCCGGATGAGACGCCTGAGTGGTCTGCTCCGAGTGCGCGTCGGCGGCGGGCTCCGCGGCGGTCGTCGGCGCGGCCGGGGGGACGGGGAGGTCCAGCTCCGCGCGCTGCTGCGGCAGCGACACCGGCCGTACCGCACGCGGTCCCGCGACCACGGTGTAGTCCTGGCCGAGGAACGGCGGGACCACGTCGCCGGGCTCCTCGCCGAGCGCCAACCGCACCGCCGCCCAGGGGGCGTTGATGCCGCACTGCGAGAGCTGGTGCAGGCCGCCGGCCGGGCGCGTGTTCACGTCCATGAGGACCGGCTCGTCGCCGAGCATCCGGAACTGAATGTTCGTCAGATAGTGCAGCCCGAACGACTCCGCGAGCAGCCGGGACGGCTCGATCCACTGGGGGTCGAGCGTGAAGCCGCGCCGCCGGCCGTTCTTGGTCCGGCCAACGGCCATCCGTACCCGCCCGTCCGGACCGGTCAGGCAGTCCACGGACACCTCCGGCTGCTCCAGACGCGGCATGACCAGCCAGTCCACCGGCTCGTCGGCCTGCTCCAGCGCCTCGACGACCATGTCCAGCGGCACGTACGGGCTGGGGAAGCCGTTGAGGTGCATCAGGGAGAAGGGGGTCCGCGTGATGATGCGGAAACCGACGCCGCCCGCCCCGGAGGCCGGCTTGAAGCACGCCTTGTAGCCGTCGGCCTCCAGCGCGTCGACCGCCGTGACCAGCTCCTCCGCGGTCCGCACCCGCCACCACGGCGGTGCCGGAATGCCGAGCTTCTCGACCGCCTCGTACGCGATCACCTTGTCCTGGAAGGTGTGCACGGCCTCCGCGGGAGGCGCGAGCAGCGCCGTACCGACCGCGGCGAACTCCTCGCGGTGCTCGACGAGGGTCGCCTGGTGCAGGACCGGCACGAACACGTCGATGGAGTGCCGGGCGCACTGGTCGAGCGCGTACTCGACGTAGGCCGCCGGGGACAGCCCCTCCGGCTCCAGCGCGGCCGCGTCGGCGGCGGCGAGGATGGGGGAGTCGGCGTCGCCGTGGGTGGCGTGGATCTCGACGGCCCGGCCGCACGGATTTCGCCGTAGCTGATCCATGAAGAACACGTTCTCCGCGTACGTGCGGTTGAGCCAGACGCGTACGCGAGAGACCATGCAGGCCGCCTTTCAGGGTTCGCGGGCACGACGAAGCAGGCCGTGCCCGGCAAAGGAGTAAATGGGTACACAAAACCGCCGTTCGAAAACGGGAGTCCGTGGCGGTTGTGTAGGGCCGATCATAGGGCCTGCGCAGCGTGCTCGCTGCTACGTGCGTGTTACAGAATCCCCGGACGGGCCCGCCGGTGCTCCTGAGGCACGTCAGGCCCCCTGGACCCCGCGCCCCTTGAAGGACTCCAGGCCCTCCTTGATCTCCGCGAGCACGTCCGCCGCCTCGGCCCCGTCGATCACACGGTGGTCGAAGGTGAGGCTCAGCGGCAGCACCGGAGCGACGACGACCCTCCCGTCACGGACCGCGGGCCGGTCGGCGGTCGCGCCGAGCCCCAGCGTGATCGTGGTCCCGCCGACGGAGTGGAACGCCTCCACGGGGCGGTGGCCGAGCGAACTCACCGCGAACGTGCCCGTCGTCGAGGCCCGCCTGCGCAGGGGACGGGTCGCCGCACGGTAGGCGAGGGTGCGCAGTGGCCCGGGCAGCCGCTGGAGCGCGCGGACGCCGGCGAACTCCGGCATCGTCGCGGGGTCACCGTCGCGGAAGTGGTCGACGCGCTCCTGGATCTCACCGAGCCCGGCCCGCTCCAGGTCCGGCAGCACGGCCGACAGCACCACCCGGCGACCGCCCAGGGTGCGGTCGAGCGTGAACTTGCCGTGCACACCGTCGTAGCGGGCGACCCTGGACCGGCCCCGGAGCGCGGCGTTCGCCTCGGGGTGCGCGGCCAGCACCCGCGCGGCCACATGGAGCACGTACGTGACCGTGGAGATCCGGCGCCCCGACGGCTGCCCGGCGCGGTGCTCCCGTACGTTGCCCATGTCGACCGACGTACCGAGGAACACCGGCGCGAAGGACCGGATGCCGTCGAGGAAGGCCAGGGTGTGGCGGCGCTCGCGCGCCACGGGTGAGATCCTCACGGGGCCACCGCCAGCGTGTAGATCTCCTCCAGGCTGCCGGCCTCCAGAGCCTGGGCCAGAGGCAGCGCACGGCCGGTCGTACGCTCCAGGAGCGCGAGGAGCGAGAGCAGGTGCACGGAGTCCCAGCCGGGCACCCGGTCGAGCCCCGCGCCGACGTCCGCGCCGGTCACCGGCAGGCCCAGGTCGTCCTGGAGGAGGATGAGGAAGTCGTCGATGGAGTTCACGAGCCGTCGTCTCCCGGGATCTCGGTGAAGTGGACGTGCACGGGCGGCACGGGCAGGACCCCGAGGCCGTGCTCGTACGTCACGGTCGTGCCGTCGCTCCGGCAGGCGGCCGTCGGGTGGGTGAGTGTCGTGTTCTCGTCCGCGACCCGGACGAAGCCGTTCCTCGGGTAGAAGTCCTTGACCTTGGTGTTCTTCGGTGTGGCCCGGTAGTTCGCGCGCACCGCCCGGGCGCCGTGCGCGCGGGCGTGTCGCAGCACGGCACAGAGCGCGGTCTGCTCGATGCCTCGGGAGAACACCCGGCAGCTGAGCAGGAAGTTGTCGATGTGGACGGTGTCGCCGTGCCGGTGCGTGAACACCGCGCCGACGACGCCGCTGTCCCCGAAGCGGTCGGCGGCACGGACGGCGAGGACACGCGCCGCCGGATCGTCGAGGAGGGCGCTCACCTCGGCGGGCCCCAGCCGCAGGGTCGTCTGGTTGAACTGGTTGGTTCGCAGCGTCAGTTGGGAGAGCCGGGCCACCTCGGCGGGGCCGGCCTCGACGAGGTGGACCTCGACCCGCAGCTGCCGCAGATACTCGTTCAGGGAGTCGAAGCCGTCGAGGAAGTCCTTGCGGACCAGCTCGTCGCGGTACTGGGCGACCCGCGTGACGTCCTCGCGGGTCAGCTCCGGCGTGTCGAACCAGCCGTCGCGCAGCAACGCCTCGATGTGCAGGGCCGGTTCGCCGTTCACGGGGACGACGGAGACCCCTGGCAGCTCGTGGCGGACGAGCCCGCACTCGTACGGGCTGTCGTCCACGAACACGAAGCTGTCCACGCCCAGGTTGAGATCCTTGGCGAGTTCGGCGAGGTTGTCGTGCTTGGGCCGCCAGTTGGCGACGACCCGGACGAAGTCGTCCTCGCGCAGGAACATGCCGGGATGCCCGCGCAGGACCTCGCCGACCGGTTCGGGGTCGTTCTTGCTGACGGCGGCCAACAGCACGCCCTGCGCGGCGAGTTGTCCGACCACCCGCTGGAACGCGTGATGGGCCCCGCCGCGGTGCGTGCCGTCGGCTCCGATCTCGATGCCGTCCGGGCCGTCCTCGCCGAGGATCCCGCCCCACAGCGTGCCGTCCAGATCCAGGACGAGGGCCTTCTTGCCCTGTCCGGCCCGATGCCGGGCCAGGTGCCCGATCTCACGGGCGTACGCGGCGAGCAGGGCGGGGGAGAGGTGCGTCCTGGTGTACTGGCTCAGCCGCGGCTCGACCACGGGCACGCCCTCGCCGGCCAGCGGATCGAGGTCGAGGACGACGACCCGCTCGTGCTCCTCGGCCAGCCGCAGCAGCCGCGCGTTGGCCTCCCGCCACACCGCCCCGAGCCGCGCCCGCGACCGGTGATCGACGAGTTGCGCGGTGAACCTCCTCGGCAGCGGCAGGGTGTTGAGGACGAGCGTCCCGCGCGCGGACTCCGCGAACCGCGCGACCAGCCCCGCCAGCGTCCCGATCCGCTCCCGCGCCACCCGCTCCACGTCCTCGGGCCCCCACGGCACCGGAACCTCGTCGAAGACCACCATCGGGTCGAGCACACAGAGGGCCAGATCGGCCCGGTACAGCTCACCGCCCGGGTCGGCGAGGTCGAAGACGTACGCGTCGAAATCCGCGAGGTGCGGCCTCAACAGCAGCCCGTGGCGGGCCAGTTCGACGGTCAGCGACGGCAGCAGCGGTGCCAGCGTGCCGTGCCCGGTGACGGCGACGCTCACGACCGGCACGGCCGGATGCTCCGCCAGCACCTCGTCCGGATCGAGCCGCGCCAACAGCTGCCCGGCCCGGGCGAGTTCGGCGTCCGAGGCCCCGCAGAGCAGCCGCCGAACACTGGGGTACTCACGGACGAGCCGCCCTTCACGGTGCAGATCGAGCAACGTCGAAGGCCCGCTCTCCACCGGACGTTCGGAGCGGGACGCCCCTGTCATAGCTCTCCTCGGACTCGGCGCCCCGTAGGGGCGCGGGACGCTGACATCTGCGGCTCCGCCGCGGAGCGCGAGCAACCACAACGGACCCGCACCCAAGAAGCCGGCCGCAGCCACATCGTCGGCGGGGCGGCTAAAGCCGCTCTTGTACCGTGGAGGCGGCATGTGTTCTTGTGGTCCCATCCGGGCACGCCGAGGGGCGTCTCCGGTCCACGGAGGGGGCGAGGGTGACGACGGCTGACCGTCAGGGCCGGCTGCTGGCCATCAGCGACCTGCACATCGGATACGCCGAGAACCGCGCCCTCGTCGAGCAGATGCGCCCCGAGACCGACGACGACTGGCTCCTGGTGGCCGGCGACGTCGCGGAGACGGTGGCCGACATCCGCTGGGCCCTCGAAACGCTCGCCTCCCGCTTCCGCAAGGTCATCTGGGCACCCGGCAACCACGAGCTGTGGACCCACCCCAAGGACACCGTCACCCTGCGCGGCGTGGCCCGCTACGAACACCTCGTGGAAGTCTGCCGCGAGCTGGGAGTGACGACCCCGGAAGACCCGTACCCCGTGTGGGAGTGCCCCGGCGGACCGGTCGCCGTCGCGCCGCTCTTCCTCCTCTACGACTACTCGTTCCTGCCCGCGGGCTGCGCGACCAAGGAAGAGGGGCTCACGTACGCCCACGGGACCGGCGTCGTCTGCACGGACGAGCACTTCCTGCACCCCGACCCGTACCCGAGCCGGGAGGACTGGTGCCGGGCCCGGGTGGCCGAGACGGAGCGCAGGCTCGCGGAGATCCCCGCCGAACTGCCGACGGTCCTGGTCAACCACTACCCGCTGGACCGCCACCCGACAGAGGTCCTCTGGTACCCGGAGTTCGCCATGTGGTGCGGCACCCGGCTCACCGCGGACTGGCACCGCACGTACCGCGTCGCGGCCATGGTCTACGGTCACCTGCACATTCCCCGCACCACCTGGCTCGACGGCGTCCGCTTCGAAGAGGTGTCGGTGGGTTACCCGCGCGAGTGGCGCAAGCGCTCGGAACCGCCGGGCAAGCTGCGCCGCATTCTGCCGATGGAGGTCGGATCCGGTGATCGAGGAGCTGCTCCCGGAGTCGGTCGTGGCCGTGGAGGCACACGGTGACGAGCGGCCCGGCGGCACGACGCCGTACCCCGAGCTCTACCCCGAGGAACAGGCGCTGATCTCGCGCGCCGTCGAGAAACGGCGCCGCGAGTTCACCGTCGTACGTGCCTGTGCCCGGCACGCCATGGAGAAGCTCGGCGTGCCCCCGCAGGCCGTGCTGCCCGGTGAGCGGGGAGCACCGCAGTGGCCCGCCGGGCTGATCGGCAGCATGACGCACTGCGAGGGCTACGCCGCCGCGGCGCTGGCCCGCGCCACCGATCTGGCCTCGCTCGGCATCGACGCGGAGCCGCATCTGCCGCTCCCGGACAACGTGCTGGCGTCCGTGGCGCTGCCCGACGAGGACCGGCGGCTGCGCGGCCTCGCCGAGCAGCACCCCGGCGTCCACTGGGACCGGCTCCTGTTCAGCGCCAAGGAGTCGGTCTACAAGGCGTGGTTCCCCCTCACCCGGAAGTGGCTCGACTTCTCCGAGGCGGACATCGACGTCTTCATGGATCCCGGACACACCACGTCAGGAGGCCTCCGTGCCCGGCTCCTCGTGCCCGGGCCGGTGGTCGACGGCCGGCGGATCGGGCACTTCGAGGGCCGCTGGACGGTACGCCGGGGACTCGTGGCGACCGCGGTGACCGTGCCGCACGCGCAGGACTGAGCGCGCGCGTCCCCTTCGTCCTTCCTTCGTCGAAGGGCTGACGGTGGCTCATCAGACCTCCGGGCACCAGGTGTGCAGCAGGCGGAAGAACGCCTCCTCGTTGCCCGTGAGCCCCGCCGCGGCCAGCGCGCGCTCCGCCTCCGCGAGGGCGGCGGGCGGCACGACGGGTGGTCGGCCCGTGCCGGGAGGGCCGTCCATGGCGGCCCGGACCGTCTGCAACAGGCGCAGATAGGCCTGCACGGCGGTGCGTTCGTGATCGGTCAGTACGGCGGTCGGCATCGGACGGCTCTCCCCGGTTCGGCTCGGCTGCAGCGCTTGTGGCGGTTCACTCGCCCCCGCACAGCGGTGGCGCTGGGTCCAGCTTGCCGTCCGCCACTGACAATGCCCTTTTGGTACGCGTCGGTTCGCCCGGTTAGCGGAGGGGAAACATCACGGAAATCCCTTGTCGGACAAGGGTCCTACGCTGGAAGCCAGGGCCTGGAGCCGTACTCCCGGCGGCCCGCTGAGGGGAGGCGAACCCGTGGCCGACGTCCCGCGACAGCACCCGAGGCCCACCGCGCGGCTGCGCCCGGTGGGCGATGGAGAGCTGCGGCTGCACCACCGCGTGGTGCACGGCTACCGCCGCGCCTACCGCATGGCCGGCGAGGGCCCGGCACTCGTCCTGATCCACGGCATCGGCGACTCCTCGGCGACCTGGGCCGAGCTCATCCCCGATCTCGCCCGCACCCACACGGTGATCGCCCCCGACCTGCTCGGCCACGGCGCCTCGGACAAGCCCCGGGCCGACTACTCGGTGGCCGCGTACGCCAACGGGCTGCGCGATCTGCTCTCCACCCTCGGCATCGAGCAGGCCACGCTGATCGGGCACTCGCTGGGCGGCGGTGTCGCGATGCAGTTCGCATACCAGTTCCCCGAGCGCACCGAGCGGCTGATCCTGGTCAGCGCCGGCGGCGTGGGCCGCGAGGTGAACCCGGTCCTGCGGGCGGTCTCGCTGCCCGGCGCCGACCTGGCCCTGGCCGCGCTGCGGCTGCCCGGGATGCGGATCCAGGTGGGGCTGGTCGCCCATCTGATGAGGCTCCTCGACACCGACCTGGGCCAGGACGCCCCTGAGCTGCTGACCCTCGTGGACGCCCTGCCCGACGCGACCTCGCGCAGCGCGTTCATCCGTACGCTGCGGGCGGTGGTCGACTGGCGCGGCCAGGTCGTGACGATGCTCGACCGCTGCTACCTCACCCAGGGCATGCCGACGATGCTGATGTGGGGCGACCGCGACAGCGTGGTCCCCGTACGGCACGCGTACGGGGCGCACGAGGCGATGCCCGGCAGCCGCCTGGAGATCTTCGAGGGCGCCGGGCACTTCCCCTTCCACAGCGACCCCGCCCGCTTCCTCTCCCTCGTCGAGGAGTTCACCGGCACCACCAGCCCCGCCGACTGGAGCCGCGAACACTGGAGCGACCTCCTGCGCGCCGGCCGCCCCGGCACCGCCGCGGGCCGGCCGGACACCGCCCGCAGCAGGGCGCTGGAGCGGGACTTGAGGGAGGCGAGCGAACGCAGCGCCACGTGACCGCCGCGCGGGCCGCGCCTCGGGACGGCCCCCGTCAGCCCTCCCGTGCCCCCGAAGGCTCCGGTGCGCCGAGGACCGCTTCCCGTTCCTTGTCCGACAGTGGCGGGTCGGCGAGGGGCGTCCGGCGGGGGCCCCTGAGCACCGCGATGAAGACGGCAGGCTGGACCAGCGCGCTGAGGGGCTTGGACAGCGTCACCACGTCGAAGAACGCCTGGGTGACCAGCGGGCGGGCGGTCGCGGTGAGCATAAGGCGGTCGATGTAGCGGCCCAGGAGCTTGTCCGTGAGGCCCGGCTGCTCGCCGATCGCGTCGGGGTAGAGGATGTCGGTGCCGGTGGCCAGGTCCCAGGCGGTGGCGACCGGCCGCGCCACGGCGCGCTGCGCACGCCTGGCCAGCCCGGGCGTGGCGATCCCGTACTCGGCCACGAGCTCCCGCAGCGCCACGGCACCCTGCGCGGCCACCGAGAGCCCGTGCCCGTAGACCGGGTTGTACGTGGCGACCGAGTCACCGATCGCGACGAGACCCTCGGGCCAGTCCTTGACCTTCTCGAACAGGTGGCGGCGGTTCACGGTGCTGCGGGTGACGAAGACGTCCGACAGGGGCTCCGCGTGGGCGATGAGCTCGCCCACGACCGGATGCCTGACCCCGCGGGCGAACGTCTCGAACTCCTCGGCGGATCCGGTGGGCTGACCGCCCCGCGTGCCCGAAAGGGTCACCAGCCAGCGGCCGCCCTCGATCGGCACGATGGTCGTCGTCTGCCCGGGGACCGGCTGCCGCGCGTCCGACTGCACGTTCACCAGGGGGTAGTCCTCGGTGCCCTCGGGCGCCCGGAAGATCCGGCTGGCGTACGCGAGCCCGGAGTCGACCTCCTCCATCGGGGCCGGGGACACACCCAACTCGTCGAGCCATTTGATCGCCCGTGAACCCCGCCCGGCGGCGTCCACGACCAGATCGGCCGCCAGGACGCTCTCCTCGCCCCCCACCGTACGGACCCGCACACCGGTCACGCGCCGCGCGTCGCCCTCCAGACCCAGCAGCTCGGTACGCGGCAGCACGGTGACGCGGGTGTTGCGCGCGACCCGCTCCCGTACCACCCAGTCGAGGAGGTCACGGCTGCAGGCGATCATGAACTGCATCTCGGGCCACCGGCGGAACCAGCCCCGCGGCTGCATGGAGACAAGACCCGTAGGCAGCGAGATGCGGCGGGCACCGGCGGCGAGCCATCCGTCGGTGACGCCGGGCAGCAGCTCCTCCATCGCGCGGGCACCGCCGGACCACACGACGTGGACGTGACGTGCCTGGGGGAGCCCCTTGCGCGGCTCGGGCCCGTCCGGCAGCACATCGCGCTCGACGACGGTGACGTCGGCGTACTCGCTGAGCGCGGCGGCGGCCAGCATGCCGGCCATTCCACCGCCGATCACGACGGCACGTCTGGGGGCTGTTCCCGGTTTGGCGCTAGTTGGTTCGCTCATGGAAGTCGCTCTCTGACCTGGTCGCGTACTGCCCTCGGGCAGCCGCGACGACGGGGGACTGACGCAGCGCGATGGACATCCGCACGAGGTCGCGCGGTCCCTCGGTGGACCTGAACGGAGAGGCGGCGGCGGGCGAGGGGGCGGAGGCCGGGGCATTGGCCGCCGCCTCCGCAGAGTCGATGACCCTGCCGTCCGGGTCGGCGGCCCGCGCCCGCACCGCTGCCGTCACCATCGCCGCGTCGGCCTCGGCCTGCGCCTGGGCGGGATCGGAGCCCGCCGCGAGCGCCGCGTCGTAGGCGCTCGCGCGCACCGCGGTGTCGAAGTAGGGATACAGGCTGAGCATGCCGTCGTGGATGTCCGACTCCCGCTGGGTGACCTGGAGTTCGGCCGGGGACCACCAGGACATCCGTACGCCGTGGGCCGCGTGCGGCGAGAGGGGCTTCAGTTCGTGCCACAGCGGGCCGAGACGGCGGTACGTCGACCAGGTGGACCAGGTGTCGCCGACCCGCTGGCAGGCCAGGGGGAAACAGAAGCCGATCGCGCTGATCTGGACCCCGGTGGAAGCGAGTACGGGCGCCGCGTCGGAGCTGAGGTAGTCGAGGTTCGCGCCGTTCCAGCGGGCGATCACCGCGGTGAACTTGGTGGTCAGATAGGCGATGTTGAACAGATAGCCGGCCACGATGATCAGCAGACCGGCCCGCAGCCACCCCTGCACCTGAAGTGCCCAGCGCCCGCACATGACGCTCATCCCGACACCCGAGACGGTCAGCGCCGCGAGATAGAGCACGATCATCTCGCGGACGAACGGCTCGTTGGCGTAGTACGTGTCGAAGTCCACCAGCCGCTCCACCGGAGCGTCGCCGAGGACGAACAGCACGACCAGCGCCACGATCACGACGCTGTAGCCGATGATCCAGCGGCGCGACACCCGGCGGGTCGACTCCGGCGGCCCGCCACGCCAGTTGACGATCAGCACCAGACAGGCGGCGCTGAAAGCGCTCAACAGGCAGTAGACCAGCGGTGCCGAGACGTTCGTGATCCCGATGACGTCGTTGACCTCACCGATGGTCGGCGGGGCCGCGAAGAAGAACACCAGCCCGGCCAGCGCCATCAGCGTGCACACCGAGCGCAGCAGCGGGTCGCGCCAGGACCGCGACAGCGCGGGCGCCTTGACCATGAGGGCCGCCGTCATGGCGACGGCGGGTATGTAGTAGCTGGACCCGTCCACGGTGTTCCGGCGCCCTCAGCCCTGCGGCCCGCGATAGCCCAGGGTGGCCTCGATCCGGCCGGCGAGGCCGTCACGCCGTACGGGTCCGCGCAGCGACGAACCCGCAAGCCACACCCGGCACTTGCTCGCCAGCAACAACCCAAAACTCTCCGCGTCCTTCTCGTCGGCCAGGTCCGACCGGGTGCGGGCCGCCACCTTCAGGACGGTCGCCTGGAGGTCGGCGTCGTCCGACAGCATGCGGGCGGCGACGGCCGCGCCCTCCACGTGGTGACTGCAGTGCCCGGCGTTCATGTGCCACAGCTCATGGCCGAGGATCACCAACTGGTGGTCGGGCGCGGTGCGTTCCTCGACGACCACGAGGTCCTGGTCGGCCATGTCGAGCCAGAGCCCGCTGGCGGTGCCCGGCGGGAACGCGGCCGTACGGAACTGCACCGGGCGTCCGCGCCGTCTGCTCATGGCGTCGCACAGCGCGGCGTACAGATCGGCGGGCTCCGCCGGTGCCGGCAGTGAGAGCTCGTCGACCAACTCGCCGCACAGACGGCGCATGTCCTTTCCTATGCCCACAGAATCCCCCGGATCACGACTCGGGCCGCTTGACGCTCTCCAGGAGCATGTCCAGCCACTCGGCGACCTTGTCCCGGTGCTGGTCGGTGGGCAGCTGTGCGGCCCGCCAGGCGATGCCGCGGACGCCGTGGTCCTGCAGCAGCCGCTCCAGCGGATCGTGGGCGGCAGCCACCGCCTCGCGCTCCCGGTCGGCGAGCCGCTGCAGCAGCTCCTGCTCCGTGTGCTGGAGGGCGCCCGCGAGCGCCTCGGGGTCCTCCGCGGTGAGGAATCCGGCGTGCACCCGGAAGAACCGCTGGATGGCGTCGCAGTGCTCCATCGTGGGGCGCCGGTCGCCGTTGATGAGGGCGCCCGCCTGCTGGCGCGACATTCCGGCGCCGTCGGCGATCTCCTGCTGGGTGTACCGGCGGCCACCAGGCTTCAGCCGCGTGCGGCGCAGCAGGTCGAGCCGTTGCAGGAAGCGGGCCTGGAGATCGGGCTCGCCCGCGGGCCGCCCGTTGAGCAGGGATCTGACCACGACCTCGGGGACTCCGGAGGCCGCGGACAGCCGCCGGACGTCGAACACCTCGTCGTGCGGCGCGCCGAGCCGGTCGGCCAGCCCGGTGACTCGGGCCACGACGGCCGGCAGCAGACCCGTCGCCGTGGCGCCCGGAACCTCGAAGCCATCCGTCACCGACACTTCTCTCCTACGTCTCTTGTCGACCGCTCTGGTCCGAACCGGATTCCTCGGACGTGAAGCCCCTGTGGGAATTCCGGAAGTGCGGAGTGAACCGCCCGAAGACCGGAGAGTAGCCCTTTGGTCGAACTCACATCCAGGTCTCGCCACAACTGTGGCGGGATTCAGCCGTCAACGGGCGTCAAATGCCACGATAGTTGACACCGCTCGGCCAGGGGTAGCAGGATCACGACGCCGCGATAGGGCCGCATAGGCAAGAGGGGTGGACCTCCCGATGGCATACCAGGCAGGAGGGTCCCGGCCACAGCCGCGACCAGCCCCCGAGAGTCGTGAGGCCCAGGCGTATCTCCAGGACTATGCAGCGCTTCTGGAGGCCGTGACCTTTCCTTCCGTCGTCGTCGACCACCGCTGGGACGTCGTCCTGGCGAACGGTGCGTTCGAGACACTTTTCCGCGGTGTCGGCCCGCACCCCACGGCCATGCCGGGGGACAACTTCCTCCGGTTCGTCCTGTTCCATCCGGACGCGGGCACGGTCCTCGGCGAGCACGAGTCGAGCTGGTGTCTGCCGATGCTGGCGCACTTCGCCGCCGCCGTCGAGCGGCACGGCCACGACCACGGACTCCAGTCGATCCTCCGGGACATCGCCCAGGACCCGATCATGGACGCCGCCTACCGGCACGGCCTGCCGCACTGGATCCGCTCGGTCGGCCCGGACGCCGTCGAGCACGACGGCGCGGTGCGGCCGTTACTGCACCCCGACCCGCGCTGGGGCCGTACGGACTGCCGCATCGTCGGTGAGACCACCAAGACCCTTCAGGGCATGGGCTATACGCGACTGACCCTGGTCCTGCGCGAGGCCCGCCGCGCGCCCGCGCGGCGTACGCGACGCGCGTCGAGTCATCTGAGCGTGGTGCCCACCGCGGAGGTGTAGCCGCCCTCGTCTCGTCACGGAAGCCGTTGGTCCTTCACCACACGGTCGACCGGTGTCCCGCGCTTCGCCGCCTGGATCTGCTCGTACACATGGGTCCGCAGTTCCGCGAAGCGCGGGGCCACCCGGGTGTGCAACTGGTCGCGCTCGGCCGGGAGATCGACCTTCAGCTGTTCCTGGACGACCGTCGGGGAGGAGGACAGGATCAGCACCCGCTCGCCGAGATACACCGCCTCGTCGATGTCGTGCGTCACGAAGAGGATCGTGATGCCCCGCTGCCGCCACAACCCCCGGACCAGGTCCTCCAGTTCGGCGCGGGTCTGCGCGTCCACCGCCGCGAACGGCTCGTCCATGAGCAGCACATCGGGCTCGTACGCGAGCGCGCGGGCGATCGCCACCCGCTGCTGCATGCCGCCCGACAGCTGCCACGGGTACGCGCCCGCCGCGTCGGTGAGACCGACCGACTCCAGCGCGTCGGCGACCAGCTCACGACGCCGCGCGCTCGGCAGTTTCTTCTGCTTGAGGGGGAGTTCGACGTTCTCGCGGACCCGCATCCAGGGGAAGAGGCTGCGACCGTACTCCTGGAAGACGACCGCCATCCCGGGCGGCGGCCCGGTCACCCGCTCACCTCCGAGGAACACCTCACCGGCTGTCGGCGTCAGCAGCCCGCCCACGCACTTCAGCAGCGTCGTCTTGCCGCAGCCCGACGGGCCGACGAGACACACCAGTTCGCCGGCCTCGACCGTGAAGGTGAGGTCGCGCACCGCCTCCACCCGGCGGCCCGACCCCTCGTAGACTTTCTGGAGGCCGCGTACGTCGAGCATGGAGCGCCCTTTCGCAAGGTTCACGTTCGAGAGGTTCACGACGACCGCCGGGAGACGTCGCGCAAGCCGTGGTACCAGCCGAGCACCCGCCGCTCGACCAGCCGGAAGGCGACCGACAGCACAAAACCGAGCAGCCCGAGCAGCAGGATCCCGGTCCACATGTCGGGGATGGCGAAGCCGCGCTGGAACTGGACGATGGTGAAGCCGAGCCCGTTGCTCGCGGCGAACATCTCGCTGATGACCATCAGGATGATGCCGATGGACAGGGCCTGCCGCAGCCCCGCGAAGATCTGCGGGCTCGCCGAGCGCAGCACCACGTGCCGCAGCCGCGCGACGCCCGTGATGCCGTACGAGCGGGCCGTCTCCGACATCACGGAGTCGACCGCCCGGACGCCCTCCACGGTGTTGAGGAGGATCGGCCAGACACAGCCGCTCGCGATCACGGCGATCTTCATCGTGTCCCCGATGCCGGCGAACAGCATGATGACCGGCACGAGAACGGGCGGCGGCACCGCGCGCAGGAACTCAAGGACCGGCTCGCACACGGCCCGCACCCGGCGGTACGAGCCGATGACCGTGCCGATCGCCACGCCCGCGACGGCCGCGCACGCGTAACCGGCGCTCAATCGCAGCACGCTCGGCAGCACGTCGTCGCGCCACCGGTCGCCCGTCCACACGTCCGGGAAGGTGGTGAGGATCGTGCGCAGCGGCGGCCAGTAGACGTCGGTGCTGTCGTCCGAGGCGACCCACCACCCCGCGACCAGCAGCGCGGGCAGCGCGACGACGAAGAACACCCGCAGCAGGACGCCCCTCACACCACCGTTCACCCCGCCCTTCACACCGCCACCTCCCCGCGCACCGACTGGTGCCAGGCCAGCGCCCGCCGTTCGACGGTCCGCGCGCCCACGTTGATCAGCAGACCGAGCAGCCCGGTGACCACCACCAGCGCGTACATCTCCGGCACGGCCTGCGAGGTCTGGGCGACGGCGATCCGGGCGCCCAACCCCGGTGCGCCGATGACGAGTTCGGCGGTCACAGCGAGGATCAGCGCCACCGCGGCGGCCAGCCGCACACCCGTCATGACGTACGGGAGGGCGGTGGGCCAGAGCACGTGCCGGACCCGTGCCCAGGTGCCGAGGCCGTAGGAGCGGGCCGTTTCCTCGGCGACCGGGTCGACGTCCCGGACGCCGTACATGACCTGGACGAGGACCTGCCAGAAGGACGCGTACACGACGAGGAGGAGGACCGAGCGCAGCTCGGTGCCGAAGAGCAGGACGGCCAGCGGGATCAGGGCGACCGACGGGATCGGGCGCAGGAACTCGATCGTCGAGGCCGTCGCCTCGCGGAGGTAGGGCGTGACCGAGATCAGAACTCCCGCCAGGATTCCGGCGGTCACCGCGATCGTGAGCCCGATCGCCCAGCCGGTGAGCGTGTCCCCGAGTGCGGTCCAGAACGCCTCGTCGGCGAGCTCCGTCGCGAGCGCGTCGGCGATGCGGCTGGTCGGCGGGAAGTACTCGTCCTTGACGAGGCCGAGCCGCGGCACCGCCTCGCCGAGTGCGAGGAAGACCGCGAGCCCGGCCGCGCCCAGGAGGGCGTTGGTGCCCCTCACGGAAGGAACTTGTCCAGGTCCGGGGCCGTCTTGAACAGACCGTCCTGCACGCCCAGTTCGGACAGCCGCTCGATGGAGGCGCGGTTCGGCTCGGCCGGCCACCTCGGCAGGGTCAGCGTCTCCAGCAGGTTCTTCGGGATCTTCGTGTACGTGGCGATGATGTCGCGGGCCTCGTCCGGGTGGCTGTCGGCGTAGGCGAGGGACTCTGCGGTCGCCTCCTGGAACTTCTTCACCATCTCCGGGTTCTTCTGGGCGTACTGCTGGGAGGTGAAGTACATGGCCACGGTGAGGTCGGGCGACACGTCGACGAAGAGCGACGCGATGCTGGTGCCGCCCTGGGACTTGATGGTGGCGAGCGCGGGTTCCACCACACAGGCCGCGTCCACCTGGCCGTTCGCGAGCGCTGCCGGCATCTGGTCGAAGGGCATCTCCACGAACTCGACCTTGGACGGATCGCCGCCGTCCTTGCGGACCGACTCCTTGACCGAGGTGTCACAGATGTTGTTGAGCGTGTTGGCGGCGACCTTCTTGCCCTCCACGTCCTTGGCGGACTTGAGAGGGCTGCCCTTCTTCACGGCGAGCTCCGCGAAGTCGGCGCCCTGCTTGCCGGTGGACGCGACACCGTTCGCCACGGCTTTGACCGGCATGTTCTTGGACTGGGCGACCAGCAGGGACGTCATGTTGCTGAAGCCGAAGTCGAACTGGCCGGAGACGACACCGGGCACGATCGCCGCGCCGCCCTGCGCGCTCGTCAGCGACAGCTTGATGCCGCGTTTGCTGTAGAAGCCCTTCGACTGGCCCAGGTACAGGGGCGCGACGTCGATGATGGGGATGACGCCGGCCTTGATCGTGGTGGTACCACCACCGGACGCCTTGTCGTCGTCCGACCCGGAGGAGTCGGACGAACCGCAGGCCGTCGCGGCGACGAACACGGCGCCGGCCGCGAGGCCGATGAGCAGACGACGCATGACTCCCCCTCTGGACCACTGGGACAGTTCCTCGACAGGCTGTGCGCAGACCGCACAGAAGTGCTCAGCGGGAACGTAGAACCTTGCCGGGAGCGGGTCAATGCTCTTGACACGCAAGGTCGTTGACAGTTGCCGAAGTGTGCTCCTAGCGTGCGCAGTGCGCACCCCCGTGCGTCCCGTGGAGGCGACGATGCCTGCTGGAGCCCGCGAACCTCATTTCGTCCGTTCCTTCGAGCGCGGCCTCGCGGTCATCCGCGCCTTCGACGCCGAGCACCCGGAATTGACGCTCAGCGAGGTGGCACGGCACACCGACCTCACCCGCGCGGCGGCCCGCCGCTTCCTGCTGACGCTCTTCGACCTGGGATACGTGACGACGGACGGGCGGATGTTCCGGCTCACCCCGCGCGTCCTCGAACTCGGCTACTCGTACCTGTCCAGTTTCACCCTGCCGGAGATCGCCGAGCCGCATTTGGAGCAACTCGTCGCGCAGATAAGGGAGTCGTCGTCCCTGTGCGTCCTCGACGGCGACGACATCGTGTACGTGGCACGGGTGCCCACACGCCGCATCATGACCGCGACGATCACGGTCGGCACCCGCTTCCCGGCCCATGTCACGTCCGTGGGGCGGGTGTTGCTCGCCCAGCTGCCCGACGAGGAGATCGACGCCCGGCTCGTCCGCGCGGACCTGCGCGCCCTGACGGCCCGCACGATCGTCTCGGCCGACCTGCTGCGCACCGAACTGCGCCGGGTACGCCGGCAGGGGTACGCGATCGTCGACCAGGAACTGGAGGAGGGGCTGCGCTCGGTCGCCGTCCCGGTGCGGGACCGGGACGGCGAGGTGGTGGCCGCGGTCAACATCCCCGTGCACGCCAGCCGCAACTCCGTCGACTCCGTACGCCGTGACCTGCTGCCGCATCTGCTGGCCACGGTCGCCCGGATCGAGGCGGACCTGGGGTCCGTCCGGCGGATCAGGTCGCAGACGCGGTAGGAGGCGTCACAGGTCGAGCACGAGGCGCTTCCCGCGGCACCGGGAGACGCAGATGAGCATGGTCTCGCCGGCCTCCCGTTCCTCGTCCGTGAGCACCGAGTCCCGGTGGTCCGGGGTGCCTTCGAGGACGTCCGTCTCGCAGGTCCCGCAGGTGCCCTCGGTGCAGGAGAAGAGCACCTCGACCCCCGCGGACCGTACGGTGTCGAGCACGGAGACGTCCGCGGGGACGGTGAGCGTGTGACCCGAGCGCTCCAAAACCACCTCGAACTCCGTGTCCGCGCCCGTCTCCTGGACCTTGGGCTGGAACCGTTCGACGTGCAGTGAGCCCTTCGGCCAATCAGCGCACCGCTCCTCCACGGCGTCCAGCAGCGGCCCGGGACCGCAGCAGTAGACGAGCGTGTCGGACTGCGGGGTGCCGAGTTCGGCGGCGAGGTCGAGCAGCCCGGACTCGTCCTGCGGGGCGACGCGCACCTTGTCCCCGTACAGGCTCAACTCCTCAGCGAACGCCATGGAGTTGCGCGTACGGCCGCCGTACAGCAGTGTCCACTCCGCGCCCGCCGCCTCGGCCTCCGCCAGCATCGGCAGGATCGGGGTGATGCCGATGCCGCCCGCGACGAAGCGGTAGCGCGGCGAGGGCTGGAGGGCGAAGTGGTTGCGCGGGCCGCGCACGCGGACCTTGCCGCCCGCCTCCAACTGCCCGTGCACATGGGCGGATCCGCCGCGCCCGTCGGGTTCCCGCAGGACCGCGACGCGCCAGGAGCGCTGGTCGGCCGGGTCACCGCACAGGGAGTACTGCCGCTCCAGGTCCGGGCCCAGGATCACATCGATGTGGGCGCCCGGCTCCCAGGCCGGCAGCTCCTCGCCGAGCGGATGGCGGAGGGTGAGGGCGAGCACACCTTCGGCGGCCAAGTCCCGTCGCTCGACGACGAGTTCGGCTTCGTAGGAGGTCATGAGCCGTTTCCTTGGGTGACGTGCGGGACGTGCCGGTCGCGCGAGTTGTTCGGGTCGTTCGGGTCGCGCGGGGTGTGTCCTTCGGGGTGGCCGAGCATCCACTCCCACATCTCGATCGGGTCCTCGGCGCTGTGCTCGGCCCCGCAGTGACAGGTGCCGTGCAGCACATCGGTGCCCGGGAGCCAGTCGATGCGGTAGATCTCGCCGGTCGGGCTGGTCACTGGACCTTCTCCATGGGCTTCGCGCCCTCCTCGACCAGCCGGGCGAGGATCCGGCGGGCGGCCAGACCACCGGTGTCGATGTTGATGCTCAGCTCCTGGTAGCCGGTGCGCTCCGTGCCGAGCGTCTTCTGCAGCAGGTTGAGCGCGTCGACGTCCTGCATCACGACGGTGTGGTTGTTGCCCCGCAGGAACTCGGTGACCTCGGCGTCGTCGGTCGCCCAGTCGCGCGAGACCATCCAGAAGTCGTACACCTTGCCGTCGGCGGACGGCGTGATGGCGTACGTGATCTCCGTGTGGAAGCCGTTCGGATCGCTGCCGTCCGCCTCGGGCACCACACCGACCGGGGCGATCCGGCTGTGCAGCAGATACAGACACGGCGCGTGGTACTCGATGTCCTGCCAGCGGGTGATCCGCCCTTTGATGCCGGTCGACTTGGCGTAGAACGGCGGGCACTCGGCGTCGTCCATGTGCCGGCTGACTCTGACGATGCCCGCGCCCTCGTCCACCTCGGTGGTGATCGGCGTCTCGGCGACCTCCGGGGTGCCGATGTAGCCGCCGTGCAGATACGTCTCGTGGGACAGGTCGAGGAGGTTGTCGACGAGGAGGCCGTAGTCGGCGTCGATCGGCTCCATCCCGCTGACGGTGACCCAGCCGGGGGAGTCCAGATGCCTGGCCCGCGGAATGGTCTCCGGGTCGGCGAGGGCCGGGTCGCCTATCCACACCCATATCAGGGCGTCCTGCTCGACCACCGGGTAGGAGGCGACCCGGGCGGTGCGGGGGACGCGTTTCTGACCGGGCACGTACACACACGCACCCGTCGTGTCGTACGTGAAGCCGTGGTAGCCGCAGACGATCCGGTCACCGTCGAGCCCGCTCTCCGAGAGCGGATAGCGGCGGTGCACGCAACGGTCGTGCAGGACGACCGGCCGTCCGTCGTCCTCGGTCCGGTAGAAGACGAGCGGCTCCCCGAGAACCGTCCGGCCGAGCAACTCCCGCCCCACCTCGTGGGCGTAGGCGGCGACGTACCACTGGTTCCTGGCGAATGCGGTCATGTGAGGCATGGGCGGTCCCGTCCCGTGAAGCGGGGCGCCGTCGCCCCGCGTGCCGTGGTTGGACTCAGAGTCCTGACCCTTGCGGCAGCTCCGCAAGACGGCTTCCGTGAGGCGGAAGAGCTTTCGTGAATGGGCTGGTCAGAGTATTGGGCCGCCGCCCCTCGCCGAGGTAATTGCGTCTGGGTAAATTATCAAGTCAGATACATGCACTTGATGTTAAGTGGTGGGTTCCCTAGCGTTCTCGGCATGAACCTCACCGTCCTCGCGGCCTCCGGCCAGACCGGAATCGCCCTCACTCGACAGGCGCTGCGACGTGGTCACACCGTGACCGCCATCGCGCGCGATCCCGAGAAGATCGCTCTGCCCGACTCGCCGAACCTGCGCAAGGTGGCGGGCGACGTGAACGACGCGGCGAGTATCGCCGCCGTCATGGACGGGGACTCCGTGGTCCTTTCCGCGCTCGGTACGGACCGGGCCGGGACCCTCCTGACCGGCGCCCGGGCCGTCGTCGCCGCCGGCCCGCGGCGCGTCATCTGGCTCGGCGCCTACGGCACGGGCAAGTCGGCGCAAGTGGCGGGGGAGGGTGCGGGCGTGCTCGCCAAGGTGCTGGGCGACCGGCTTCCGGACAAGGTCGAAGCCGACAACACCGTTCTCGCGGCCGGGGGCACCGTCTTCCACGCCGGGATGCTCGCCGACGGGCCGGAGAGCCCCCGTCGGCGTACGGTCGGCCTGGAGTCCGCGCCTCCCTTCGACCTCGGTGCGAAGGTCAGCCGGGAAACCGTCGCCGCGGCGATGCTCGACGAAGCCGAAGCGCCTGGTTTTCCCGGTGCCGTGGCCCTGCCACTGGCGGAGTAGGCGGAGCGGTCAGCGGGCGGTGATCTCCTCGACCGACGCCCGGACCTGCTCGCGGAGCCAGGCGTGGGCGGGGTCGGAATCGTAGCGCTGGTGCCAGTTGCAGTTGATCGTCGCCGCCGGGGACTTGATCGGCAGCGGCCGAGAGAGGAGCCCGAACGCCTCGATGAGCGGGCGGCCGAGGATCTCCGTGCAGGTGACCAACGCATCGCCGCGGGCGGCGATCTGCAGTGCGGTGGACACCGACGCCACCGCCGCGACCACCCGGCGCCGCAGGCCTTCGGCGGCCAGCACATCGTCGATCGGCGCGGTGAGCCGGCCGCGCCGGGAGATCACCACATGCGGCTGCTCCGCGTAGGAGGCCAGGTCGAGTCCGGCGGCACAGGGGTGGTCCGCGCGCATCGCCACGACGAGCCGGTCGTCGCCGAGCGGCTCGGACCGGAACTCGGGCAGAACGGGCCTGCCACCACCGATTTCCAGATCGACGCGGCCGTGCCGCAGGTCGTCGGTGTCGACGGTGTTCTCCGCCAGCACCCGCAACTGCACCCCGGCGGCCTGCTGTTGGATCCTCCCGACCAGTACCGGCACCAGTGACGCGGCCACCGCGTCGTGACATTGGATCGTGAAGGTGCGGTCCAGTTCGGCGAGGTCCAGTTCACGGATCGGCGAGAGCACCGCGTGCGCCTGCCTGACCAGCCGGTGCACGTCCTCCCGTACCGACAACGCGTACGGGGTGGGAGTCATCGAGTGGCCGGTGCGCACCAGGATGTCGTCCCCGGTGACGGCGCGAAGCCGGCCGAGGGTGCGGCTGACCGCGGGCGAGGACAGGTGTAGCCGCTCGGCCGCGCCCATCACGCTGCCCTCTTCGAGCAGGGCGTCCAGCACGGTCAGCAGATTCAAGTCCAATTGCATACGAGTAAATCCCAACAAGACATCGATCCACTTCCGTCAACTCCAGGAGCATCCCATGAGCGAGGAACTGCTTGCCGCCACCGTCGCCGCCGTCCGCCGCGCCGGCGCCCGGATGATGACGCGTTATTCCGCCGAGTCCCGTCAGTCCGGGCTTCCCGAACTGCTTGCGAACCTCCAGGCCAATGACGCGGCCGTGGTCGATGTGCTGCGCCCCGCGTTGACCGAGGCCCTGCCGAGTGCGGGCTGGCTCAATGACGAACATGGATCGGGACCGCTGGCCACGGGCGAGTGGTGGCTCATCGACCCGGTCGGCGGCAACGTCAACGCCGTGCACGGCATGCCCGACTGGAACATCGGCGTGAGCCTCGTCCGCGACGGCCGCCCGGTGCTGGCGGTGGTCTGCTTCCCGGCCCACGACGAGATGTTCACCGCGACCGAGGGCGGCGGGGCGTTCCTCAACGGCGTACGGCTGCGGGTTTCGGTCAAGACGTCGTTGGACGGCGCACTGGCCGGGACCGGCCAGGCCAAGCCGGGTCACGACCCCGAGCTCGCGCAGCGGATGGGCTCCGCCTTCACCGCGATGACGAACTCCGCCCTCCACGTACGAGTCTCCGTGCCCGTGACCCACCAGCTGGCCCAGGTCGCCGCGGGCCGGATGGACCTGCACTGGCAGTTCGACAACGTCCGGTCCCACGCGGCGGGTGTGCTGCTGGTCCAGGAGGCCGGAGGCGTCGTGACCGACATCGAGGGCAAACCGTGGGAACTGGCCGGCGAGAGCTATCTTGCCGCCGCACCGGGTGTGCACGCCGCCGCGCTGGAAGTCCTCGCCACCTGAGGGGAGTTGGGATCCTGTTGCGGCGGCTCTGCCGGAAAGGGATGGGGGGCCGGGGCCGGTCGTCGGCGGGGTGTTCGTCGCGACCGGCTCCTGAGGCCGACGCTCAGGGCTCGATCGCCGCGTCGATGTACGACTTGGTTATGTCGGTGAGGATGTCGCGGCTGCTGTCAGGGGTGAGGGCCCGGGCCTGGAGGTGGTCGTACATCGCGCTGTAGTGCTGCACGTCGGACGGCTTCTCCAAACAGAGGTCGCTGGTGAACCGTTCCAGGTACACCACCCCTGACTCATGGCTGTCGGCGAACCTCAGAATGGAGAACTGTCCTGTCAGGCCCGGGTGAGCGCCCACGGCGTAGGGGAGGACCTGCATGGTGATGTGCGGCTCGGTGCCGAGTGCGTTCAGGTGTTCCAGTTGCTCGCGCATGATGTCGGGGCTGCCCACGACGCGGTGCAATGCCGATTCGTCCAGGACGACCCACAGGCGCAGCGGGCAGGCCGGGTCGTAGATCCGGTGCTGACGGCGCAGCCGCACCTTGAGGCGCGTGGCGGTCTGTTCGGCGGTGAGCAGGGGGATCGTTTCTCCGATGACGGCCTCGGCGTAGGCAGGGGTCTGCAGCAGGCCGGGGATCACCATGGGGTCGTAGGTGTGGAGGGAGACGGCGTCCGACTCCAGGCCGATGTAGACGCTGTTGGAGAGGTCGCCGTAGGAGTGCCACCAGCTCCGCCGGCTCGATTCCTTGGCCATCTCCATCAGGGAGTCGATGACCTCCCGGTCCGTCACTCCGTAGATCGCGCACAGGTCGCGAACGTCGCGAGGGCTGATGGCGCGGTTGCCGTTCTCCAGATGACTGATCTTGGGCTGAGAGACCAGAAGCCGCTCGGCGACCTCCTTGCTCTTCAGTCCACTGGCGATGCGGAGCCCGCGAAGCTCGGCCCCGAGATGGCGTCTCCTGACGGTGGGATTGCTCTTCGCCGCCACGTGCGATGTACCTCCGGTCCAAGTCCCTGTGCTGGACCGCAGATTGCCATGCGGCAAGGATTGTTGATCACGCGCCATGCCGTCGTGATCGCAGGTGCCGAAACGGACTCTTACGTTGGCATTTGCCTCCGTCCAAGGGGTGCGGGAGCCTTCGCCGAGTGTCACTGCCATGCTGCGCAATAGATGGTGCCAATGTTCGACTATGAAGCGTTCTGTCCCAGCGGGGCCCATGGCCCTCGGTGGCCTGCCTGTCGCTGTTGCCGTCGCTGCCCTGGTGCTGGGGCTTCTGGTCCTCCCCGCGAGCGGGCACACCCTCACGGACCGTTGCCCTCGCGGAGGCGCCGCGGCGGAATGCGGGGGCGCCCCGAGGTCGGTGGGCGGGGAGGATCCGGGGCCGGTGGCGAGGCTCTACGGTTCGGAGGTCCGCCGGATTCCCACCAGTAGCCCGCTGGTGGCGCTGACGTTCAACGCCGCGTGGGACGAGACCGGGGTGGAGACGGCCTTGACGGTGCTGCGCGGGCGGAACGTGCCGGCGACGTTCTTCCTGACCGGCCGGTTCGCCGAACGCCACTCCGGTGCGGCCCGGCTGATGGCGGCCGAGCACGGGATCGGCAACCACTCCTACAGCCATCCGCAGTTCGCGGACCTCACCCGCCCGGAGGCGGAGCAGGAGATCATGGGTGCGGACCGGGCGATCCGACGGGCGACCGGGGCGGTGCCGCTCCCGTTCTTCCGCTTCCCCTACAGCGCCACGACCCCGGAGGGCATCGCGCATGCCAACGAACTCGGCTTCGCGGACATCGAGTTCACCACTGACACCAACGGCTACCTCGGAACCGCCGGCGGTATGACGGTCCAGAAGGTCGTCGACCGGGTCGTGAACGCCCTGACCCCCGGGGCGATCGTGCAGATGCACGTCGGTACGGCCCAGGGGCGCGGACCTGCCCTCGACGTCCAGGCACTCCCGCGGATCATCGACGCCATCCACGCCCACGGATACCGGATCACCGACCTGCGCACCGTCCTCGAATAGGAAGCCCGCCAGGAAACCGCCAGGAAACCCCGTCAGGAATCCCGCCAGGAAATCCCCCCGCCTCATCTGCGACGATCCCTGCGTGGACTACCCGAACGATCAGCACCCCGCGGCCCCCGTCCGCTCCGGGATTCCGGAGCACGGCCGCATCCCGAAGTACTACGCGGTGAAGGCGCGGATCTCGGCCCTCGTCGACGAACTCGGCGAGGGCGGGCTGCTCCCCACCGAGCGGGACCTCTCCGAGCGGTACGAGGTCGCGCGGGAGACCGTGCGGCAGGCGATCCGTGAACTGGTGCTGGAAGGGCGGCTGCGCAGGCGGGGGCGCGGCACGGTCGTCGCGGGCCCGAAGCTGGAGCAGCCCCTGTCGCTCGCCAGCTACACCGAAGGCGTACGACGTCAGGGGCGCACCCCCGGCCGCAACCTCGTCACCCTCGACCGCTTCCCCTGCCCCGAGGCGCTCGCCGCCGAGACCGGGCTCACGCGCGGCGAGCCGGTCTGGCATCTGGAGCGCGTGCTGCTCGCGGACGACGAGCGGGTCGGTCTGGAAAGCACCTACGTCTCGGTGGCCCGCATTCCCCGCCTGGACGCCGAATTCGAGCCCGACTCCTCCTTCTACGCCTACCTCCACCAGCAGGGCATCGCCTTCGGAGACGCCGACGAACGCATCGAGACGGTGCTCGCCACCCCGCGCGAGGCCCTCCTCATCGGCACCCCGCCCGCTCTTCCGATGCTGCTGATCCACCGCGTTTCGCGGGACACCGACGGGCAGCCGCTGGAGCGGGTGCGGACGCTGTTCCGGGGGGACCGGTTCTCGTTCACGACTCATCTCAGCGGCTGAGAACACCCTCTACGCCCCCTCTCCGCACCTCCTCCCGACCACCTTCGAGTATCACGAATAGGTAACTGGTCTAGCCCAAACGTGACGACCAGTTCACGCTCCCGTTGTGAGCCGGACCCTTCCGGTTCCCCGATCCCGAGGAGCGTGGCCGTCGTGAGAGTGATAGTCGTCGGAGCCGGCGTGGTGGGCACCATGCACGCCTGGCAAGCAGTGGAACGCGGCCATGAGGTCGTACAGATCGAGCGCGAGGCGGAGGCTCGCGGCGCCTCGTTGCGCAACTTCGGCCAGATCTGGGTGAGTGGCCGCGCGGGGGGTGAAGAACTGGAAACCGCGCTGCGGGCGCGGGAGTTGTGGGAGGGCATCGGCGGACGGGTGCCAGGCCTCGGCTTCCGGCCGAACGGCTCGCTGACCCCCGTCCGCGGCGACCTCGAACTCGCCGTCGCCGAGGCCGCCGTGGCCCGTGAGGACGCACCGGCCCGCGGCTACAAGCTGCTGACCCCCGACGAGGCGCGCGCCCTGAACCCAGCCCTGCGCGGCGAGTTCAGCGCCGCCCTCTACTGCGAGCGGGACGCGGCCGTCGAGCCGCGCACCGCACAACTCGCCCTGCGCGCCGAGCTGTTGAAGTCGCCGCGGTACACCTTCCGGCCCGGCAGGGAGGTCCGAGAGGTCATCGGTCACCACGCCGTCCGCGACGACCACGGGGACGTGCACACCGGGGACGTCGTCGTCCTCTGCACGGGCGCATGGCTCGGCGGCCTGGTCCGTGAGCTGGCCGGACCTGGCCTGCCCGTCCGCCGCGTACGTCTCCAGATGATGCAGACCGACCCGCTGGGCGAGCCGCTCACCACCTCGATCGCAGACGCCGACAGCTTCCGCTACTACCCGGCGTACGACTCCGCGGCCCTGGACGAGCTCAACGCCCGTCAGGCCCAGGCGCGGACGGCCGCGGACCACCGTATGCAGCTGCTCATGGTGCAGCGCGCCGACGGCGGGCTGACCATCGGCGACACCCACGAGTACGAACACCCCTTCGCCTTCGACACCCTCGAAGACCCCTACGACCACCTCACGGGGGTCGTCGAGTCCTTCCTCGGCCGCGCGCTGCCGAAGATCCGGCGCCGCTGGGCCGGGGTGTACGCGCAGTGCACCGACCCGGGCCGGGTCGTGCACCGGCAACAGGTGCGCGACGGGGTGTGGCTGGTCACCGGGCCCGGCGGGCGCGGTATGACCTGCTCGCCCGCGATCGCCGAGACGACCGCGAACGAACTGGGCTGGTGACACCCCTCATGACCCACACGAACCACGACATCCGTCTCGTCGTCCTCGACATGGCCGGCACCACCGTCGCCGACGGCGGCCTCGTCGAGCGGGCCTTCGCGACGGCCGCCGCCGAACTGGGCGTCGAGCCCGGCAGCCCCGACCACGCCGACAAACTCGCCTACGTCCGCGCCACCATGGGCGAGTCCAAGATCTCCGTCTTCCGGCATCTGTTCGGGGAGGAGACGAAGGCGCAGGAGGCCAACAGGGCCTTCGAGGAGGCGTACGCGGAGCTGGTCGACGGCGGTCTCGTCGCGCCGATCCCCGGTGCGCGCGAGGCCATCGAGCAGCTCGACTCCCAGGGCCGCACGGTCGTACTGACCACCGGCTTCGCGCGCACCACGCAGGACGCGATCCTGGCCGCGCTCGGCTGGCAGGACCTGGTGCCGCTGACGCTGTGCCCCGCCGACGCCGGGGGCCGCGGGCGCCCTTACCCCGACATGGTCCTCGGCGCCTTCCTGCGGACGGCGGCGGCGGACGACGTCCGGCAGATCGCCGTCGTGGGCGACACCTCGTACGACATGCTCAGCGGGGTCCGTGCGGGGGCGGGCGCGGTCGCCGGTGTCCTGACCGGCGCGCACGACGAGAACGCGCTGCGGGCGTCCGGGGCCACCCAAGTGCTGGGATCCGTGGCGGAGTTGCCGGGAGCCCTCGCATGAGCAGCGGCATCCGATTCGACTCGGTGACGGTCGCCTACGACGGGAACGTCGTCCTCGACGCGCTCGACCTCACCGTCGAACCCGGCGAGGTGATGGCCCTGCTCGGGCCGTCCGGGTCCGGCAAGACCACCGCGCTGCGGGCGGTCGCCGGGTTCGTGCGGCCAGTCTCCGGGCGGGTGTACCTGGGCGAGCGCGATGTGACCGAACTGCCCCCGCACCGGCGGGGGATCGGGATGGTCGTCCAGCAGTACGCGCTGTTCCCGCACATGCGCGTCGAGGACAACGTGGCCTTCGGGCTGAAGGCGCGCAAGGTCGCGAAGAGTGAGATACGCGCGCGGGTGGCCGAGGCGCTGGAGATGACCGGGATGGCGGCGTACGCGCGCCGCCATCCCCGGGAGTTGTCCGGCGGCCAGCAGCAACGCGTCGCCATCGCACGGGCGTTGGCCATCCGGCCCGGCGTACTGCTTCTCGACGAACCGCTGTCCGCGCTGGACGCCCAGTTGCGCTCCGGGATGCTGGCCGAACTCGCCCGGCTTCACCGTGAGTTGCCCGACGTGTCGATCCTGTACGTCACCCACGACCAGGTCGAGGCGCTGACGCTGGCCGACCGGATCGCGGTGATGGACCGGGCCCGTCTCCAGGACTGCGGGACCCCTCACCAGCTCTACCGGGCGCCGAGGACCGAGTTCACGGCCTCCTTCGTCGGCAACGCGAATCTGCTGCCCGTGACGGTGGGGGAGGGCGGTGTCTCCTTCGGCGGGCGTGAGGTCGAGGTCGGGACGGCAGGGATCGCGTGCGGCGCTCAGGCGACCCTGTGTGTACGCCCCCACCTCGTCGGCCTCGGTTCCGGCCCCAACCAACTCGCCGGAACCGTCGACGAGATCCAGTGGCGGGGCGCCACCCACCGGCTGTACGTCGACGTGGACGGCCACCGGCTGATGGCGGACCTGCGGGAACTCAAGGCTCCGCCGGCTCACGGGGACGCGGTGACGCTGCACTTCGCACCGGAGGACGCGGTGTTGCTGCCTGCGGGAGGGGGCCATGACTGAGGTTGCTCGTCGGCCGCGGGTGAGTCGTGGCTGGTCGCGCCCACGCGGCGGCAGCCGCAAATCGAGCACAGCCCCGCGCCCCTGGTTGGCTGCCCTGCCGCCAGTCGTCTTGCTCGCCCTCGTCTTCCTCTACCCCCTCGCCCTCGTCGTCCAGCAGTCCTTCCAGCCCGACACCGGCGGGACCTCGCTCCAGCCGTACTCCGACGTCCTCGGCTCCGAAGCCTTCCGTGAGGCCCTGTGGACCACCGTGTGGCTGGCGGTCGGGGCGACCGTCGGATGTCTGGTGCTCGGGTTCGTCCTGGCGCTGATCATCGCGTTCGTGCCGTTCCCGGGGGCGCGGAGCGTCGCCAGGTTCATCGACGTCTTCCTCTCCTTCCCGTCCTTCCTGATCACGCTCGCCCTGCTCTTCATCTACGGCACCGTCGGCATGGCCAACGGCCTCTGGACGGACGTCACGGGCGCGGCGGACGGGCCGTTCCGGTTCCTCACCACGCCGTGGGGCGTGCTCCTCGCCGAGGTCACGTACTTCACGCCCTTCGTCGTACGACCGCTCCTCGCCGCCTTCTCGCAGCTCGACACCGCGCAGCTGGAGGTGGCGGCCGGCCTCGGTGCGCGGCCCGCGCGGATCATCCGGACGGTGATCCTGCCGGAGGCGCTGCCCGCGCTCGCGGCCGGCGGGAGCCTCGTCCTCGTCCTGTGCCTCAACGAGTTCGGGATCGTGCTCTTCACCGGGGCGAAAGGGGTGACGACCCTGCCGATGCTCGTCTACAGCAAGGCGATCCTGGAGTCCGACTATCCGGGCGCGTGCGTGGTCGCCGTCGTCAACGTCCTGATCTCCGTGGGGCTCTACGGCCTCTACCGGGTGGTGAGCCGTCGTGCTGGTGCATAGCAGGAAAGGGAAGTGGACCGCCTGGGTCCTGTTCCTCGTCCTCTTCCTCCCTCTGTTCGCGCTGCCCCTGCTGGTGATCCTGGCCGCGTCGTTCGCCACCAACTGGTCGAGCGTCCTGCCGTCCGGCTTCACCACCGGGCACTACGACGCCGCCACCCGCGGCGAGGCTCTCCAGGCGCTGACCACCAGCCTGGTCACCGCGCTCACCGCGAGCCTGCTCGCGATGGCCGTGGGGACCTGGGCCGCCCTCGCCGCGTCGGGACTCAAACGACGCCAACGACGGTTCCTGGACGCCTTGTTCGTGCTGCCCGTCGCCGTGCCCTCCGTCGTCGTCGGGCTCGCGATCCTCGTCGCCTTCTCCAAGCCGCCGCTGCTGCTCAACGGCACCCGGTCGATCGTGATCCTCGCGCACGCCGTCCTCGTCACCGCGTTCGCGTACCAGTCGGTCTCGGCCGCGATCGCCCGGCTCGACCCGGCGTACGAGCAGGCCGCGGCCTCGCTCGGCGCCCGCCCTTCCTACGTGCTGTGGCGAGTGAAGCTGCCCCTGCTGCTGCCCTCGCTCACCGCCGCCGGCGGCCTCTGCTTCGCCCTCTCCATGGGCGAGTTGAGCGCCACGATGATGCTCTACCCGCCCGACTGGACTCCGCTTCCGGTCCTGATCTACGCGGCCACCGACCGCGGCGCCCTGTTCGCCGGCTCCGCGCTCGCCGTGGTCCTGATGACGGCGACGCTGATCGCCCTGCTCGCCGTCTCCCGCGTACGCAGCAAGGCCTCGTACCGCTGACCCCACCCCCGAGCAACCCGCTCGATATCCCTGAACAGCCCTTTCAGCGCAAGGAGTTCACCTCGCCATGCCTCGCAACAGGCTCGTCCCGATCGCCGCCCTCTGTCTCCTCGCCGCCCCGCTCACCGCCTGCGGAGGCACCTCCGCCGCCTCCGACGAGAAGGTCGTCACCGTCTACAGCGCCGACGGCCTCAAGGGCGAGAACGGCGACGGCTGGTACGACCGGATCTTCAAGGACTTCGAGAAGGAGACCGGGATCAAGGTCGAGTACGTCGAGGGCGGCTCCGGCGAGGTCGTGCAGCGCGCCGTCCGCGAGAAGAGCAACACGCAGGCCGACGTGCTCGTCACGCTCCCGCCGTTCATCCAGCAGGCCGACGGCAAGGGGCTGCTCCAGAAGTACACCCCGGCCGGATCCGACCAGGTCGACGGCGCCGACAAGGGGGCCGAGGGCACCTGGACCTCCGTCGTCAACAACTACTTCGGGTTCGTCTACAACAAGAAGGAACTCAAGCAGGCCCCCACCACGTGGGAGCAGCTCCTCGACGCCGAGTACAAGAACAAGATCCAGTACTCCACGCCCGGTGTCGCGGGTGACGGAACCGCCGTACTGATCAAGGCGATGCACGACTTCGGCGGCGAGAAGGCCGCCATGGACTACCTCGGCAGGCTCCAGTCCAACAACGTCGGCCCGTCCGCCTCCACGGGCAAGCTCGCGCCCAAGGTCGACAAGGGCGAACTCCTCGTGGCGAACGGCGATGTCCAGATGAACTTCGCCCAGGCCAAGTCCATGCCGAACCTCGCCATCTGGTTCCCGGCGACCGCCACGGGCAGGCCCACCACCTTCGCCCTGCCCTACGCGGCCGGGCTCGTCACCGGCGCCCCGCACAGCGACAACGCCAAGAAGCTCCTCGACTACATGCTGAGCCGCAAGGCACAGCAGCAGGTCAGCGAGATCGGCGGCGGCATCAGCGCCCGCCAGGACACCAAGCCCACGGACGCCAACGCGATCGCGCTCACCAAGCTCATGGACGGCGTGGAGGTCTTTGAGCCCGACTGGGCCGACATCGACAAGAACCTCACCTCGTACGTCGATGACTGGAAGGAAGCGACCGGAAGCTGACCGTTCGCGCAGGCACACCGCAACACCGTGTTCCGGACGCGCACCTCACGTACCGCCGTCTTTCACACAGATGCCACGCGACCCTTCCCTGTCGTTTGTTGCTCTTGGAACACTCCATTCGCGCACGTTCCATCACCTACTCGCCCTCAGTACCCCTTCAGGACAAGAGGTCACCAGCCATGCCCGAAGTGAATCGGCGCCGATTTCTCCAACTCGCAGGCGGCACCGCGGCGTTCACCGCGCTGTCGGAGAGCATCGCCAAGGCCGCGGCCATCCCCGCGGGGTACCACCGCGGCACCATCGAGGACGTCGAGCACATCGTCGTCCTTATGCAGGAGAACCGTTCCTTCGATCACTACTTCGGTGCGCTGAGAGGCGTACGCGGCTTCGGCGACCCCCACCCGGTCACGCTCGACAACGGCAAATCCGTGTGGCACCAGTCGGACGGCACCAAGGAGCTGCTGCCCTTCCACCCGGAGGCCGACGACCTCGGCATGCAGTTCCTGGAGGGCCTGCCGCACAGCTGGCCCGACGGGCACGCGGCCTACAACGGCGGCAAGTACGACAAGTGGGTCCCCGCGAAGGGCGCCACGACCATGGCGTACCTGACCCGCGAGGACATCCCGTTCCACTACGCGCTCGCGGACACCTTCACCGTCTGCGACGCGTACCACTGCTCGTTCATCGGCTCCACCGACCCGAACCGCTACTACATGTGGACGGGCTTCACGGGGAACGACGGCAAGGGCGGCGGGCCGGTCCTCGGCAACGACGAGCTCGGCTACGACTGGACGACGTACCCCGAGCGCCTGGAGAAGGCCGGGATCTCCTGGAAGGTCTACCAGGACATCGGCGACGGCCTGGACGCGGCCGGCTCCTGGGGCTGGATCTCGGACGCCTACCGCGGCAACTACGGCGACAACTCGCTGCTCTACTTCAACAAGTACCGCAACGCCAAGGCCGGCGACCCGCTGTACGACAAGGCCCGCACCGGCACCGACGCGCGCAAGGGTGAGGGCTTCTTCGACCAGCTACGGGCCGACGTCAAGGGCGGCAAGCTGCCGCAGGTCTCGTACATCGCCGCCCCCGAGGCCTTCTCCGAGCACTCCAACTGGCCCTCGAACTACGGCGCCTGGTACATCTCCCAGGTCCTGGAGGCCCTCACCTCCGACCCCAAGGTGTGGGCGAAGACGGCCCTGTTCATCACGTACGACGAGAACGACGGCTTCTTCGACCACCTCGTCCCGCCGCTGCCGCCGCGCGACGCCGGCCGGGGCAAGTCCACCGTCGATGTCGGCCCGGACCTATTCGCGGGCAGCTCGACCCATGTCGCGGGCCCCTACGGGCTCGGCCCGCGCGTGCCGATGCTCGTCGTCTCGCCGTGGAGCAAGGGCGGTTACGTCTGCTCCGAGACCCTCGACCACACCTCGATCATCCGGTTCATGGAACGCCGCTTCGGCGTCGAGGAGCCGAACATCTCGCCCTGGCGGCGGGCCATCTGCGGCGACCTGACCGCCGCCTTCGACTTCTCCCGCAAGGACAGCAAACCGGCCGACCTCCCGGACACCGACGCGTACGAGCCGCCGGACAAGGACCGGCACCCGGACTACAAGCCGACCCCGCCCGCGGATCCGAAGCTGCCGAAGCAGGAGCGCGGTCTGCGGCCCGCCCGCCCGCTGCGGTACGCCCCGTGGATCGACGGCTCGGTGGACCCGAAGGCCGGGAAGTTCACGCTGACCTTCGCCTCGGGCAAGAAGGCCGGCGCCTCCTTCCACGTCACCTCCGGGAGCCGCACCGACGGACCCTGGACCTACACCACCGAGGCCGGCAAGAGCGTCTCGGACACCTGGAACTCCGCCTACTCGAACGGCTCGTACGACCTGACCGTGCACGGGCCCAACGGCTTCGTACGTGTCTTCAAGGGGCCGGGCAAGACTGCCGGACCCGAGGTCACCGCACGGCACGACGGGGACGACATCGAGCTGACCTTCACCAACAAGGGCTCCCGCACGGCCGAGCTCAAGCTCACCAACGGCTACGGCGGCAGGCCCAGGTCGATCCGGGTACGGCCCGGCGCGACCGTCAGGCACACCGTGGACCTGGGGGCGAGCAGGCGCTGGTACGACCTCACCGTGTCCGACGCGGACGGATCGTTCCTGCGCCGGTTCGCCGGGCACGTCGAGAACGGCCGGGTGGGCGTCAGCGACCCGGCGATCGCCAGGGCGTAGAGGGTGCGATTCGCCACCGGGGATGCGATGAGTCCCACATCGCACGGGCTGGTCAGGTACTGGCGGACCCGGGGTACTGTGCCCCGGTGACCACGCATTCGAACACTCCTGCAGGTTGGTATCCGGATCCTCAGGGTCTGCCCCAGACGCTGCGTTACTGGGACGGCGTCCAGTGGACCCAGCACACCAACCAGGACCAGCAGCAGGCCCAGGCCGCGCAGCAGGCTCAGGCCGTGCAGCCGGTCAAGGCCGTGCAGCAGCAGCCTGTGCAGCAGCCGCAGCCCGGGTACCAGCAGCCGGCGCAGCAGGTTCCGCAGCAGGCGGGAGGGTTCGACCCGCGTGTGCAGCAGCAGGTGCACCAGCAGGCCGGTGTCGCACCGAACGCCGCCGGCGGGGGCACGCTGTTCACCGAGCCGGTCCTGGTGGTGAACCAGAAGGCCAAGCTGATCGAGCTGACCAACGAGTACAAGGTCATGGACCAGCAGGGCAACCAGCTCGGCGCGGTGGTGCAGGTCGGACAGGGCACGCTGAAGAAGGTGCTGCGCTTCTTCGCGAGCCTCGACCAGTTCATGACGCACAAGCTGGAGATCCGCGACGCGTACGGCCAGCCGCAGCTGCTGCTGACCCGTCCCCGGAAGTTCATGAAGTCGCGGGTGCTCGTGGCGCGTCCGGACGGTTCGCCGGTCGGTGAGATCGCCCAGCAGAACATGGTCGGGAAGATCAACTTCGCGATCAAGGTCGACGGCAAGCAGGTCGGCGCGATCAAGGCGGAGAACTGGCGCGCCTGGAACTTCTCGATCGTCGACCACGCCGACAACGAGGTCGCCCGGATCACCAAGACCTGGGAAGGCCTCGCCAAGACGATGTTCACGACCGCGGACAACTACGTCCTGCAACTGCACTACCAGCTTCCCGAGCCCCTGTTGAGCCTCGTGATAGCGACGGCGCTGACCGTCGACACGGCGCTCAAGCAGGACAGCCGAGGGCTTGGCTGACGAATCGGTTCGTCAGTTCGTCATCAGTGTCATGAGGGAGGGCGGTCGCGGACATCCGCGACGGCCCTCCCTCATGCCGTCGTGCGTTCCGTCGTCGCCTACAGCGGGGTGAGACGCCCGGGCTTCGGCTGCCGAGGCAGCAACGACGGCTCGTTCAACGCCGATCCGGGCGCCAGGGCGAGAACGGCCGCCACCGGGTGCTCTTCGTCCACCGAAGGCTCCGGTGACTCCGGCGAGGACTCCGGCGAGGGCTCCGGCGAGGGCTCCGGCGAGGGCTCCGGCGAGAGCTGCGGCGTGGCGCGCGACAGCGTCACCACGCCCCAGGCCGCGACCGCCGCACCGGCCAGCGCGAGCAGCAGGCCCGCCGCGCCGCCCTGCAGCCGCTCGCCGAGCAGCGAGAGGCCGATCACCGCGGCGGCGATCGGGTTGGCCAGCGTCACCACCGCGAGGGGAGCGCCGAGCCCGCCCTTGTAGGCGGTCTGCGACAGCAGCAGCCCGCCCGCCGCGAACGCGGCGACCAGCAGCGCGACCACGATCACCTGTCCGCTGAGCAGAGACTCCGAGCGGTCCGTCGCGGCGACCGTGACGGTCTGCGTGAGCGCCGAGGCGACACCCGAGGCGAAGCCGGACGAGGTCGCGTGCCGCAGCCCGGGGCGGGTGCCCGGCCTGGCCAGTACGCCGACGAGGGCCATGGTCGTGCCCGCCACGGCCAGCGCCTGCGGGACGCTCAGCACATCGTCGGGCGCGGGCCCGGTCGCCGTGACCAGCAGGGCCGCGAGCCCGGCCAGCGTCAGCGCCGTACCGCGCCACTCGACGAAGGTGACGCGCCGCCCCGCCATCCGCGCGCCCAGCGGCACCGCGGCGACGAGCGTGAGCGCGCCGAGCGGCTGGACCAGCGTGAGGGGCCCGTACTTGAGGGCGGCCACGTGCAGCAGCGCCGCCGCCGCGTTGAGGCCCACCGACCACCACCAGGCACCGCTGCCGAGCAGCCGGAGCACCCCGGAGTCGGGGGTCCGGGCGGCCAGCCGCTGCTGGGCCACAGCCGCGGCGGCGTACGCCACGGCCGAGAACAGCGACAGGACGACGGCGACGAGCGTGGCGCTCATCGTCCGGCTCCCACGAGCTCCGGAGCGTCCTGCGCGCCGGGTGCCTCCGGCCCGCCGGGTTCGTCCGGTGCCTCCGGCCCTTCCGGTACGGAGCTGCCGGCGCCCACGCGCTCCCGGGCGGGCGCCGCCGGTGCCGCCGTCCGGCGCGGTGCGCGGATCACGGCGAGGGCGATGCCGAGCAGCGAGGCCGCGACGACCGCGTCGAGCCAGTAGTGGTTGGCCGTGCCGACGATCACCAGCAGCGTGACCAGCGGATGCAGCAGCCAGAGCCACCGCCACCGGGACCGGGTCGCGGCGATCAGGCCGATCGCGACCATCAGGGCCCAGCCGAAGTGCAGCGAGGGCATCGCCGCGAACTGGTTCGACAGCGAGTCGGTCTCGGGCGAGGCGCCGTACACCGTGGGCCCGTACACCTGGCCGGTGTCCACGAGGCCCGTCGCGGCGAGCATGCGGGGCGGGGCGAGCGGGAACGTGAGGTGCACCACCAGGGCGGCGGCGGTGACCGCGGCGAGCACCCGGCGGGCCCACACGTAGTGCCCGGGCCGCCGCAGGTACAGCCAGATCAGGAAGGCCGCGGTGGCGGGGAAGTGGACGGTCGCGTAGTACGTGTTGACCACGTGCACGAGGGTGTCGCTGTGCAGCAGCGCCGACTGTACGTCGCCTTCGCCGGGCAGACGCAGGAACCGTTCGAGGTCCCAGACCCGGTGCGCGTTGTCGAAGGCCTCACCGGTGTGGCCCGTGGCCAGCTGCCGGCCGAGCTTGTAGACGAGGAAGAGCCCCGCGACGAGCAGGAGCTCACGGACGAGGGGCGGCCGCTGTATCGCGGCCTCCCCTTCTCTTGCAGGCTCTCTTGCAGGCTCGGATCGGCTTTCCATCCCCGGCCCCCTTGCTGACGTTCTGGTCGTGCTGGTGCGTGGTGAGCCCAGGAGGGGATCCACTCGACACAGGGGTGGGTCCTGTCCAAGGCTCATCGATACGACAGTGTACCGATACGTTCGCGTTCCGGTACACTGGCGTATCGATAGGACTTACGCCACACTGAGGGCCGGTCGAGGGCCACACTGGAGAGCACACGGGAAGCGGGCCCGCACGGGGCCGCCGGGACCAGCGAGGAGAAGAGCCATGACGTCGCAGGCAGCGGACGAACCGGAGACGGTCGTCGCCTCGCGCCGCTCCAAGATCACGCCTCAGCGTGAGCAGGAGTTCTTCGACGCCGTGCTCGACCAGATCCGCGAGTGCGGCTATGACGCGCTGACCATGGAGGGCGTCGCCTCCAGCACCCGGTGCAGCAAGTCCACGCTCTACCGGCAGTGGAAGACGAAGCCGCAGTTCGTGGCAGCCGCGCTGCGGGCCAACCACTGTCCCAAGTTCATCGGTATCGACACCGGCTCGCTCGCGGGCGACCTGCGCGCGGTCGCGCGCACCGCGGGCGAGCGGTCGGACGAGGACACCAGGCTGCTGCAGGCGCTCGGCCAGTCCGTGATGCAGGACGAGGAGCTGAAGCTCGCGCTGCGTGACGCACTGGTGGAGCCCGAACTGGAGGCGCTCCGCGGGATGGTCCGGCGCGCGGTCGAACGCGGGGAGATCACGGCCGACCATCCGGTCCTGGAGTTCGTGCCGGCGCAACTGCTCGGCGTGCTCCGCGTCCGCCCCCTGCTGGAGGGGTGCCCCGCGGACGCGGACTACCTCCTGCGCTATGTGGAGGTGGCCCTGCTGCCGGCCCTGGGGCTCTCGGACACCACCGGGCCGCCGGACACCACCTGAGACCCAGGCCGCCGTCCATGGGATGACTGGACGGTGACCTGCTCGCGCCGCACCGTGGGGACGGGGGCGGCGCGCACCCCCCGGCCGGGTGGGGTTCCTCTCCAGCGGAGAGGCGCTCCACCCGGCCGATTGGTGACCGTCGTACGTCCTACACGTTCTGCCCGTTGCCGCCGCCGCCCGCGGCCTCCTTGATGCCCTTGGTGATCTCGTCGATGACCGACTGCTTGGGGGCCTTGGAGCTGACATCGATGCCGAAGCGCACGACGACGAGCTGCTTGGAGTTGGAGGGCGCCGGGAAGACGAGCGACTCGACGTAGCCGTCGTCGCCCTTGCTCGTGACGACCTTCCAGCGGACCGCGTAGCCCTTCTGCCCGGCCACGGTCACGGCCTTGGACGAGAGCTCGTCGTGCGAGGTGATCTTGCCGTAGCTCTTGCCGCCGTAGGACTCCTCGGCGTTCTTGGCGATGTCCTCCTTGGCGGCGGCCTCGGCGGTGGTGGCCTTGAGCTCCAGTGCGAGCGCGGGGGCGGAGTAGGCGCCGCCGAGGCTGCACTCCGCCGAGGTGTCGCCGGGGCACTTGTAGGAGCCCTTGGTCGTCACCTGCGCGCCCACCTGGATGGTCGCGCCGCTCCAGCCGTCGGGCACGGGCAGGCTGATGCCGTTGATCGGGTCCGTGGCGTAGCCCTCTTCGGACGGCAGCGGCTGCGGGGTCCCGGACTCGCCGCCCTCCGGGGCGCCGGGGCCGCCCTGACCGCCGCCGTCCTGCCCCTGCGGGCCGCCCGGCTGGGTCGGCACGGGCTGGGTGTTGGTCGAATCGGTGCCGCCCGAGCCGTCGTCCGCGGTCAGCGCGTACACCCCGCCGCCGATACCGGCGAGGACCGCCACGGCGACGGCGACGGCTATCGCCGTGCGCCCTTTGCGCCGCGGGCCGCCTGGGTGCGCGCCCGGATAGGGCGAGTCCGGTGAGAACGCCGGAGGACCCCAAATGGCGCCGGACTCCGCGGGGCGGGTCTGGTCCGTCCATGTCCTACCGTCCCACCAGCGCTGCGTGGCGGGGCCGTCAATTGTCTGCCCGGGATCGGGATACCAGCCGGGGGGAGTCGCCTGCGTCATGGGTCCACCGTATGAGGCGCGAGTGAAAGCCGGATGAGAGGACCCGGATTCATTTCACCCAATCACCAGCCGCACCGGCTGTTTCAAGCCCCGGGGCACCCGCGGCAGCCCGTCCCGCCCCGGTGTCACCGAGCCCAGCACGCTGGGATGCCGGGCGCCGGTGCTCCTCGGGTCGGTGCCCACGAGACCGTGCAGCGTCAGGAAGCCGAGGACGGCGAACGCGTACGCCTCCTTCGCCGCCGCCGGCAGGCCCAGCGCGTCGGAGGTGTGCAGGGGCACCCCCGGCAACTCCTCGGCGAGCATCGCCATGAGGACGGGATTGCGCGTGCCCCCGCCCGAGGCGATGACCTCGGTGGCGCCCACGGAACGGACGGCGTCCGCGACCGTGCGCGCGGTGAGCCGGGTGAGGGTGGCGATCACGTCCTGGTGTGCGAGAGTGCCGATGCCGGTCGGAGCCGTTGTCGCTGCCGGAGCTGCCGGAGCTGCCGGAGCTGCCGGAGCTGCCGGAGCTGCCGGAGCTGCCGGAGCTGCCGGAGCTGCCGGAGCTGCCGGAGCTGCCGGCTCGGCCGCCACGGCCGGCGTGGCCAGTGCAGCCGGGTCCGCCAGAGTTGCCAGAGCCGCCAGCAGGTAGTCCCGGTGGAACAGTTCCTTGCCGGTCGTCTTCGGCGCGGGCAGCGCGTAGTACGGCTCGTCGAGGAGCCGGCGCAGCAGCGGCTCGTGGACCGTGCCGCGGGCGGCCAGCGCCCCGTCCGTGTCGTAGGCGCGGCCGGTGAAGTGGTGGACGGCCGCGTCGATGAGCGCGCCCGCGGGACCCGTGTCGAAGGCGGTGCCGTCGGGCGCGGTGAGGTTGGCGATGCCGCCGAGGTTCAGCGCGACCGGGGTGCCCGGCCTGCCGCGCAGCCACAGCAGGTCGACGAGGCTCACCAGGGGCGCCCCCTGGCCGCCGGCGGCGATGTCGCGTGGCCGGAGGTCGGCGACCACGGGCAGTCCGGTGGCCTCCGCGATCCAGGCGGGCTGCCCGATCTGCAGGGTGCCGCGCACCTGCCCGCCGTCGGTCCAGTGGTAGACGGTCTGACCGTGCGAGACCACCAACTCGGCCCGTCCGTCGCACAGTTCACGGTCGGCGCGCAGAGCGGTCGCGGCGAAGGCCTGCCCGATGAGCGTGTCCAGGCGGCACACCTCGGCGAGGGTCGTGGCCGCCGGAGGCAGCGCCGCCGCGAGGGCATCGCGCACCTCGGCCCCGTAGGCGTCGCCGACCGTGCCGAGAGGCCGCAGCACCAGCCTGTCCCCGTCGAGCCGCAGGTCGGCCGCCGCCGCGTCGATCGCGTCGTACGACGTGCCGGACATCAGGCCGATCACCCGCATCCGTTCAACTCCCTTGCCGTACCGGCTCCTTACGGAGCGTCAGAAGTGCGAACACGCTCACCGCGCACGTCACGGCCGCGTAGTACGCCGGAATGTCCACGCTGCCCGTCCGCTTGATGGTCTCCGTGATGATGAGGCCCGCGCAGCCCGAGAACACGGCATTGGACAGGGCGTAGGCGAGTCCAAGACCCGTGTAGCGGACGCTCGTGGGGAACATCTCCGAGAGCATCGCGGGGCCCGGCCCCGCCATCAGCCCCACGACGGCGCCAGCGACGAACACGGCACCACCCTTCACAGCGTTTGAAGTGCCCGTGTTCTGAAGGAGGTTGAGCAGCGGGACCGCGAGGACGGTGACCAGCAGCGCGCCCGTCAGCATCACCGGCCGCCGGCCGATCCGGTCGCTGAGCAGGCCCGCCGGGACGATCGTGACCGCGAAGCCCAGGTTGGCGAGGACGGTGGCGACCAGCGCCTGCTGGAACGTCGCGTTCAGCGAACTCTGCAGATACGAGGGGAGCACGACGAGGAACGTGTAACCGGCCGCCGCCCAGCCCATGATGCGCCCCGCGCCCAGCGCGATCGCCTTCGCCACCTCACGCCCGGGCGGTCGCTCCGGCCGGGACTCCTCCTGGAGCGACTCGAAGGACGGCGTCTCGTCGAGCCGCAGGCGCAGCCACAGCGCCCCGAGTCCCATCGGCAGTGTCAGCAGGAACGGCAACCGCCAGCCCCAGTCGCCCAGTTGCCCCTCACTGAGCACGGTCGCCAGCAGTGCGGCCACTCCCGCCCCGCCCAACAGCCCCAGCGCCACCGTGAACGACTGCCACGACCCGTACAGGCCCCGCCTGCCCGGTGGCGCGAACTCCGTCATCACCGACACCGCGCCCCCGAACTCGCCACCCGCGGAAAGCCCCTGAAGGACCCTCAGAAAGGTCAGCAGCCAGGGGGCGAGGGCGCCCACCGTGTCGTACGTGGGCAGCACGCCGATCAGGGTCGTGGCGGCCGTCATGAGGACGATGACCATGATGAGTACGGGACGGCGTCCGACGCGGTCGCCGAGCCGCCCGAACAGCGCGGCGCCCACGGGCCGGAAGAAGAACGCGAGAGCGAAGGACGCGTACGTCCTGACCAGGGCCTCGGCCTCGCTGCCGCCCTCGGGGGTGAAGAACCGGGCCGCGATGACCGTCGCGAAGTAGCCGTAGACGCCGAACTCGTACCACTCGATGAAGTTGCCCACGGACCCCGCGACCAGCGCCCTGCGGGAGCGCGCGGGCCGGTCGGTCCGCAGGTCGGAGCCGTGCGCCGGAGCGCCCATGCCGTTCCTCCCACCGCCCTGACGATGTTGGAAAGTTAGTTTCAGCACACGGCTTTTGACTGTCAATAACTTTCACCCTGGCCGGTCGGTGGTGTCGGCGGTCGTCTTCGGGCCGCCGGCGTCACCCGTCGCGGCAGCAGGTGTCCCGACCAGGCTCCATCGTGTCTTCCGGAGGGCTAGGCTCAAGGTCTGTACGTCGTTTGGGCGACCTGGGGAGGTAGCGGGATGACGGAGGCACGGCCGGGAACGGCCGCCTCGGCACCCCTCTGGGAGCGCGACGCGGAACTTGCCGCGGTCGCGGAGGCAGTCGACGCGCTCTGCGCGGGTTCGGCCTCGGGCAGCCTGCTGGTCTTCACCGGAGAGGCGGGCATCGGCAAGACCGCGCTGCTCGCCGAGTCGCGCCGGATCGCGGAGACACGCAAATGCACGGTGTGGTCGGCACGTGGCGGCGAGACCATCACGTCCGTTCCCTTCAACGTCGTACGGCAGTTGCTGCAGCCCGCGCTCGTGGCGCTGATGCCCGACGAGGCGCGTGAGTACTTCGGCGACTGGTACGACATCGCGGGACCCGCCCTCGGGATCGCCGAATCGGGCGACCGCCAGGCCGACCCGCAGGGCGTGTGCGACGGCCTGGTCGCGGCCGTGCGCAGGCTGGCCCGACGCGAGTGGCCGCTGGTGCTGCTCATCGACGACGCGCACTGGGCCGACCAGGAGAGCCTGCACTGGCTCGCCGCCTTCGCGGAGCGCCTCGACGACCTGCCCGTCCTCGTCGTGGTCGCCCGCCGCCCCGGGGACGCCACCGGTGAGAGCGCCCGCCACCTCGACTCCATCGGCGCCCTGGCCGGCCCGACGCCCTCCCTGCGCGCGCTGACCCCGGACGCCACGGCCGGACTGACCCGCGCCACGCTCGGCGCGCACGCCGACGTCCCGTTCTGCCGCGAGGTCTGGGCCGTCACCGGCGGCAACCCGTACGAGACCGTGGAGCTCCTCGCCAAGGTCCAGGACAGCGACTTCGAGCCGGTCGAGGACTCGGCCTCGGAACTACGCGCGCTGAACCGCGCGGCGCGCGGGCGCGGACTCGTCGACCGGCTCGAAGGGCTCGGCGTGGACGCCACCCGGTTCGCCTGGGCGGCGGCCATCCTCGGCACGCAGATCTCCCTGGAACTGGCGGCCGAACTCGCCGGCATGCCGCGGGACGAGGCGGAGCGATGTGCGGCGCTCCTCGGCGCGGCGCGCATCCTCACCGAGGCCGGCCAGACGACCGGTCAAGTCGACGACGGGGACCTGGAGTTCGTCCACCCGCTCATCGCCACCGCCGTCTACCGCTCGATCCCGGACGCGCTGCGCACCGCGATGCACGGCGTGGCCGCCTCGGTCGTCACCGCGTCGGGCCTCGGCGCCGCCGCGGCCTCCCGCCACCTCCTCGAGGTACATCCGGACGACGACCCCGAACTCGTCGAGCAGATGCGCGAGGCCGCCCGCGAGCACCTCGCCGTCGGCGCCCCGGACGCGGCCCGCCGCTGTCTGGAGTGCGCCCTGCTGGAACCGCCGCTTCCGGAGGTCCACGCGCGCGTGCTCTACGAGTTGGGCTGCGCCACGCTCCTCACCTCGCCCGCGACGACGATCGGGCACCTGCGGCAGGCACTCACGCTGCACGGCCTGGAGGAGGAACTGCGGGTCGACGCGGTCTGCCGGCTCTCCTCCGCCCTCATCCACAACGACCAGCCGGAGGAGGCCGTCGCCGCGGTCGACGCGGAGGCCGACCGGCTCCAGCCCGGTCCCGCCCGTATGCGCCTGCAGGCCGTGCACTACATGTGGGAGGGCGTCCACGTCGCCGAGGAGGACGCGCCCGGCCGCTCCCGCCGCCTCGCCGAGCTCGTCAAGCCGCTCACCGGCCGCGACAACTCCGAGCGCGCCCTGCTCATCCTGCGCGCCTTCGACGCGATGACCCGCGGGGAGAACGCCGAGGAGGTCGTCGAGAACTGCGACCGCGCCCTCGTCAACGGCCGCCTCGCGCCGGGCCTCGGCTGGACCGACACCGAGTGGAGCTTCGAGCTCCTGATGATGCTCGGCATCTCCTACGCGTTCGCGGACCGCCTCGACCGCGCCGAGGGCCTCTTCACGGAGGCCCAGCGGACGTACGAGCACGCCGGGTGGAGCGGCGGCCATCTGGCCGTCGCGCACGCCTTCGGCGGCTACGTGCTCCGCAGACGGGGCCGCCTCGTGGACGCCGAGGAGTCCCTGCGCGAAGCACTCCGGCTGGCGGACCGGGTGGGCAGCGGTCTGCCCATGCACTGGTCGGCGGCGTGCATGCTCATCGACACGCTGCTCGCCCGCGGCCATGTCGGTGCGGCCGAGGAGATCGCCGAGCGGTACTCCTTCGAGCCGCCCCACCCGTCCACGATCGTCCTGCCGGACACCCACTCGATCAGGGGCCGCCTGCTGATCGCCACCGGCCGCGTCGAGGAGGGCGTGAACGAGCTGGAGACCGCCGAGAAGAGGTCCGCGGCCCGCGGCGGCCACAACACGGTGATGGCGCCCTGGGCCGGAGACCTGGCCCGCACCCTCGCCGTCTCCGACCCGCGGCGCGCCGCCGAGGTGGCGGCCGACGCCCGCACACAGGCCGAACGCTTCGGCACGGACTCCGCCATAGGAGAAGCCTTGCGCTGCGCCGCCGCCCTGGAGACCGGCCGGCGCTCGGTCACACTGCTCGCCCAGGCGGTCGCCTACCTGGAGGCGTCACCCTGCGCCTACGAGCACGCGGCGGCCCGCGTCGAGTACGGCATCGCGTCCCACTCCGTCACGGAGCTGACCCGCGGTCTGACACTGGCACGCACCTGCGGCGCGGACAGCCTGGTGACCAGGGCCCGGGAGGCACTGGCACTGCACTCTGGCCGAGTGCCCCGCCCACGGTGACCGAGGGGCGGACGGCCCGGTGGCCCGGCCGCCCTCAGGTTCCGAGCAGCCGGTCCGTCGCCGCCTGCAGGCGCTTCCACATGTCCCGGTCGTACGCCTCCGCGTGGGCCCGCGCAGGACTCGTACCGTCGAAGTACTGGCCGGTGCCGGCCTGCCCCGACTCCGTGGTGGCGAGGGCCAGTACACCCGCCGCGCCGTCGGAGATCGTGGACAGCGGCTCGACGCCGGCCTCGCGGACCATCGCGGTGTCGATGAAGGTGGCGGGGTGCAGCACGTTGACGGAGACACCGGTGCCCGCGAGTTCCTCGGCGAGGGCGAACGTGTGGGCGGCCAGGGCGAGTTTGCTGCGGCAGTACGCCGTCACCCCGCCGTAGTCCCGTGCCGTCCCGAAGTCGTCGAAGTCCAGCGGCTGTTGGCCCGCCGAGCCGACATTCACGATGCGGGACGGGGCGCTCGCGCGCAGCACCGGAAGAAGGGCACGGGTCAGGGCGACCGGCGCGAGGTAGTTGACCGCGAGCCGCAGCTCGTGGCCGTCGACGCTCTCCTCCCGGTCTGCCCCGGGCATCCCGAAGCCCACCCCCGCGTTGTTGATCAGGACATCGAGCCGGGGGTGCGCCGCCGCGACCCGCGAGCCCAGCTCACGCACCTGCGCCAGCGACGCCAGGTCCGCCACGAACCCGTGCGCCTCGCCCTCCGTACGCAGCTCCGCGACCAGCCGCTCGGTACGCCCCGGATCGCGGCCGTGGGCGAGGACGACGAAACCGGAACGGGCGAGCTCGAAGGCCACGTACCGGCCGAGTCCGGAGGTGGCACCGGTGATCAGAACAGTGGGCATGCCCTCACCCTAGGCACGGCGACACCGTTCGTACGAGGTGCCGCTGAGCGTACGACCAACAGGGGCACCGTCCGACGGCCGGCACGTCAGCCGGCCGTCTCGTCCTCCTCGGCGAGCACCCGCTGGGCCACGGCGAACGCCGAGTTGGCCGCCGGGACCCCGCAGTACACGGCGGTCTGCAGCAGCACGGCGCCGATCTCCTCCGGGGTGAGCCCGTTGCGGCGGGCGGCGCGGATGTGCATCGCCAGCTCGTCGTAGTGGCCGTGCGCCACCAGTGCGGTCAGTGTGATCATGCTGCGCTCGCGGCGCGCCAGCGTCGGGTCGGTCCAGATCTCGCCCCACGCGTACCGCGAGATGAAGTCCTGGAACCGTGCCGTGAATTCCGACTGCCGGGCCTGCGCACGGTCGACGTGCGTGTCGCCGAGCACCTGACGGCGGACCTCCATGCCCCGCTTGGCGCCGCCGTCGAAGTGCGCGCGCAGAGCGGTGAGTACGGCCTCCGGGCACTGCGCGGGCGCCAGGTGCGAGGCCCCCGGAATCTCGACGAGCGCGGCACCGGGCACCGCGTCGGCGATCTCGCGCAGATGCGCGGGCGGCGTCGCGGGATCCTCACGCCCGGCGACGAGCAGCGTCGGCGCGCCGATCTCCGGCAGCCGCTCCCGGATGTCGAAGGCCGCGAGCGCGTCGCAGCAGGCGGCGTACGCGTCCGGATCCGCCGTCCGATGGTCCTCGACGAGCTCCGGAACGGTGAAACCCGGTGTGAACCAACGGGAGTTGGCCCCCTCCGCAAGCCCGGCCAGCCCCTCGGCGCGCACCAGCGCGGCCCGCTCCTCCCACGGCCTGGAGCCGTTGAAGTGGGCGGAGGAGCAGATCACCGCGAGCCGCTCGATCCGCTCGGGGTGATGGACGGCGAGATGCAGCCCCACCGCGCCGCCGAGCGAGACACCGGCGTACGAGAACCGGTCGATGCCGAGCGAGTCGGCGAGCGCGAGCACCAGTGCGGCGAGGTCGGCGACGGTCGCGCCGGGGCCGATCAGTGCGGCGGGGGTGCCGCCGTGCCCCGGCAGGTCCCAGCGCACGATCCGGTGGGTGACGGACAGTTCGGGCGCGACCTTGTCCCACAGGGCCGTCGACGTGCCGAGGGACGGGCCGAGGAGAAGCGGGGGAGCGGTTACGGGACCCTCGGCGCGGTGGTGGAGCGACTTGCCGTCGGAAAGGGGCTGTCGGGTGCTCAACTTCGCTCCAGGGCACGGTCGGTGAGGGCTCCGGCGGAACCGGTGTACCGGGTCGGGTCGGTGAGGGCCGCGAGGTCGAGGTCCTTCAACGCGGGATCCTTCAACTCGGGCTCCTCGGTGAGGAGTTCCACGAGCGGGCGGTTCTCGGCGGTGGCCCGTCGCGCCGCCCGGGTGAGCAGCTCCTTGGCGCGGGCCCGCCCGAGCACCGGCGCGAGTTCGGCGGACAGCCGCTCGGAGACGATCAGGCCGTGGGTGAGGTCCAGATGGGCGCGCATCGCGTCCGCGTGGACCCGCAGCCCCTCGGTCAGCTCGGCCGTGTCACGCGCGGCCCCGCCGACCAGCCGCAGCAGGTCACGCAGGGGCTCCCACTCGGCGTGCCAGGCACCGGCGGGCCGTTCGTCCTCGGCGGCCAGGGACCCGTACAGCGTCGCGGCGAGCTGCGGCGCCCGGCGGGCCGCCGCGGCGACGAGGGTGGAGCGCACCGGGTTCGCCTTGTGCGGCATCGCGGAGGAGCCGCCGCCCGTGCCCTCGCTCAGCTCACGGATCTCCGTACGGGCGAGGGTGAGCACGTCCGTGGCCGCCTTGCCGAGGGCGCCCGCGGTGAACGCGAGGGCTCCCGCCAGGTCGGCGACGGGCGTGCGCAGGGTGTGCCAGGGCAACACCGGCGTGGCGAGGCCCAGTTCACGGGCGTACGCCTCGACGAGGGCGCCCGTGTCCGGAGTTCCGTACGCGGTGAAGGCCGCCAACGTGCCCGCCGCGCCGCCGAGTTGGGCCGGGAGCCGGTCCCGTACGGCCTGTACACGGTCCCTGGCGTCCAGCACCAGCGACCGCCAGCCGGCCGCCTTCAGCCCGAAGGTGGTCGGTACGGCGTGCTGGGTGAGGGTGCGCCCCGGCATCACCGTGTCCCGGTGCTCGCGCGCGAGCCGCGCCAGCGCACGCTCCGTACGGGCGAGGTCCGCCAGGACCAGGTCCAGCGTCCGGGCGGCGACCAGCATGGCGGCCGTGTCCATGACGTCCTGGCTGGTCGCGCCCCGGTGGACGTAGGGGGCGTACTCGGTGTCGACGGCCTCGACCGCCGCCGTCAGGTCCGCGACCAGCGGGATCACCGGATTGCCGCCGCCCCGCGCGCGGAGCGCCAGATCGCGGACGTCGAAGCGCGCCGCGTCGGCCGCCGCGGTGACCGCGGCGGCGGCCCCCGCAGGGGCGAGGCCGAGCGAGGCCTGCGCGCGGGTGAGTGCCGCCTCCGCGTCGAGCAGCGCCTGAAGGAAGGCGCGGTCGCCGGTCGCCGACTCGGCGGGCGAGCCCGCACGTCCGGGCGCGAGCAGGCCGACGTCCAAGCCGAGAGGATCGCCGGGATCGCTGGAACCGACGGGATCGCCGGGATCGGCAGGGGCGGCAGCTGTCACTGGAACTCCAGGAAGACCGTTTCGCCTTCGCCCTGAAGGCGGATGTCGAAACGGTACGTCCGGTTCGCGCCCTCGGCCGCGATCAGCGTGGCGCGCCGCTCGGCCGGCAGTGAGTCGAGCAGCGGGTCCGCGCCGTCGGCGAGGTACGCGCGGGTGAAGAGGTGGTGCGTCAGACCGCGCGCGAACACGCACACGCTGATGTATGGCAGCCCGGTGTTGCCCGGCGGCAGCGTGTGGAGCGCGTAGTGCCCGTCGGCGTCCGTGGGGACCCGCCCGTAGCCCGTGAAGTCGACGCCGTTGCGGCCCACGAACCCGCCCGTCGACGGGTCACGGCGCATCGAGCCGGGCGCGCCCGTCAGTGAGCCGTCGGGTGCCGCCTGCCAGAAGTCCAGGAGGGCGTCGGGGATCGGCGTGCCCGCGCCGTCGAACACGTACCCGTGCAGGGTGATCGCGTCGGAGTGGCCCTGCGGCGCCACCTCGGCGCCGCCCGGGAAGGGGAGCGCGTGGCCGTAGAACGGGCCGATGGTGTGGGACGGGGTGGGGAGAAGCTGCTCGGCCATGCTCAACGGCCTTCCTCGATCCAGGTGGCGGAGGGACCGTCGAGGACGATGTCCCATTCGTAGCCCATCGAGAACTCGGGCTGCGAGAGGTCGTGGTCGTAGGCGGCGATCAGCCGGTTCCGGGCCGCCTCGTCCGTCACGGACTGGAGGATCGGGTCGTACCGGAACAGCGGGTCGCTCGGGAAGTACATCTGCGTCACGAGCCGCTGGGTGAACGCCGTGCCGAACACCGAGAAGTGGATGTGCGCGGGCCGCCACGCGTTGGTGTGGTTGCCCCACGGGTACGGGCCCGGCTTGATCGTGGTGAACGAGTACCGGCCCTGATCATCCGTCAGGGTCCGCCCCACACCGGTGAAGTTGGGGTCGTGCGGCGCCGGGTGCTGCTCGCGCAGATGGGCGTACCGGCCGGCGGCGTTGGCCTGCCAGATCTCGACGAGCTGGCCGCGCACGGGACGGCCGTCGCGGTCGAGCAGCCGGCCCGAGACGGTCATGCGCTCGCCTATCGGCTCGCCCCGGTGCTGGAGGGTCAGATCGCTGTCGTGCTCGGTGATGTCGGTGACCCCGAACACCGGCCCCGACAGCTCGACCGCCTCCGGGTCGCCTCCGCTCACGGCGACCAGCGGCTGCTTGGGGTGGCGCAGGAGCGAGCTGCGGTACGGGGCGTAGTCGCGCCGCGGGTGGTTCAGGACCGGGGCGCCGCCCGCGACCGCCTTGTCGTACGTGTCCTGGAGATCCTTGATCTCGATGTCGATGTCCGACTGGGTGAGAGCCATGAGGGTTCCTAACGCTCCAGTACGAGGGCGAGGCCCTGGCCGACGCCGATGCAGAGGGTGGCGACGCCGACCCCGGAGCCCTTGCGGGCGAGCTGGTGCGCCACGGTCCCGGCGAGCCGGGCACCGGACGCGCCCAGCGGGTGGCCGAGCGCGATGGCACCGCCCTGCGGGTTGAGGACCGCCGGGTCGAACTCGGGCCACTCGGCGACACAGCCCAGGACCTGTGCGGCGAACGCCTCGTTCAGTTCAAGAGTTGACAGGTCGTCAAATCCCTTGCCCGCCTTGGCGAGTGCGCGGTTGACGGCCTCGACGGGGGCCAGTCCGAAGTAGTCCGGGTCGAGCGCGGAGACACCGGTCGCCGAGACGCGGGCGAGGGGTTCGCGGCCGGTGGCGCGCAGGCCCTCCTCGTCGACCAGGAGCAGGGCGGCGGCGCCGTCGTTCAGAGGTGACGCGTTCCCCGCGGTGACCGTGCCGTTCTCGGTGCGGAAGGACGGCTTGAGCCTGGCCATCGCCTCCAGCGACGTCGAGGCCCGTACGCATTCGTCGGCGCCGAAGGCCAGCGGGTCGCCCTTGCGCTGCGGGACCGGCACCGGCGCGAGCTCGGCGTCGAACAGGCCGTCGGCCTGGGCCCGGGCGGCCTTCTGGTGGCTGCCGAGCGCGTACTCGTCCTGCTGCTCGCGGCTGATCTTGTGCTTGTCGGCGATGAGTTCGGCGGACTCGCCCAGCGGGATGGTCCACTGCGGGTCCATCTTCGGGTTGACCATCCGCCAGCCCAGCGTGGTGGAGTACATCTCGGTGTGCCCGGAGGGGAAGGGCTTGTCGTTCTTGGGCAGCACATAGGGGGCGCGGCTCATCGACTCCACACCGCCGGCGAGGGCGACGTGGGCGTCCCCGACCGCGATGGCGCGGGCGGCCTGGATGACCGCTTCGAGACCGGAGGCGCACAGCCGGTTGACCGTCACGCCCGGTACGGAGGTGGGCAGCCCGGCCAGCAGTCCGGCCATGCGGGCGACGTTGCGGTTCTCCTCACCGGCGCCGTTCGCGTTGCCGAAGTACACGTCCTCGATCCGGGACGGGTCCAACTCCGGTGTGCGGGACAGGAGTTCACGGATGGCGTGCGCGGCCAGGTCGTCCGGACGGACGGATGCCAGCGCCCCGCTGTACTTGCCGAACGGGGTGCGGACCGCGTCGACGATGTAGACGTCCTTCACGACTGGATCTCCTCGGTGAGCTGGTCAGTGAGCTCGTCGGCGATACGGACCTTCGCGGCGGTCTTCGCCACGACCTCCTCGACGGTGACACCGGGCGCGGTCTCGACGAGCACCAAGCCCTCGTCGGTGACGTCCAGGACGCCGAGGTCGGTGATGACCCGGTTGACGCACGCCTTGCCGGTCAGCGGCAGCGCGCACTCCTGAAGGATCTTCGGCGAGCCGTCCTTGGCGGTGTGCGTCATCACCACGATCACCGTACGGGCGCCGTGGACGAGGTCCATCGCCCCGCCGATCCCGGTGATCATCTTGCCGGGGATGGCCCAGTTCGCCAGGTCCCCGCCCGCGGACACCTGCATCGCGCCCAGCACGGCGACATCGATGTGCCCGCCGCGGATCATCCCGAAGGAGAGCGACGAGTCGAAGTAGGAGGCGCCGGGCAGGACCGTGACGGTCTCCTTGCCCGCGTTGATCAGATCCGGGTCGACCTGCTCCTCGGTCGGATACGGGCCGGTGCCCAGGATCCCGTTCTCCGACTCCAGGATCACCTCCACGCCCGGCGGGAGGTAGTTGGGGATCAGCGTCGGCAGACCGATGCCGAGATTCACGTACTGGCGGTCGTGAAGCTCACGCGCGGCGCGGGCGGCCATCTCTTCCCTGCTCCAGGCCATCACGCACTCACCGTTCCCTCTGCGGCTCCCTTTGTGACGGGTGCCGAGACCGTCCGCTTCTCGATCAGCTTGGTGTTCGCCTGCTCGGGCGTGAGGGCGAGGACCCGCTGCACGAAGATGCCCGGCAGATGCACGGCGTCCGGGTCGATCTCGCCCGGCTCCACCAGCTCCTCCACCTCGGCGATCGTCAGCCGTCCGGCCATCGCGGCCAGCGGATTGAAGTTCCGGGTCGACTTGTTGAAGACGAGGTTCCCGTGCCGGTCGCCCTTGGCCGCCCGCACCAGCGCGAAGTCGGTACGGATCCCGTGCTCCAGCACATACTCCGTACCGTCGAACTCCCGCACCTCCTTGGGCGGCGAGGCGAGCGCCACCCCGCCGCTGCCGTCGTAGCGCCACGGCAGCCCGCCGTCCGCGACCTGCGTGCCGACCCCGGCCGGCGTGTAGAACGCGGGGATCCCGGCGCCACCGGCCCGCAGCCGCTCGGCCAGCGTGCCCTGCGGGATCATCTCCACCTCCAGCTCACCGGCCAGATACTGCCGCGCGAACTCCTTGTTCGCGCCGATGTAGGAGCCGGTCACCCGGGCGATGCGGCCCGCCGCCAGCAGTACCGCCAGGCCCGACTCCATCGCCCCGCAGTTGTTGGAGACCACGCCCAGGCCGGAGACCCCGCGCTCGTACAACGCCTCGATCAGCACGTTCGGCACACCGCTGAGCCCGAAACCGCCGACCGCCAGGGTCGCGCCGTCGGGCACATCGGCCACTGCCTCGGCGGCTGTGGCGACCACCTTGTCCATCTGCGAAGCCTCATCTCTGCCGAGCGTCAGCGGCCCGATTAGTCAGGGCACTGAGTATTTCTTCGAGGTTTCAAACACGCTGCCATTCGAACCCCGGACCGTCAAGACCCCGAGTGAATCCGCAGCTCAGAGTCTCGTCGAGCGGCGAGACAAAGAGAGCGCCTGCCCGGTATCGTTCAGTGCACCAACGAACAAGGAGGGCACATGGCCGCGGTGGATCTCTCCGCCCACCCCGGGCACCTGGCCCGGCGACTGCAGCAGGCGCACTACCTGCTCTGGAACACGATGGTCTCCGAGGAGATCACCTCACCCCAGTTCGCGGTCCTGAACGCGCTCGTCGCCGAACCGGGGCTCGACCAGCGCTCGGTGGGGGAGCGGGTCGGGCTCGACCGGTCCACCATCGCCGAGGTCATCAGCCGCCTGGGCCGGCGCGGACTGCTGGACAAGGTCCGCGACACCCAGGACGGTCGGCGCTTCCTGCTCCGCCTCACCGACGAGGGCGTGCGCGTCCACCGGAAGCTGACGGTACGGACGGCGCGGATGAACCAGGTCTTCCTGGCCCCGCTCTCCGGCGAGGAGCAGACCGTCTTCTTCGATCTGCTCCAGCGGGTGTCGGACGCGGCGGAGGGACTGCGCAACCCGGGCGCCCCGGTGGCTCCCCTCGTCACACAGCGCTGAGGACACAGCGCTGAGCCTCAGGCCTTCGCGAACACCACCCAGACCTGGCCCTCCGCGAAGTTCAGGGGACTGCCGTCCGTGGTCGTGAACTCCGTGCCGTCCTTGGCCGCCGGACGCTTCCAGCCGGCGTCGAAGACCTTGCCGTCACGCAGGACCTTCGCCGTCCCCGAGCCCACGGTGTTCGTGTACGGGGTGTTGTTGCCCAGGAAGTCGCGGAACGAGGACTTCCGGACGTTCACGTACTGCACGACGACCGTCGAGGCCGCCACCCGCTTGCCGTCCGTCGTCACCGTCGGACTGCCGTCCATCGACACCAGCCAGCGCTGCCGGTCCTGCGCCCAGTCGAAGGTGAAACGGGCCGCCGGGAAACGGACCGTACGCGAGCTCTCGGCCTTGCCGCCCGCGGGCGCCGCCCCGTACCGGAACCCCGTCGTCAGCGCGTCCGCTCCGGGCACGGACTTCAGGAGCCGCTCCGGGCGCAGATAGAGGTTGTGCGGCAAGGGCTTGTCCGACCCCCGGTAGTACGCCCCATCGTCGTCCTCCGGGGACACCGCGCGCAGCGGCGCCCTGTCGATCAGCGGCATCAGCTTGCCCTGCGCGCCCGAGAAGGCCAGCGTCGGCTCGTTGAACTGGCGCAGCAGCTCCAGATCGGACTCGCGGGCGCTGCGCACCGGGCCGATGGCCTTCGGCAGCTTCGTCGCGTACACCGCCATCAGCCGGCTGAGACCGCCCTCCACCTGCTCCGCGTACACGATGTCCGCGGCGTCCAGGCCCGTCTGCGGCCTGGCGGCGGGGACGTTGTCGATCTTCACGGCGAGCGGTGAGGGGGCGCGGGGTGCCACGCTCTCCGGGCTGCCGCTGTCCGTGCTGTCGGGGACGTCGCCGCGCCCGTCGTCGAGCCGGTTCCCGGCTGTCGTACAGCCCGACGCCAGGGCGGCGGCCACCGTGGCAGCCAGCAGTGCCGCCGTCATCGTGCGGCGCCGCCTGAGCGCCATCCGTCCCATGCCCACCGTTGCCACCAATTCTCGTATTGATGATTGTGTGCTTATCAGTTCATTGATGGCTTTACCCGCTCGGTTCTGATTGCGCGCGCTGATCGGCCGATCAGCGCAAGTTGATGACCGATCGATACATGCCGAGGGGCCCGGCGGAGACCGTCCGAGTACCCACATGAGCCCCGCCCACTGCCGTCCGGTCGGCGCCGATGAGTCCCGCGGTCAGGCCCGCGGTCCCAGGATGTCCGCCAGGTCGTAGCCGACCGGCTCCTCCAGCTGGGCGTACGTGCAGCTCTCGGGCGTACGGTCCGGGCGCCACCGGCGGAAGCGGGCCGTGTGCCGGAAGCGCTCGCCGTTCTCCATGTGCTCGTACGCCACCTCGCAGACCAGCTCCGGCCGCAGCGGCAGCCAGGAGAGGTCCTTCTTGCCGGTCCACCGGCTGGGCGCGCCCGGCATCCGTGCCGACTCGTGCGCCTCACCCTCCGTCCACGCCGCCCACGGATGCCCGGCGGCCGACTCCATCCGCAGCGGCTCCAGCTCCGCGATCAGCTCCTCACGCCGCTTCATCGTGAACGCCGCGCACACCCCCACGTGCTGCAACGTGCCATGGGCGTCGTACAGCCCGAGCAGCAGCGAACCGACGACCGGCCCGCTCTTGTGGAGCCGGTAGCCCGCGACGACGACATCCGCGGTGCGCTCGTGCTTGATCTTGTACATCAGGCGCTCGTCCTGCCCGTAGCGCAGCGCGAGCGGCTTGGCGACCACCCCGTCGAGGCCCGCACCCTCGTACTGCTCGAACCACCGCTGCGCCACCTCGATGTCCGTGGTCGCCGGGGCCACGTGGACGGGAGCCGTGGCGCCGGACAGCGCGGCCACCAGCAAGGCACGCCGATCACTCAGCGGCACGTCCAGCAGCGACTCGTCGGCGAGCGCGAGCAGGTCGAACGCCACGAACGACGCCGGATTCCGCTCGGAGAGCGTCTTCACGCGAGAGGCCGCCGGGTGGATGCGCTCGGTGAGCGCGTCGAAGTCGAGCCGCCCCTTGCGCGCGATCACGATCTCACCGTCGATCACGCACCGCTCCGGAAGCCGCTCCCGCAGTGCCTCCACCAACTCGGGGAAGTACCTGACCAGCGACTTCGTGCTGCGGCTGCCGATCTCGACCTCGTCCCCGTCCCGGAAAACGATCGCCCGGAACCCGTCCCACTTCGCCTCGTAGTGCATGTCCGGCGGAATCCTCGCCACGGACTTGGCGAGCATGGGCTTCACGGGTGGCATCACCGGCAGATCCATGGTCCGACTCTATGAGCCGTGAATGGTGCCCGCCTGATGAGCGTTACTCGCGCCGGATCACCAGCGAAGGTTGAGCGCGTGCCGTCGATCCTTGACCGCCCAGGTCGGGAGCGCGCCAGGGATACGAGAAGCGGGCGATCTACTCTGTCGCGGGAGGCCGGAACGGGACGGGCTCAGGCAACGCGGGGGCATCGGGTGGAGTGGGAGCTGGGAGCGGCCGGCCTTGCGGTCGGGATGCTGATCGCCGTGGTGACCGCGCCGGTCGGAGTGTCCGGCGCCGTGTTCCTGCTCCCCGTGCAGCTCAGCGTCTTCGCCGTGCCCAACCCGGCCGTCACGCCCACGAACCTGCTCTACAACGTGGTCGCGGGGCCCGGCGCCCTGCTGCGTTACCGACGCGACGGCACCCTGAAGGGCCCGCTCGTGCGCCGTATGGTGCTGGGCACCCTGCCCGGTGTGATCCTCGGAGCGGTCATCCGCGTGTTCGCCCTTCCGGGCCCGAACGTCTTCCGGCTTCTGGTGGCCGCTCTGATGCTGCCGCTCGGTACGTGGCTCATCGCCCGGACCCTCCGCCCCGCACTCCCGGAGGCACGACGCCCGGAGCCCGCGCCCCGGACGATCACCGGCCTGGCGCTCGCGGTCGGGGTCGTGGGTGGCATCTACGGCATCGGCGGCGGCTCGATCCTCGGCCCCATCCTCGTCGGCCGGGGTGTCCCCGTCTCCAAGGTCGCCCCCGCCGCGCTCGCCTCCACCTTCGCCACCTCCCTGGTCGGCGCCTCCACATACGCCGTGCTGTCCCTGGTCCGCAGCGGCAGCATCGCCCCCGACTGGTTCCTGGGCCTGGCCTGCGGACTGGGCGGTCTCATCGGCGGCTACCTCGGAGCACGCCTCCAGCCACGCATGCCCGAGACGTTCCTCCGCCTGCTGCTCGGCACCCTGGCCGCCGCACTCGGCACCCTCTACCTGTTCAACGCACTGCGCTGACCTGCTCGATCAGACTTCGCTGTCACGGGGCAGTGGCGTGTGACGGTGTGTGACCCCGCCCGGACCGGAGGTGGCTCGCCCTTCGTGGTGGCACGCGCCCTGATATGCGAGGTGTGCGCCATGCGCCTACCGTGGCTCGCATGGCAGACGCGGTGGAGCTGGAGGCGGCCGGGCGGAAGGTGCGGCTGTCCAGTCCGGGCAAGGTCTTCTTTCCGGAGCGTGGGTTCACCAAGCGGGACCTCGCCGAGTACTACATCGCCGTCGGTCCCGGCATCCTGCGTGCGCTGCGGAACCGGCCCACGACCCTGGAGCGGTACCCGGACGGCGTGACCGGCGAGTCGTTCTTCCAGAAGCGGGCGCCCAAGAACATGCCCGACTGGATTCCGACTGCCCACATCACCTTTCCCAGCGGACGCAGTGCCGACGAGATGTGCCCCACCGAGGTCGCCGCCGTCCTGTGGGCCGCCCAGTACGGCACGCTCACCTTCCACCCCTGGCCGGTACGCCGTGACGACGTCGACCGGCCCGACGAGCTCCGCATCGACCTCGACCCGCAACCGGGCACCGACTACGGCGACGCCGTCCGCGCCGCGCACGAACTGCGCGAGGTGCTCCACGAGTACGGGGATCTGCGCGGCTTTCCCAAGACGTCCGGAGGTCGCGGTCTGCACGTCTTCGTGCCGATCGAGCCCCGCTGGACCTTCACCCAGGTCCGCCGTGCCGCGATCGCCGTCGGACGCGAGCTGGAGCGGCGGATGCCGGAGCAGGTGACCACGGCCTGGTGGAAGGAGGAGCGGGGCGCGAAGATCTTCGTCGACTACAACCAGACGGCCCGTGACCGCACCATCGCCTCCGCCTACTCCGTACGCCCCCGCCCGCACGCCCCGGTGTCGGCGCCCCTCACCTGGGACGAGGTCCCCGACGCCGTACCCCGCGACTTCGACCTCGCGACCATGCCCGCGCGCTTCGCCCGACTCGGCGATGTGCACGCGGACATGGACGAGCATGCCTACTCCCTCGAAGCCCTGCTCGAACTCGCCAGCCGCGACGAACACGACCACGGCCTGGGCGATCTGCCGTACCCGCCCGAGTACCCGAAGATGCCGGGTGAGCCCAAGCGGGTACAGCCCAGCAGGGCCAGGAACAAGAAGGAGAACGGCCCTACAGCTCCCTGATCACAGCTTCTTCAACTCCTTGATCACAGCTCCTTTATCCTGATGTCCCGGTACGAGACGACATCCGTCGTGCCGTGCACCTGCAGTCCGAGATAGCCGGAGGCGAACCGTCGCCCGTCCGTGCCCGGGTCGTCCGAGCGTGGCGGGGTGAAGTCCTGGCCACCGGTGTTGTCGAACTCGTTGATCAGCACACCATTGCGGTAGATCGAGTAGTGCTGGTCCACCACACGGATCTCGTAGTCGTTCCAGGTGCCCTTCTGGGTGACACCGGCCCCGGCCAGACCCACGCGGTCGAAGCCGTAGATCGAACCGCTCTTGTACATGTCGCCGGTTGGGCTGTCGAACGCCTGGATCTCGTGCCCGTACTTGATGGCGACCCACTCGGGCCGGGACTCCTCGGGGTGGTTGTGGACTCCCGGGAACCGCACGAACACACCGGAGTTGGCGTTGCCCGTGCCCGGCGCGTCGTCACGCCACTGGAGCTTCAGCGAGAAGTCCCCGTACTTGCGCTCGGGGAACCACAGCATGCCGAGACCGGCCTTCGACGTGCCCGAGGTGATGGTCCCGTCGGCGTTCAGGCCGAACGAACCGCCGCCCACGTGCTGCCACTTGGCGAACGACGCCGGCGTACCGTCGAGGATCGTCCGGTAGCCCTCGGTCTGGCCGGGCTTGCCGATGCCCGACTGCTTGGCCGCCTTGTTGATCAGGTTGTACTCGCGCTGGACGACGACACCTTCCTTGAGGAGGGCGTCCAGGACCGTCGTCACGTGCTTGAGGAACAGCGCGTGGGACGTCCACTCCTTCTCGTCCTCGATCAACTCGTTGATGCGGCAACGGCTGTTGGTGATCCGGTTCGGCACGCCCGAGTCGATCGTGCCGACGATGACCGTCAACCGCTCGTCGTACTCGGCACAGTTGGGCGCCGGCACGCCACCGCCCGGGGCGACCGTGAAGCTCACGGACCGGGCGTCGGAGGTGTTGCCCGCCTTGTCGCGCGCGCGGTACGCCACGGTGTGCGCGCCCACGCGGTCGACCACCACGGGAGTGGTGTAGGCGAGGTAGGGCCCGCCGTCGAGCGAGTACTCGATCGCCTCGACCCCCGAACCGTGCGCGTCCGACGCGGTCACCGTCACCTTGGCGTTGTTGATGTACGCCCCGGACGAGTTCTTCGTGCCGTCGACGCTCACGCCGGTCACCGGGGGAGTCTTGTCCTCCTCGGGCGGTGCGACGACGGTGAACGAGACGGACTTCTCGGCCGCCGCGTTGCCCGCCTTGTCCGTGGCCCGGAAGCGCACCTTGTGGGTGCCCACCTCGTGGACCATGACCGGGGCGGTGTACGGCTGCCAGGCACCCGCGTCACCGATCGCGTACTCGATGGTGTTGACGCCGGAACCGGTGTCGGAGGCCGTCACCGTGACGGTCGCCATGGAGAGGTACTCCCCTTGCGGGTTCTGCTCACCGGTCACGGAGGCCGAGGTCTCCGGGGGAGTGGTGTCGTCCGTCGGCTTGGCCACCACCGTGAACGACTCCGCCTTCTCGGCGGCCATGTTCCCGGCCTTGTCGAGCGCCCGGTAGCGGACCTTGTGGGCGCCGACCTGATCGACCACCACCGGTGTGGTGTACGGCTGCCAGGCACCCGCGTCACCGATCGCGTACTCGATCCGTTCCACACCCGAACCGGCGTCCGTCGCGCTGAGCGTCACGGTCGCCGAACCGACGTACGCGCCGTCCGCGTTCTGCGTACCGCTCACGTCCGCCGCGGTCTCCGGCGCCGTGGTGTCCTCACCGGTCCCCTCGGTGACCACGAGGATGCCCTGCATCTGGCCGTGGCCGGGGATGGTGCAGAAGTAGCGGTACCGGCCGGGAGTGAGTGTCACCTCGGCCGTGTACTTGCCGCCCTGGTCGTCGTTCGGGCTGGCCAGGATGTTCAGCGGTACGTCGTTCTGATACTCCGGGTCGGACACGTCGAACGTCAACGTGTGCGGCATTCCCATGGTGTTGCCGGTCGCCCTGCTGTTCTCGAAGACGATCGTCGTGGGGCCCGCGACCGCCGTGGTGGGGGCGGACGCGTACTTGGTGATGTCGTCGCCGGCCGTCCACGTGAGTGTCTGCGCGGCGGCTGCCGCGCCGGCCGGAGCGCCGTCGGTCTGGCCGGACGCCGAGGTGGACGCGAGCCCGAGCACCATCAGCAGCGACGCCACGAGCGCCACCCACAGTCGTCCAGTTCTTCGCCTTCGCATGCCCGTCACGCTTGTCACTGCGCCTCCCTGGCCAGCTGATCGGCGGCAGGCGTGGGGCCACCGCCCTTGTACGTCACCTGCCACAGCGCGGACTTGGAGTCCGACGTGAAGAAGCCGCGCCCGTAGTCGAGGACGTACAGCGTGCCGTCGGGGCCGAACTTCCAGTCCATGAGGTTCTTGATGCCGTCGTTGCCGATGGGAATGATCTTCTTCAGCGACTCGGCGTGCACCGGAATGCCGCCCTGCCCGGCCGTCTTGGGGTCGAGCAGCACCGCGTGCCGCGGCTGGTCGGCGTCGTAGAAGTCACCGACGAACCACTTGCCGTCCCAGTACGAGGGCCACTTGGCGTCGCTCGCGGTCGTGGCGTCGTACCGGTAGACCGGCCCGTCCATGGCCGCCTGGCCGCCGCCCTTCAGCCACGGCAGCAGGAACTTCTGGTCCTCCGCCTTGTACGACGGGATGCCGTTGGCGTCCCGCGGGAAGTCCGGGCCGCCGCCCTGGGGCGAGTACCAGATGGTGTTGGAGGTGACCGGCGGCAGGTTGACCAGGCCGTCGTTGTTGGGCGACTCGTTCTTCGGCGCGTCGCAGTTGTACCAGCCGAGCGGCTGGTTGGGGTCGGGCAGGTTGCGGTCCCGGTAGGGCTGCTTGTTGCCCATGCAGTACGGCCAGCCGTGGTTGCCCGGCTTGGTGATCGCGGCGAACGTGTCGTACTTCGCCGGACCCCAGGTCGTCGACGGCGCCGAGGCGTCCGGGCCGACCCAGCCCGCGTACAGGGTGTCGGTCTTCTTGTCGATGGAGATGCGTGCCGGGTTCCTGACACCCATCACATAGATCTCGCCGCGCGTCTTGCCGCCGCCCTCGGCGGTCTCCTTGCCCGTGAAGAGGTTCCCCTCGGGCAGGGTGTACGTGCCGTCCTGCTCCGGGTGGATGCGCAGGATCTTGCCGTTGAGGTTGTTGGTGTTGCCCGCCGTGCGGCGCGCGTCGGCGAAGGAGACGCCCTTGTAGTTCGGCTGCGGGTTGTTGCCCGAGTAACCGCTGCTGAAGCCACTGGAGTTGTTGTCGCCGGTCGCGACGTAGAGGTTGCCCTTCGAGTCCCACGCCATGCCGCCGCCCGAGTGGCAGCAGCTGTGGATCTGGACGGGCCACTTCAGCAGGACCTTCTCGCTGGACATGTCCAGCTTGCCCGTGGTCGAGCTGAGGGTGAAGCGGGAGACGTAGCGCTCGGCCATCCGGGTGTCGCGGTTGATCCGGGAGTGGGGTGTGTAGTGCAGATACACCCAGCCGTTCTCCTCGAACCGCGGGTCCAACTCGATGCCCAGCAGGCCCTCTTCGACCTTGATGAGCTCGTCGCCGCCGCCCTTGTTGCCGAAGACGGTGAGCGCGCCGGCCAGCGTGACCTTCTTGGTCTTCGGGTCGTAGACGTGGATCTCGCCCTTGCCCTTGCCGATGTCCGGGTTGGCCCAGTCCGTCACGACGGGCTGCGAGGAGTCGGCGCCGCCCCGGCCGATGTAGAGCACGCGGCCGTCGGGCGCGGTGACCAGCCCGTGCGGCTCGCCGATCTGGTCGTTCTGGCCCGGCTGGTTGGGCTGGGTCAGGCGCTCCGCCTTGTAGTTGGCGTTGATCGTGGCCTTGCAGTCGGCCTGCGCGATACGGGTCGTCCAGTTCAGGGCCCCGCGCAGATGGGCGCGGAAGTCCGTCTCGTCGTACGAGGAGACCGTGCCGCCCATGCCGGTGTAGAAGGACCGGCCGCCGTCGTAGTCACGGCACCAGGACACCGGGTGGTCCGCGCCGTTCTTGCTGTCGCCCGGCTGGTACGTCGACTCGCGGACGCGGGCCACCGTGTGCACGTCGCCGGACGGGTTCTTGACCCAGTTCAGCCACTGGTCGGGGCGCTTCCACTGGAGCGGAAGGTCCTTGGTGGCCGGGTGCCGGCGGTCACCGACCTCAACGGTCGCGCGCTGTACGGCGGTTGGGCTGCCGGCCGCCGGACGGGCGCCGACGAGTCCCGAGAACCAGTCCGAGTAGGGCTCGGCGCGGGCCGCGTCATGGATGCCGAGGAAACCGCCGCCCGCCTCCATGTACGCCTCGAGGCCGGACTCCTGCTCCGGTTCGAGGATGTCACCGCCGCCGGTCAGGAAGACGACGGCGTTGAAGCGGCTGAGCTTCGTGTCGTTGGTGAAGACCGAGGCGTCGTCCGTGGCCGTCACGCTGAACCGTTGTGCCGCCGGCCCCGTCAGACCAATGTCCTCGATCGCCTCGATCCCGGCGTTGACGACGGGCGACTCCTCGCCGTTCGCCGCGGATCCGTGGAAGATCAGCACGCGTACGTTGGCGCCGCCGGGCGGCGACTTGATCGACATCGTTGTCAGCGCCGGGTCGGGTGCCTGGCGCGCGCTCGCGGCCGGCCCCGAGAGGACGCCCGCGGTGACGACTCCGGCGGCCAGCGCGGCCGCCCAGCCTCTCCGTCTACCTCTGCTCAACCCTCGTACGGTCAAGGGCTTTTGATGCGGTGTGAACCGCATGTGGTCACCCACCCCTCTGCTTCCTTTAGGGCTCGGTTCGCCGCCGGGGCGCTACAGCCTGGGTCCCTTTGGCTCACTCGCGTCACAGCAACAGCGCCATGGAAGCTAGACCTTTTCGTGGAACTCGCCAATAGGTACGACCGGGATCGCACGAACTTTGTCCTGAGTGTGGATAAACGGACGCGATGCCACTACCGTCTCCCGGGTTCGTCTCTGTCACTCGGTCCTTCAATTCCGTCAATTCCGTTGATTCCGCACCCAGTTGGGGGAGTTCGGCATGGGCACCACGGACGACATGGACAGACGCGGCCTCAGCCGGCGGATGGTGCTGGGCGGGGCCGCGGTGGCCACGGTCGCGACATCGTTGTCGCTCGTAGCGGCGCAGGACGCCACCTCCGCGGACAGTCCGGTCCGGACCGCGCCCGCGGGCGGCGAGGTGAAGCACCTCAAGCTCTACATCGAGAAGCTCGCCGACGGATCGATGGGCTACGGCTTCGAGAAGGGCAAGGCCTCGATCCCCGGCCCGCTGATCGAGCTCAACGAGGGCGACACCGCCCACATCGAGGTCGAGAACACCATGGACGTGGCGGCGAGTCTGCACGTCCACGGCGTGGACTACGAGATCTCCAGCGACGGCACGAAGCTGAGCAGGTCCCAGGTCGAACCGGGCGACACCCGTACGTACACCTGGCGCACCCACGCCCCCGGCCGCCGCAAGGACGGCACCTGGCGGGCGGGCAGCGCGGGCTACTGGCACTACCACGACCACGTCGTCGGCACCGAACACGGCACGGTCGGCCTCCGCAAGGGCCTCTACGGTCCTGTGATCGTCCGCCGCAAGGGCGACATCCTCCCCGACAAGACGCACACGATCGTCTTCAACGACATGACGATCAACAACAAGCCCGGCCACCAGAGCCCCAACTTCGAGGCCACGGTGGGCGATCGGGTCGAGTTCGTGATGATCACACACGGGGAGTACTACCACACGTTCCATGTGCACGGTCATCGCTGGGCGGACAACCGCACCGGGCTGCTGACCGGCCCCGACGACCCGAGCCAGGTCATCGACAACAAGATCGTGGGGCCCGCCGACTCGTTCGGCTTCCAGGTCATCGCCGGGGAGGGCGTCGGCGCCGGGGCGTGGATGTACCACTGCCACGTCCAGAGCCATTCCGACATGGGGATGGCGGGCCTGTTCCTGGTGAAGAAGACGGACGGGACGATCCCGGGGTACGAGCCGCACGAGCCGCACGAGCACTGACGGCTCCGCCGGCGGGCCGGTTGGTGTCTGCGGGGTGGATGTGGCCGGTCGCGCAGTTCCTCGCGTCCCTTCGGGGCGCCGGCAAGGCAGTTCTCAGGGATTCTTGGGCAAGCGCATTCGACCATTCGAAAAGGGAGCGCTCTCAATGACGCGTCGTACGGCGGCTATCCTGATCCGCAAACGCCGCCCTGAGGAGCCCCGAGGTGTCCGAGCAGTCGACAGAGCCCCGTCCGACACTGGAGGCCGTGGCCGCCAGGGCCGGAGTGTCCCGGGCCACCGTGTCGCGTGTCGTCAACGGCGGTGACGGTGTGCGGGAGCCCCTGGTCGAGCGGGTCAGGCAGGCCGTCGAGGAACTCGGCTACGTGCCCAACCAGGCCGCGCGCAGCCTCGTGACCCGGCGGCACGACGCCGTCGCCGTGGTGATCGCCGAACCGGAGACCAAGGTCTTCGCCGACCCCTTCTTCGCGCTTCAGCTCCGCGGCATCAGCAAGGAACTGACGGCTCACGACTCGCAGCTCGTGCTGCTGCTCACGGAGGGGCGCGCCGACCACGCGCGCGTGGGCCGCTATCTCGCCGGCGGCCATGTCGACGGCGCGCTCGTCTTCTCCCTGCACCTCGACGACCCGCTGCCCGGCCTCATCCACGGGGTGCCGACGGTGTACGGCGGGCGGCCCGGCTGGATCGACGGCTCGCGCGGCGCGGTGTACGTCGACTGCGACAACCGGGGCGGCGCCCGCGAGGCCGTACGTCATCTCGTCGGGCTGGGCCGCCGGAACATCGCCCACATCACCGGCGCCCTCGACCAGACCTCGGCGGTCGACCGGCTCGACGGGTTCCGGGACGTGATGGTGGACGCCGACCCGAAGCTGATCGCCGAGGGCGACTTCACCCCCGGGGGCGGTGAGCGTGCGATGCGGGAACTCCTCGACCGCTGCCCCGACCTGGACGCGGTGTTCGCCGCCAACGACCTCACGGCGGTGGGCGCCATGCGGGTCCTGCGCGAGCGGGGGCGGCGGGTGCCCGAGGACGTCGCGGTGGTCGGCTTCGACGACATGCTGCCGTTCACCGAGCAGGCCGACCCACCGCTCACGACGGTCCGGCAGGACATAGAGGAGATGGGTCGGCTGATGGCGCGGTTGCTGTTGCGGGGGCTCGACCGGACCTCCTCCGCGTCGGCCTCCGGCGGGTTGGCGGGGGCGCCGTCCAGTGTCGTTCTGCCGACGACACTGGTTCGGCGGGCCTCGGCGTAGGGCTCCGCGGGTTGGCGCGGGATCAGCTGTGTTCTGGGTGCGGGTCGGTGTGCGTTGCTCGCGCAGTTCCCCGCGCCCCTGATGGGGCGCCCTCCGCTACGAGCCGACCGTCACCGTGAAGCGGCGTGGGTTGCCGTCGTGGGCCGCGCCCGATACGTCGGGCTGGCCGTCGGGGCGTACGTCGTCGTACGGGAAGGCGTAGCCGATGGGCGAGTTGGCGTGGACGACGCGCGACCAGTGGTTGACGGCCGAGCCCTTGTAGTAGTCGGCGGTGGTCGTGCCGTTGGGCTGGGTGGGGTGGGTGAGCATGATCGAGCGGTTGAAGCCGGCGGCGAGGCGGGCGAGGAGGGCCTTCTTGTCGTCGGAGTCGCCCGGGTTGTTGGCGAACGGCCCGTGGTTGCAGGTGAAGATGTCCTTCGACGTGGGCTTGGCGAAGGTGTGGCCGCCCGCGAAGGTGAGCGTGTCACCGCTGACCCGGCCGGTGAGCGTGCCCCGGCCGCCCTGGAGGTCGATCTTCAGGTCGGTCGAGCGGTACTTCGCCCACACCTCGTCGATGTAGCTGTTCCAGAGGTCGCGGAACGGCATCTCGGCGGGCCGGTCGAAGTACGGGGCCATCAGGTTCTGCGGGGAGATCACCCGCAGTACGGAGCCGCCGTCGCCGCGGATCACCAGCTTGTCCCAGGGCTGGCCGTCCCTGGCCGCCTGTGCCGTGAGGTCGGAGGCGATCCGGTCGACGGCGCCGTCGGGCAGGGGCGCGACCGTGTGCGTGGTGTCGCCCTCCAGGGTCAGGCCGATCGGGAGGGCGGTGACCAGATCGACGTAGCTGATGTTGGCGTACAGCTGCTGGGTGTTGAACGTGAACTCGCAGAACGACCAGGTCTTGCCGTAGTTCGAGTCGCCGGGCGTGGCGAACGCGGGCTCCACGAGCGCGGGGCCCGGGTTGAGGAAGAAGTTGAGCGTGCTGTCCCGGACGAAGTAGACACGGGCGCCGAACATCTGAGGCAGCGTCAGGACCTTCGGGGCCGAGCCGGCGGCGCCGAGCGGGATGGCGCAGTCGACGGGCAGCGGGGTCTGCGGCGCCGAGGGGGAGGTGGGCCGGTAGACGCTGCCGTCGGCCCGCAGCAGCACCCAGTTGCCGGTCGCCTGCTCGTGCCCGGTGACGTACGCGCGGACCGTGCCCGGCAACGAGGCGTTCGTGAGGGCGAGTTCACATGTGGCGGGGGCCGCCTCGGCGGTGGGGCTGAGAGCGCTTCCCCAGACGGGGTAACTTGCGGTGGCTCCGACGGCTGCGGCTCCGGACAGGAACGCTCTGCGTGAGATCACGGAAGTCTCCTGGGATGTGGGGGGAGGCAGGGGGACGGGCCGACCTGTGGGGGATCGGCGCCCTGCGGTGCACCACTGTTCCCAGGGGGAGTTGGGGCGTCAAGGGTTATGACTGAGAGCGCTCTCGAAATCTGCTTGCGTTCAGAAGTTGACGGCGAAGTTGATGGCGAAGTTGACGGTCCGGTGGCCGGGTCCCGATCGTGGGGACCCGGCCACCGTTCGCCCTGCTGGCTGCCCTGTTGTCTGCCGTGTCGTCAGTCGTGTGGTCAGCTCTGCGGTTCGCTCTTGATCACCGCGAAGCGCGCGCCGTACGGGTCGGCGAGCTTGGCGATACGGCCTACGCCTTCCACCGACGTGGCGGGCATCCGGACCGTGCCGCCCAACTCCTCGGCCTTGGCGACCAGGGCATCGGTGTCCGTGACTTCGAAGTACGGCAGCCAGTAGGCGCCCGTCTCCCGCTCCGTCGGGTCGTCGGCCAGCGGGACGACACCGCCGAACATGGAGTCCTCGCCGCCCGCCGCGGGGTTGAGGCAGGTGTATGTGCCGCCCGGGAACGGCATGGCCGAGGTCTCCAGGCCCAGTACGGAGTAGTAGAAAGCTGCCGCCGCGGCGATGTCCGGTGTGTAGAGCTCGACCCAGCACAAGGAGCCCGGGTCGCCCGCGATGTCGATGCCGCGCAGTTGGCCCGGCTGCCAGACGCCGAAGGAGACGCCGGCCTTGTCGCTGAAGACGGCCAGTCGGCCCTCCTTCATGACGTCGTCCGGCGCCATGAGCACCCTGCCGCCGGTCTGCTCTACGGCCTTGGCCGTGGCGTCGGCGTCCGGGGTCTGAAAAAACACGTTCCAGGACGGTGGGCCCTGCTCGGGAGAGGTCTGCATGCCGCCGGCGGCGGTCTTCCCCGCCAGTTGGAAGAAGCCGTAACCGCCGGACTCCGGTCCCGCCGACCGGAAGTCCCAGCCGAAGAGGCGGTTATAGAAGGATGTGGCGCCGTCGATGTCGCTCGTGCCGAGATCGACCCAGTTCGGGGCGCCGGTGACGAAACGGGTGGTGAGCATGTTGCCCTCCTTTGAGGGGTCCCGTTGCCTGCACCCCGAGTCTTGCACCGCGCACTGACAATCGCTGCCGGAGCGCTGCCGCTGGGCTTGGTGGGGCTTGTGGTTACTCTTGGTAGTCGGGTGCTCCCTGTGTGGGGTGCTGTCTCGCTGTCCTAGTTGCGTGCGGGCCGGTGGGGGCTGGCCGCGCAGTTCCGCGCGCCCCTATAGGGCGCGCCGCCGTGCGGCCGGGCGGTTGTCGGCGGCACCATGGGGTCCGCGCGCATCAATGGGTCTGCGCTCGCGCTGGGGCCGGTCGCGGCGTGGAGGGCCCCAGCGGGGTGTCGGGGCTTGGCATTGATCCGGCGTTGATCGAACGTTTTTCGGTGCGCGGCACGATCCTGGGCATGCACAACGACACCATTGCCGCGCCCGACCTCTCCTGGCAGGAACAGGCACTGTGCGCCCAGACCGGATCCGAGTTCTTCTTTCCCGAGCCGGGCAGTTCGGTGCGTGAGGCGAAGCGCATCTGCGGACTGTGCGAGATACGCTCCGCCTGCCTCGAATACGCGCTCGACCACGACGAACGCTTCGGCGTCTGGGGTGGCCTGTCCGAGAAGGAGCGGCTCAGTCTCCGCCGCACGCAGGACCAGCAGCAGCACCAGCACCAGCAGCAGTACTGACGGCGGCGCCGGTTACTCGTATGTCTCACTCGTAGGTCTCACCCGTACGTCACGGTGAACCGCTCCGTCCCGGCCGGTACCCGCACGTCCTGGCCCGTCACCTCCAGGTCCCGCCCGTCCGCCGACGCCGCCCGCACCCGGCCGAACCGGCACGGATAAACGAACCGCACCCCGTCCGGAGCCTCCGTGATGTCGACGGTCACCGTTCGCTCGGCCATATCGTGCGCGAGCCGGTACCCGAACGGTTCCCCGAAGAGCGTGGGCGCCGCCTCCACCGCGACCTCCTCGCCCTCCGGCACCCAGTGCGGACGTATGCCCGGCGCGATGTAGAGATGCGGATCGCGGTCCTCGTCCGCCTCGAAGAAGAGGATGTCGCGGATCAGCAGCAGATACTCGGCAGCCGCCCAGCCGTGCGGGATGTCGCCCATGTACCAGGGCCGGTACGGGACTTCGGCGAAGTCCGAGGCGACCGGGAACGCGTGCTGCTCGTTCCACGCGCCAAGTGCCGCCACCCGTCCCGCCGTTCGTGGGAAGCCCGCGCCGACCGTCCAGCCGAGCAACTCGTCCATCCGTGCGGGATCACCCGCGAGCAGGTAGGCGTGCGCCAACTGGAGGGTCAGATAAGGCCCGTACGCGTTCCAGGCCGCCTCGTGGCGATAGCCGCCGGTGACGAAGTGCGCGTACATCGTGTCCAGGGTTGAGCGGGCGGCCCGGTCGACCTCCTCGCCCAGCTTGCTGCCCATGTGCAGGCGCAGCGGGTGGAAGTAGGCGGCCGTGCCGATCATCGTGGAGTCGAGCCGTCCGACGTCGGCGGGCCCGGTCGGGATGTACGTCTCCCAGGCGCCGCGAGCGCGCTGCTCGGCCAGCACCCAGCGGATCGAGTCGCCGGTGGCGCGCTTCAAGTCGTCGAAGGCGGCCCAGAGTTCGGGTACCTCCGGTGCGTCGATCCGTTCCGCGAGGCGCGCCGCCTCGTACAGCCCGGCGAGGCCCCAGAGGTCGTCCCAGTAGTGCGGCTTGTCGCGTTCGCCGAGGTGCTCGGCGCTCCAGCCGCTGTACAACAGTCCGTACCCGTCACGGTTGTCGCGGAGCCAGCGGGCCGCGTCGCGCACGTACGGGACGTACAACTTCGCCCCGAACGCCGTCTGTCGGCCGACGGTTCGGTCGAACCGGCCGATGGCCCACAGTGCCTGGCCGTTGCTGTCCCACTCGCGGTCGTCCTTCTCGTGCGGGCCGCCGTAGAAGCCGTACTCGGCGCAGGGGCCGATCCGGCCGGTGCCCCGGTTGAACCGCAGCGGGTAGTGCGTGCCCAACTGGTGCTCCGCCAGGGCGGAATCGCCGACCAGCGAGCAGGCTGTGGCCTCCACCGACGAGTCGCGGATCCAGAACGAGTCGTAGACCGTCGGGCCCGGATGGATCTCCCCGTGGTCGGAGAGGATCAGCAGCTGTGACCGCGACTGCCGGAAGAGGTCCGTCAGATGGCCGACCGGGGACGGTAGTTGAGGCTGGAGTCCCTGGCCCAGCAGCTTCGCCGCCCAGAAGTCGCGGTTGGCGGACTCCAGTTCAGTTGCCTGGGTTCCCTTCAGCTCCGCGAGATCGTCGGCTCCGGCGTACAGATCGACCGGTAGCCGTACGTCCAGCTCGAAGACCTCGTCCGCGGTGACCCGGAACGGCCAGGCGAACACGGCACTGCACAGCCCGGCCACCTGGTCCTGCGCGTCCAGGGCGCCGTTCAGCTTGCCGCCCGTAACCAGGTCGTGGAACGGGCTGTGCGCCAGATACGTGTCCGGATCGAAGGAGGAGTCCGGGTTGCCGTACACGCCGTACTGCTCGGGCGGGGTGTCGAAGACCGGCCCCCACCCCGAGTTGGTCTCCACGCGCTGTTCGTCCGGCAAGTGACGCAAGTAGGTCAGCCGCCGGTCGGTGATCTGACGGCCGTTGCGGTCGTGCCGCTGGAACCCGCTCGGCCCGGCGGGCATGACCGCCGCGCACAGCAATCCCTCGTGCGGCTGCCCGGTAGGGCTGCTCACCGTCACCCGTGAGACGACGAGGTCCCGCTGCCGTGCGCCGACGGGTGTGGCGAAGGTGCGCTGCACGAGCTCGACGCCCTCCGGAGTACGGAACGTCGTGACGACGACCGGTAAGTGCGGTGCCTCCATGCGCTGTTCGACGCTTCCGCCGTCCGGGAGCTGGGGCAGCCGCAGCGTGCCCGTCGCCGGATCGTGCAGGAAGAACGAGAGACAGTACTTGTCGTAGACCGGCTCGATCTCGCCGGCCTGCCCGATCAGGGATTCCTGCCGGTGGTCCTTGACCCCGACCATGTGCCAGTAGCGGTACAGGGCGTTGGAGGCGAAGGCCGCCTCCTTCGAGTCGTACGTGCCGGCGTCGAAGTCGTCGCTCCAGCGCCGGAAGGCCTGCTGCGCCCACCAGGGCACGGGATACGGAACCTGCCCCTTGCCCGCCCAGCCGCGCCACATGACCTCGTAGAACATCCACTCATGGGTCTGTGCCATGGTGTGTCACCCCCTCCGGGCACCGTTGCACCGCGGGGGCGACCCGTAAATGCGTACGACGGACGGTTAAATGCGTACGGCGGACGGGCGGGGCACGATGGGCGGCTTTCGGCTTCGGGGCAGGCCACATCGGTAATTCGGCGCGCACCACGGGCCCCGGCAGGCACAATCCACCCCATGGTCCACACCCCGCGGCACCAGGCCGAGAGCCTGCTGAACGCCCTCGATCCACTCCCGTACCCCCTGCGCATGCGCGAACTCGCCGCTCGCACACGGGAATTGGAGGAGACGCGTCCGCTGCTGGACGAACTCGAAACCCGCGGTGCCTACGAGCGAGGGCTCGCCGTCGTCGCGGCGGCCGTCGCCGGGGACACCGAGTGGATCGCGGCGCGTATCGCCGATCCGGACTCCTTCGTGCGCGGGCACGCGTTGCGTACCGCCGACAGTCTCCAAGTGCCGGACTCCGCCTACGAGTCGGCGCTCATCGACGCGCCCGAGGCGATACGCCGGCAGCTGCTGCGTGCTGTTGTCGCGGGCCGGCGCACCGCGCTGGCGGACCGGCTCGTCGACGGGGTGCGGGCGGAATGGGGCGACGAGGAGGCGGCACGGCTGCTGCCCGGGTGCTCCCCGGCGACGGTCGCCCGGCTGCTGCCCTCGCTGCTGCACGCCGTAAAGGGCTCGAAGTCCCTCGGCCGGCGGCACCCCGGGGCCCTACTGGGCGTGGTGGAACGGGAGTTGGCAGGGCTGCCGGAGTCGCTGCGTGACGCCTGGTGGCAGCGGTACTCGGAGGTCGTCGTCGTCACCGTGACCGCCGAGCCACTGCGGGTCCTGGAGCTGGTCGAGCGGTTCGGCCCCTCCAGGATCCCGGCTCAACTCCTCGACCGGGTGGGCGAGTTCGCCGCCGTCGCGCCGGAACGCGTGCTCCGGCTGCTGATCTCGGGCCGCTTCCCCTCCTACATCGGCGCACGCAGTCGCTCGCTGCAGCGCAGACTGGCCCGATCGGAAGCCGAGGAACTCGCCGTCTACGGGCGGATGCTGGCCGCGTCGGGTGGCCTCGCGCCGCTCCTGCAGGCGCTGCCGCCCGCTCGCCGTCACGCCTTCTACACGGCGTCGACCGCGGATCGGGGCGCCGGCGGTGCCTCCGTGGACGCGGTCATCCTTGAGGCGCTTCCCCGCAGTTGCGTCGCCGAGGAGGCCCGGCGTATGGCCGCCGCGGCACGCGAGCGCGGAGAGACATGGGACACCGTGCTGCTCGCCGAATCCTTCCTGCCCGTCGACGAGGTACGGGAGCGGCTCGTCGAGGCCACGCGCCGCCCCGCCGCCGAAGACCGGGCGCTGGCCTGGCCGTTGCTGATCCGCAACGCCGCCCGCTCCGGCGACTCCGCGGCCGTCACCTCCGTCCTGGAGGAGTCGGCCCGGCTGCGCAACGAACAGGACCCGGTGCGGCTGCCCGCTCTGAACGCGGTCTCCCGCACCCCGCCCGCCCTGTTCACCGAGGACGCCGAGCCGCACCTCGACCGGATCGCCGCCGACGCCGTCGAGGCCCGGGACTCCTCGCACCAGACCCGGGACAACCTCAGCGAGCTCGCCCTGTCCGTGCTGCGGGAGCACGCGGCGGGCGGGTCGCGCGAGTTGGTGAACTGGGCGCTGCGCACACTCGTCCGGATCTCCGGCAACACCGGACGCGCCGATCTGGGCCGACTCGACGAGAAGCTGCGGCGCGGCCAGGAACACCAGGTGTACGAGGCACTGCGGCCGTGGATCGAGGCGGGCGCGGAGAAGTCCGACTACAGCCTCGCCTTCTCGCTCGCCCGGGCCGTGGGACGTCGCACCGCGGGCATGCCCGAGCTGCAGGAACTCCTGTGGCAGGCCGTCAGGTTCGGAAGCGACGGCACTGTACGCGACGCGGTCGAGCTGTGGCTTGAGCCGCCCGCCACCCGTGACGAACGGGCCGCGCGCGTCCTCTCGCTCGAACCCTCGGCGGGAACACTGTGGCCGGTCCTGGACGTGATCACCCGACGCCGTACCGACCTCCTCGACGTGCTCCTCGCGGACACCCCGCCGTACGGGCGTTTCCTCACCAAGGGCAGCCCATGGACAGTGCCCGTGAACCACGACGTACGACGCTGGCTGCCACGTCAACAGGAGGCCGTAGCCCGGCAGTTGGCCGATCAGGCCGCCGATGCCGGGCTGCCGTCGTACACGCGGGTGGCCGCCATCGCGCAGGGCGCGCGGATACCGGGCGCGGGCGTCGGACTCGTACGCGACTGGACCGGCTCGTCGGACGTCGTGCTCGCGGAGGCCGCGCTCGGTGCGCTCGCCCACACCGACCGGCCGGGCGACGCATTGCCCGAACTCCTCGCGCACGCCGGGAACGACCGCGCCCGAGTCGCCGTGTACGCGGCCACCCGGGCATCCCGGCACGTGCCGCCGTCGCGGCTGGTGGAACAGCTGCGCGAGGTGCTGCTCGGCCCGGGCATCAAGGTGACCAGCCGCAAGGAGGCCGCCCGTCTGGCCGCCGCCCGGCTCCCGATACCGGTGGCCGCGGGGCTCCTCGCCGAGGCGTACGAGCGGCCCGGTGCCCACCTCGACGTCCGGGCCGCGTGTGTAGCCTTTGCGGGCACGCTGCTCACCGAGGAGAGTGTCTGGACGCTCCTGCACGACGCCTCGGGCGCCGAACCGGTGCTCCGCGCGGCCGTCCTGCGCGTCTCGCCCCTCGACCTGCCGGAACGGCACCGCGCGCGGTACGCCCGTCTCGTACGTGACGTGTGCGCGACCGACGACCCGGCGACGGCGACCCTCGCCTTCGCCGCCCTGTCCCACTGGGCGCCCTGGTCCCCGGACGCCCCCACCGTCCTGGCCTCGGCCACGGCGGACCTGTCGAACCGCACGAGCTGGCGGGCGGCGGGGCAGGGTCTCGTGGTCGCGGCGGCAGGAGCGGCCGGGGGAGCGGGGGGCCTGCGGGAGGCTCTGCGCGTACTGGCCGAGGCGGAGGGGGAATCCGAGTCCGAGCCCGAAATTGGGACCAGTGCCAACGCTTTCGCCGCCGACGCCGAAGCCCGTCGCGACCGCCCCGCCCGCCAACGGGTCGACTACCTCGTCGCCCGGCTCGCCCAGCAGGCCAGGACAGCCGCCGGGCCCATCCGGGAAGCGGCCCTAGGAGCCGGTGAGCTGCTCGCGAGCTATGACGGATTCGTACCGCAGGCCGCCACCATCGCGGCGTTCCATCTCGACCTGGACGCGGAGGCGGAGCAGGTCGACACGGCCCTGGACCGGCTGGCCGCGCTGACGGCAGGCCGGCCGGTGCTCGCGGCCCGCACCGCCACGGAACTCGCCGCCAGGCTCCGCCGGACGCAGGAGGGCGACGCCGAGATCCTGCTCGGCGCCGCCCAACGGCTGACTGTCCACGGCGGCCACAGCGAGGGACTGCTGGCCACGGCAATCACGGCCACACTCGGCACCCGCACGGGCTGGGCGCCTCAGTGGCGGGCCCAGCTACGGACCCTGCGCCGCCACCCGCAGCCCGACGTCCGCGACGCGGCACTGGCACAGATGACGGCGTACGAGTGAGCCAGGGGCTGCCCCAAGGGGCGCGGGGCTGTGTCGATATGCGGCTCCGCCGCGTGGGCGCGCTCAGCGCTCGGCGAGCCGCAGCTGAACGACTCGCCCGAGCCAATCGGTCAGACGGCCGCGGCCCTCGCCGCCATCCGCGCCTTGCGAGCCGCGAGCTTCTCGTCGAACTTGGAGGCCTCGGCGTCGAGCCCGCCCATGTAGAGACCGAGCTCTTCCTGGGCCTTGAGGCCCTCGGGGCCCAGGCCGTCGATCTGCAGGACCTTGAGGTGACGCAGCACCGGCATCAGCACGTCGTCGTGGTGGATCCGCATGTTGTAGACCTCGCCGATCGCCATCTGCGCGGCGGCCCGCTCGAAGCCGGGCATGCCGTGTCCGGGCATCCGGAACTGGACGACGACGTCCCGCACGGCCTGCATGGTCAGGTCCGGGGCGAGCTCGAACGCGGCCTTGAGGAGGTTGCGGTAGAAGACCATGTGCAGGTTCTCGTCGGTCGCGATGCGCGCCAGCATGCGGTCACAGACGGGGTCGCCCGACTGGTGGCCGGTGTTGCGGTGCGATACGCGGGTCGCGAGCTCCTGGAAGGCGACGTACGCGACGGAGTGCAGCATCGAGTGGCGGTTGTCCGACTCGAAGCCCTCGCTCATGTGCATCATGCGGAAGGCTTCGAGCTGGTCCGGGTCCACGGCGCGCGACGCGAGCAGGTAGTCGCGCATCACGATGCCGTGCCGGCCCTCCTCCGCGGTCCAGCGGTGCACCCAGGTGCCCCAGGCGCCGTCGCGGCCGAAGAGGGAAGCGATTTCGTGGTGGTAGCTGGGCAGGTTGTCCTCGGTGAGGAGGTTCACGACCAGCGCGATGCGGCCGAGCTCGGTGACCTTGGACTGTTCCTTGTCCCAGGCCTCGCCGTCCTCGAAGATGCCGGGGAAGTTGCGGGCGTCGGACCAGGGCACGTACTCGTGCGGCATCCAGTCCTTGGCGACCTTCAGGTGACGGTTGAGCTCGGTCTCCACCACTTCTTCCAGCGCGAACAGCAGCCGTGCGTCGGTCCAGTCGGAGGACGGGCTGCCGAGATGGGGAGAAGTGATCGTCACGAGGGCTCCAGAGGGGACGAAAATACTGAGCGTTCACACAACCTACGGCATCGTAGGCTACGTATCCGTAGGTTACGATGCCGTAGGTTAAGCGCGACGTAAAGAGCCCTGATCAGCAAGGATCTCTCCGGAGATCGGCAACAGCGGTCTCCCGGAGTCGCCCACCTGGCGGACACCGCAGGTCCCAGGGGGCGAACGGGTGTCCCAGTCGGTCGTTCAGGCGTACAGCCCCCTGAGCCGGACCGAGAGGCAAGTCACACAGCCTTCGAGCTTCTCGAACTCGCTGATGTCGACGAGGACGGGCTCGTGGCCGAGATCGGCGTACAGCTCGGCGGTCTTGGGTGCGCTGGCCGCCATCAGCAGCTTGCCGCCGCCGAGGAGCACCACGTGGGCGCCGGACTCCTCCGGCACCCCGAGGAAGCGCGGGAAGATCGACGGGGTGTCCACCAAGGGCTCGTGCCCGACGACCGTGCCGTCCGGGAGGGCGGTGACCGCCGATTTCAGGTGCAGCACCTTGCTCACGGGTACGGCCACGACGCGGGCGCCGAGCGGTTCGAAGGCGGCCCGCAGCTGCTGGATGCCGGCCCCGTTGGTCCGTCCGCCCCGGCCGACGTAGATCGTGTCGCCGACCTTCAGGACGTCACCGCCGTCGAGCGTGCCCGGCTCCCACACCCAGTTCACCGAGCAGCCGAGCCGTGCCACGGTCTCCTCGACCCCGGTGGTCTCGCCGCGCCGCGACTCCGCGCCGGAGCGGCCGATCAGCGCCACGTTGCGGTAGACGACCACCGCGTCCTCCACGAACACGGAGTCCGGGCAGTCGTCGGCGGGGTCCACCTCGACGGTCTCCCAGCCGTGCGTACGCAGTGCCTCCGCGTACGCCTCCCACTGTTCGGCCGCCAGCTCGACGTCGACCTTCGTGCGTTCGATGTGCGTGACCAGACCCTCGGCCAGGCGGGGGCTCGGGCGGCGGATGAGGGCTTTCTGGCTGGGCACGTACGTTTCTCCGTCTCGGCCGGTTGTGTCCCCGCACATCATGCAGCCCATGCCGGAGTCGCAACAGCCCCCCGGGGTGCGGGGCTGGAGAGGGGATTGTGGCGGGTGTGTCCCTATCCGCACTCCCTCCCGCGGTCGATCGCCCCCATGCCCTCGCCCTCATGCCCCCGCCGGAGCCCTACGCCACGAACCGCCGCAGGTGCTCCGCCGTGAACGACCCCTCCGCGTCCAGAAGCTGCCCCGGCGTCCCCTCGAAGACGACCCGCCCACCGTCCTTGCCGCCGTCGGGCCCCAGGTCGATGACCCAGTCGGCGTGGGCGACGACTTCGAGGTTGTGCTCGACGACCAGGACGGTGTTGCCCGCGTCGACCAGCCGGTCGAGGAGGGCGAGCAGGCCGTCGACGTCCGACATGTGCAGGCCGGTCGTCGGCTCGTCGAGCACGTACACCGCCCCCGTCCGGTGGAGCCGGGTCGCGAGTTTGATGCGCTGCCGTTCCCCGCCGGAGAGAGTGGACAGCGGCTGACCGAGCGTCAAATACGTTAGCCCTACGTCCCGTAGAGCCCGCAGACGGCGGCGGACGCCCGAGTCCTCGAAGAAGCCCAGGGCCTGATCGGCCGTCATCTCCAGTACGTCGACGATGGAGTTGCCGCCCACGGTCAGCCGCAGCACCTCGTCCTTGAAGCGCCGCCCCTCGCAGTCGGGGCAGGTCGTGGTCACCGGGTCCATGAACGCGAGGTCGGTGTAGCTGACCCCGCGCCCCTGGCAAGTCCCGCACGCTCCATCGGAGTTGAAGCTGAACAGGCCCGGCTCCACGCCAGTCTCCCGCGCGAAGATCTTCCGTACGGTGTCCATGACGCCGAGGTACGTCGCCGGAGTGGACCGCGCCGAGATGCCGATGGACGACTGGTCGACGACCACGGCGTCCGGGTGCGCGGCCGTGAACTCCTTCGAGACGAGCGTGCTCTTTCCCGAACCGGCGACACCGGTCACCGCGGTCAGCACACCCGTGGGGAACTCGACCGTCACGTCCCGCAGGTTGTGCAGTCCGGCACCCTTCACCCAGAGCCCGCCGGTGGCCGTCCGCGTCCGCCGCTTCACCTCGGTGCGGCGGCGCAGACAGCGGCCCGTCGGGGTGTCGGCCGAGGCCAGCCCGCCGGGAGTCCCCTCGAAGACGACCCGGCCGCCGTCCGCCCCCGCCCGCGGTCCCATATCGACGATGTGGTCGGCGAGGGCGATGACGTCCGGGTCGTGCTCGACGACCAGCACCGTGTTCCCCTTGTCCCGCAGCCGCAGCAGCAGATCCCCGAGCCGCCCCACGTCACGCGGGTGCAGCCCGACGCTCGGCTCGTCGAAGATGTACGTCATCCCGGTCAGGCTCGACCCGAGGTGCCGCACCATCTTCAGCCGCTGCCCCTCCCCGCCGGACAGCGTCTGCGTCTCCCGGTCCAGGCTGAGATAGCCGAGCCCGATCCCCTCGATCCGCTCCAGCGAAGCCACGGCGGCGGCTGCGACCGGAGTGGCGACCGGGTCGTCGATGTCCTTCAGTACGGGGATCAGGTCGCTGATCTGCATCCTGGTGCAGTCGGCGATGGACAGGCCGGGCCGCCCGGCGGGCCCGGTGCCGATCCGGGTGGCGAGTGCCGCCTCGTTCAGCCGCGCGCCCCGGCACCCCGGACAGAGCCCCTCCGTCATGAAGCCCTGCACCTGGTCGCGTGTCTTCTGGCTGAGCGCGGACAGGTCCCGCTTGAGATACAGCCGCTCGAAACGGTCGGCGAGCCCTTCGTAGTCGGTGTTCCAGGTGCCGCCCGAGCCGCTGATGGTGACCTTGCTGCCGGGCCGCCCGCGCAGCAGGAACTCCCGCTCGGCCGTGGTGAATTGGCGTACGGGCTTGTGCGGGTCCAGTTCGGTGGTGTTGGTGTACCCCTGCCCCTGCCAGGTCCCCGCGGCGAACGGCGGGAAGATGATCGCGCCGTCCGCCAGGGACAGGTCCGGATCCAGGATGCGGTCCCAGTCGGGCCGGACCGTGCGCCCGAGGCCGTCGCACTCGGGGCACATGCCCGACGGATCGTTGAACGAGTACGCGGTGGCCGGGCCCGCGCTCGGGCTGCCGTGCCGCGAGAACAGCACCCGGATCACCGAGTACACGTCCGTCATCGTGCCCACCGTCGACCGGGAGTGGCCGCCGACCGGTTTCTGGTCGACGACGATCGCCGGCGAGAGGTCCTCGATGGCCTCCGCGTGCGGTCGCTCGTACTTCGGCAGCCGGTTGCGGACGAACCAGGTGAAGGTCTCGTTCAGCTGGCGCTGCGACTCGACCGCGATGGTGTCGAAGACGACCGACGACTTCCCCGACCCCGACACCCCGGTGAAGACCGTGAGCCGGCCCTTCGGGATGCGCAGGGTCACGTCCTGGAGGTTGTTCTCCCGGGCCCCGACCACCCGGATGAACGAGTGCGTACCGGAAACGTGCTGGTCAGGGCCGGTGGCGGGCTGATGTGTACCGGTGGTCAACTGGCTCATACCGCCGAAGCTAGCCGGGATACCCGACAGCTTCTGGCGTGATTTCCTTGAGTTCTCCTCCTTCCAGCAGCAGCCAGCGGGTGATCCCGATGGACTCCAGGAACGGCACGTCGTGGCTGGCCACGATCAGCGCTCCCTCGTACGACTCCAGGGCCGTGGTGAGCTGCCGCACGCTCGCCATGTCCAGGTTGTTGGTCGGCTCGTCCAGCATCAGGACCTGCGGCGCGGGCTCGGCGAGCATCAGCGCGGCCAGGGCCGCCCGGAACCGCTCGCCGCCGGAGAGCGTCGCCGCCCGCTGGTCGGCCCGCGCGCCCCGGAACAGGAAGCGGGCCAGCCGCGCCCGGACCCGATTGTTGGTGGCGCCGGGCGAGAACCGGGCCACGTTCTCGGCGACCGTCAGCTCGTCGTCGAGCACGTCGAGCCGCTGCGGCAGGAAACGCAGGGGCACATGTGCCCGCGCCTCCCCGGAGACCGGTTCCAGCTCTCCCGCGATCGTCCGCAGCAGAGTCGTCTTGCCCGACCCGTTGCGCCCGATCAGCGCGACCCGCTCGGGCCCGCGCAGATCGAAGCTGCCCACGCTAGCGCCGTACGCCAACTCCAGGTCCAGGAGCGTCAGTACGTTCCGGCCCGGCGGTACGGCCGTGTACGGCAGGTCGACGCGGATCTCGTCGTCGTCCCGCACCGCGTCCACGGCGTCGTCGAGGCGCTCCTTCGCCTCGGCGAGTTTCTCCTCGTGCATGATCCGGTGCTTGCCCGCGGACTCCTGGGCGGCCCGTTTGCGGGCACCCATGACGATCTTCGGCTCGCGCTTCTGCTCGAACATCTTCTGTCCGTACTTCTTGCGCCGGGCCAACTTGACCTGCGCCTCGGCCAGTTCACGCTTCTGCTTCTTCAGATCGGACTCGGCGACACGCACCATGCGCTCGGCCGCCTCCTGCTCGGTGGCGAGCGCCTCCTCGTACGCCGAGTAGTTGCCGCCGTACCAGGTCACCTCGCCGGAACGCAGATCGGCGATCTGGTCGACCAGGTCCAGGAGTTCACGGTCGTGGCTGACCACGATCATGACTCCGGACCAGGCTTCGACGGCCGCGTACAGCCGTCGGCGCGCGTACAGGTCGAGGTTGTTGGTGGGCTCGTCGAGGAGGAGGACGTCGGGCCGGCGCAGCAGCAGCGCTGCCAGCCGCAGCAGCACCGACTCGCCGCCCGAGACCTCGCCGATGGTGCGGTCCAACTCGATGTGGCCGAGGCCGAGTTCGCCGAGGGTCGCGACGGCTCGCTCCTCCACGTCCCAGTCGTCGCCCACGACGTCGAAGTGCGCCTCGGACACGTCGCCCGCCTCGATGGCGTGCAGCGCGGTCCGCTTGGCGGCGATGTCCAGCGCCTCGTCGACCCGCAGACCGGTGTCCAGGGTGACGTTCTGCGGCAGATAGCCGACCTCGCCCGCGACACGCACGGTGCCGTCGGCCGGGGTCAGTTGCCCGGCGATCAGCTTCAACAGGGTTGATTTTCCTGATCCGTTGACGCCGACGAGGCCGGTTCTGCCGGGTCCGAAAGCCACCTGCAGATCGTCGAAGACGGAGGTGCCGTCCGGCCAGGCGAAGGAAAGGGAGGTACAGGTGATGGAGGTGGGGAAGGTTGACATACGCGCCTCGCGGTACTTGATGCGGTCAGGGCAACGCGTATCGAGACACCGGGGCGGCGACGACGGCCGAGAGGACGGACAGAGATCCTCAAGGCATCCTCGGAGGGAAGGGGAAGGCCCTGTTCCGAAGGACGGCTCGAATGCCGAGGTCGCACGCTGCGCACACACGGATACGTGTGTGACGAGGTGTCTCAGGACCTCAGACGAGCAACGTCCTTCTCCAATCGGCGACAACAGAACCGTCATACACCGTACGAAGGGCTCTCACGGCTGTCAACGAATTAACGTGAGCCCCCACCTCGACCGCACCAAGGAGACCCCGTGCCCACCGGTTCCCTCTCGTTGCCCGCCCGGCTCTACCTGCTGGCCTGGGACACCACGAAGCTGAAGGTCACCGACGCCGCCCACCTTCCCCATCTCGTCCGGGCCGGTGCCCTCACCGAGCTGGCACAGCGCGGGCTGCTCGCCGACGTGGACGGCATCGCCACGCCCACGGACCCCGACGCCCAGACCGGGGACCCCGTCCTCGACGGGCTCCTGGAACTCGTCGAGGAGTCCCGCCCGCACAGGTGGAAGACCTGGGTCGGCCTGCGGGCCCGCGTCACCCTGGACGCCGTACGGGCGCAGCTCGCCGCCGACGGGTACCTGCGCGCGGAGAAGACACGGGTGCTCGGGGTGTTCCCGTCCGTGGAGTACGAGATCGACCGCGTCGCCGTCGTGGACGCGTTGCGCGTGGAGGCCCGGGAGGTACTGGAGGGGCCCGTGCCCGTCGAGGAGGTGCCCGAGCAGGACGCGGCACTCGTCGCCCTCGCCGCCGGGGCCGAGCTGCGCACCCTGCTGTCGGGCAAGGAGCAGCGGCAGTACAAGCAGCGGATCGAGGACCTGGTCGAACGCAGCGGGGCGACCACTCCCGCCTTGAAGAAGGCCGTCCAGGAGGTCCGTTCGGCGGTGGTCCTGGTGATGACGACGACAGGGGTGCCCGGAAGCTGAGCGCGGGAGCCGCCCCCGCCCCGCGGGTGAGGCACGGAGGGATGTCGGACCCGGCGCCCCGTCCGTCGCCGAGCTGTCCTCACTCGGCGTCGCCCGGATCGGTGTCGGCGCGGGCATCGCGCAGGCCGCACACGCGCTTGTCCGCCGTGCCGCGCGGGAGCTGCTGGGCACGGGAACGTACGAGTCGCCGGCCGGCGGACTCGACCACGGCGAGCTCAACACCCTGCTGGGGAAGGGGCGCCGACCTCTCCGGGATCTCTCCGGAAGGGGTCAGCAGGCGTCCCGCAGCAGCTCGGCGAGCTGCTGGTCCAGGTCCTGGTGCAGATGCTCCAGACCGAAGGGCACGACCTGGGTCGTACTCTCCAGGAAGCGCCGCAGCTCGCCCGTGCGGACGTGGACCACGGCGGTGCCCTCGGGGGCGTGGAACTCCAGGACGATGCGGTCGTACCCGTACGGCCGCACGCGGACGTCCCCGCGGCCCACCGGCTCCTCCAGGCCCGAGGCGAGCAGCTCGCGGGCGAAGGTCCAGATCACGTCCACGCCTTCGAGCGTGGCAGGGGCCGGGAAGGACATGCGGACGGCGAAGGGGTCGTGCGGGTCGTACCGGAGGGTTGCGGGAATGCTCGGCATCCGCGGAGCCGCGGCGACGAGACGGGCCTCTACGGGCTGCTCGATGACGGTGGACAACGCCTTGCTCCCTTGTGACGGCTGGACGAACGGCGGACGGATGAGCCGGGCACTTGTAGAGACGCTCGAACCGGCCGATCCGTGCGCATGAAAGTGCATGAAATTCGAGTGACCTCCGTCACCGCCTTCAATCACGGAAGTGATCAAAGATTCCTCAAGTGACCGCCGATGCCTTCCGGGGCATCTGGACGCCACTGGGGGAGTGGGCTAGCTTCGCCCGCCATGAGGGGCTTGGGGAAGACGCGACGCACGAGACATACGAGATCCACAGGCCGTACGGGATCCACGAGGCGACTGGTGACGGCGGCGGCGTGCGGATTCGCACTCGCCGCCACGCTCACGGCACCCGCGCAGGCACACGGACCGGACCAGGGATCGGGCCAGGTGGCGGACAACAGGCCGGGCGGCGGCCCGGGCAGCGGCTCCGGTGGCGGGAAGGCGCCGCACTGGGAGCTGAAGGACAGCGGCGCGGACGTCCGCTTCCGCGGGCTCTCCGCCGTCAGCCGGAACACCGCCTGGCTGGCCGGGTCCAAGGGAACCGTGCTGCGCACCGCCGACGGCGGCAAGAACTGGCGGAACGTATCGCCGCCGGGAGCCGCCGAGTTGGAGTTCCGCGACATCGAGGCCTTCGACGGCAGGCGTGCCGTGGTGCTGGCCATCGGCGAGGGCGAGGCGTCCAGGGTCTTCCGGACCGAGGACGGCGGCGCGACCTGGACCGAGTCGTTCCGCAACACCGACGCCAAGGCCTTCTACGACTGCATCACCTTCTTCGACAGCCGCCACGGCCTGGCCATGAGCGACCCGGTGGACGGCAAGTTCCGCATCCTGTCGACCCGCGACGGCGGACGCTCCTGGAAGGTGCTGCCGAGCGCCGGCATGCCCGCGGCCCAGCCGGGCGAGGCGGGCTTCGCGGCGAGTGGACAGTGCCTGGTGAGCTCGGGGTCGCGGGACGTGTGGCTGGCCACCGGCGGAGCGGCACGCGCGCGCGTGCTGCACTCCTCCGACCGGGGCCTGACCTGGACGGTCACCGACACGCCGATCCCGGCGGGCGACCCGGCGCGCGGCGTCTTCGCCGTCGCCTTCCGCGACCGGACGCACGGCATCGCGGTCGGCGGCGACTACCGCGCCGACCAGGCCTCCCCGCAGGCCGCCGCGACCAGCCGCGACGGTGGCCGCACCTGGACGACGGCCGGCACACCGCCGCCCGCCTACCGCTCGGGCGTCACCTGGCTCCCGCACAGCCGCACGTCGGCCCTCGCGGTAGGCCCCACCGGCACCGACCTCACCACGGACGGTGGCCGCACCTGGCGCACCGTGGACACCGGCTCGTACGACACCGTGGACTGCACCCCCGACCGGGCCTGCTGGGCCTCCGGCGAGAAGGGCCGGGTGGCCCGCCTGGAGCGCTGACCGGGGTCCCCCGGGCGAACGGGACCGGAACGGGTACGGCAAGTGACCGTCGGCCGCGGGGTCGTACGCTCGTCACATCATGACGACGACCGTACGCATCCCCGCGGGCTGGCCCGCCACCGAGGACCAGGCCCGGGCCGTGCAGGACGAGTTGCGGGGGCGGGTGGTGCTCGACGAGCCCGGGCCGCCGCCGGGAACCGGCCGGGTGACCGGGGTCGACGTGGCGTACGACGACGAGCGCGATGTCGTCGTGGCCGCGGCCGTCGTGCTCGACGCGTCGACCCTCGACGTGGTCGCCGAGGCCACGGCCGTGGGACAGGTGCCGTTCCCGTACGTCCCCGGGCTGCTGGCCTTCCGGGAGATCCCGGCCGTCCTGGCCGCCCTCGAAGCGCTGCCGTGCGCACCGGGCCTGGTCGTCTGCGACGGCTACGGTCTCGCCCACCCGCGCCGCTTCGGCCTGGCCAGCCACCTCGGCGTCCTCACCGGCCTTCCGACGGTCGGCGTCGCCAAGAACCCGTTCACCTTCACGTACGAGGAGCCGGGCGCCCCACGCGGATCCGCCTCACCGCTGCTCGCGGGCGAGGAGGAGGTCGGCCGGGCGCTGCGCACCCAGCCGGGCGTCAAGCCGGTGTTCGTCTCCGTCGGCCACCGGGTGACCCTGGACACCGCTTGCGCCCACACCCTCCATCTCGCGCCGCGCTTCCGCCAACCGGAGACGACCAGGCACGCGGACGCCCTGTGCCGACGCGCGCTGAAGGCGACGGCCGCCTGAGGACGACCCCTGAGGGCGGCCCCTGAGTACGCGTACTCGGCGCCGGTTTCTGAGTACGCCTTCTGAGTACCGGTTCTGAGTATCTGTACGGATGCCGGGCCCCCGGCATGATCGGCAGGCTGTGACGCATGACGACACACCGCGCCCCGAAGCCCGCCACCAGCCCCACCCAGCCCGTCGAGCGGGCCGTGATGGCCGGACTGCTCCTCGCCGTCCTCGCCGGAGTCGCCTGGATAGCCGGGATGATCTACACGGTCATGGGGTGGCCGCTCTGAGCAGTTCCTCGCGGCCGATGACGTCGGCCCGTGTGGCCGGCACCGTGCACGCGTACGCCCCGGCGATCGCGCCGAAGAGCCCGCACCGCTCGGGCGGTTCGCCGCTCAGCCGGCCGAAGAGATAGCCCGCCGCGAAGGCGTCCCCGGCCCCGTTCGAGTCCACGACCGGCGCGCTCGGCGTGACGGCCGGGATGCGGGTCAGTTCACCGTCCAGCAACTGGTACGCGCCCTCGGCCCCGGCGGTCGCGACGACCACCTCGGCCCGGCCCCGCTCGGCGATCCGCCGCATGGTCCGCTCCGGGTCCGCCAGCTCGGCCGCCGACAGGAACACGACGTCGGCCTCGTACGCGAACGCCTCGTGATACGCCTGCGTACCGTCCCAGTTGTGCAGATCGGTCGAGATGCTCACCCCCGCCTCGCGCAGCTCCGGAAGGGCGTACGCGCAGGGGTGCGTGATGGAGACATGCGCGTGCCGGCTCCTCGCGGCGAGGGCCCGTACGGTCTCCGGGGGCAGCCGGTCCTCCTCCCGCGCGCGCGTGCTGTCGTACAGCGAGAGCCGCCGCCCGTCCGGCCCGACGAGGTTCACCGCCCGCTTGGTACCGGCCGGCTGCGGAACCTCGGTGAGCGCGATACCCCGGTCGCGGTGAAGCGCCCGCACCAGATCCCCCGCGTGATCCTCACCGAGCATGTCGAGATGGTGCGCCCGCAGCCCGAGCGCATGCACCCCGAGCGCCACGAAGTCCCCGGTCTGCCCGGCCCGCGTCTCGATCGCGGGCACCATGTGGCTGTCGGCGAAGGGCAGCGGCAACTCGGGCACGTACACGATGGTGTCGACCCCGGCACCACCGAGAACGAGCACGTCGATCGCGCGGCTCAAGTGCACTCCTGTGGTGGCCGGGGTCCAGGCTCGCGGGGCGCCTCGCGGAGCACTACCGCGTGGCGGCAACCCGGAAACTGATCCCAGCTCCCCGCAGCCGCTCAATCAGCGAGTCCCCCATGGCAACAGCCGTCGTCACCTGCCCAGACGTCGAGGGAAGCTCGTCGAACGCAAGGCACAACGCGGACTCGGCCAGCATCTTCGCGGTGTCCCCGTACCCGGGATCCCCACCGGAGACCTCGGTGAACACGCGCCGACCACCCCCCTCGCCGACGAACCGCACGGAGAACCAACTCTCCGCCCGCTTCTCCTCGCTGGGCCCGTCGCCGGGCTTGAGCCGGTCCGACAGCCACCGCCGCACCGGCGGCACCTGCGCCGCCGCGATGACCGCCCCGGCCCCCGCCGCCCCGCCCACCGCGAACGGCAGCGTCTCGACGGCCGCGTAGTGCCGGTAACGGAAGTCGGGCCCGTAC
>NZ_LIQZ01000181.1 GCF_001418655.1 Streptomyces phaeochromogenes | reverse complement strand
GGAGCCCCTGAGTCAGGGACGATGGGGGTCCCCCCGCTCGAGCGAAGCCGAGAGTGGGGGAGGGTAGGGGCGGCGGGGGCGAGAAGAAGGCCCTACACGAACGCCAGGTTCACGATCCAGAAGCTCGCTGCCGCGACCAGCGCCGCCGCCGGCATCGTGATGAACCAGCCGAGGATGATGTTCTTGGCGACACCCCAGCGGACGGCGTTCACGCGCTTGGTGGCGCCGACACCCATGATGGCCGAGGTGATCACGTGAGTGGTCGAGATCGGCGCGTGGAAGAGGAACGCCGAGGTGAACATGATCGACGCACCGGTCGTCTCCGCGGCGAACCCCTGCGGCGGATCCAGCTCGATGATCTTCCGGCCGAGCGTCCGCATGATGCGCCAGCCACCCGCGTACGTACCGAGTGACAACATCACCGCACACGCGATCTTGACCCACACCGGGATCGGATCACCCGCGTCCTCGACATCCGCGATGACCAGCGCCATCACCACGATGCCCATCGTCTTCTGGGCGTCCTGAAGGCCGTGGCCGAGGGCCATACCGGCCGCCGACACGGTCTGCGCGATACGGAAACCGCGCTTGGCCTTGTGCGGGTTGGACTTGCGGAACATCCACAGGATCGCGCACATCACCAGATAGCCGGCGACCAGACCGACGACCGGCGAGATGAACATGGGGATGACGACCTTCTCCAGGACGCCGGACCAGATGACCCCGATCCCACCCGCGAGCGCCGCCCCCACCATGCCGCCGAACAGCGCGTGCGAGGAGGAGGACGGAAGGCCGAAGTACCAGGTGACGAGGTTCCACACGATCGCGCCCACCAGCGCGGCGAACAGGATCCACATGCCCTTGTTGCCGTGCGGTGTCTCGATCAGGCCTTCACTGACGGTCTTGGCGACCCCGCTGCCGAGGAACGCGCCGGCGAGGTTCATCACAGCGGCCATCGCGAGCGCGGCCCGCGGCGTCAGCGCGCGCGTGGACACGGACGTGGCGATGGCGTTGGCCGAGTCGTGGAAGCCGTTGGTATAGGTGAATCCGAGCGCGACACCGATGGTCACGATCAAAGCGAAGGTGTCCATGAAGAGGTCAGGACTCCTTGACCGCGATGGTCTCCACCGTGTTGGCCACGTGCTCGAAGGCGTCGGCGGCCTCTTCGAGGACGTCCACGATCTGCTTGAGTTTCAGTACCTCGATGGCCTCGTACTTGCCGTTGAACAGCATGGCCAGCAGCTTGCGGTGGATCTGGTCGGCCTGGTTCTCCAGACGGTTGACCTCGATCCAGTACTCCGTGAGGTTGTCCATCGTGCGCAGGTTCGGCATGGCCTCGGCGGTCAGCTCGGCCGCCCGCGCCAGTACCTCGATCTGCTGCTCGACGCCCTTCGGGAGATCCTCGACGTTGTAGAGGACGACCAGGTCGACGGCCTCCTCCATGAAGTCCATGATGTCGTCGAGGGACGAGGCGAGGTTGTAGATGTCCTCGCGGTCGAACGGCGTGATGAACGAGGAGTTCAGCTGGTGGAAGATCGCGTGCGTGGCATCGTCACCGGCGTGTTCCGCGGCCCGCATACGCTCGGCGATCTCGGCCCGGCCGGAGGCGTCCGCCCCGAGCAGTTCCATCAGGAGCTTCGAGCCCGTGACGATGTTGTCCGCGGATGCGGCGAACATGTCGTAGAAGCTCGTCTCCCTGGGGGTCAGACGAAATCGCACGTGGGGTCCTCGGATTGCTTGGGTTTCGGTCAGGCTGATGCTAGGCGCATCATCCGGCCACGGCTAACCGGCCGCCCACCAGTGTCGCCCATCGGGCACAGTGATCAGCACGGGGTCCTTCGAGGACGTTGCCCAAGGGCCCTATACCCAGCAAAGTTCGTTACCATATACCCGGTAGGGGTATCAGTCAGCAGGAGGACGCGATGACGACCACCGAGGCCGGCGCCACAGTGCCCTCCGGGGAGTCGCGGGAGGCCGGGGCCCAGGAGATCGTGACCGATCACGACCGCGGGATCCACGGCTACCACAAGCAGAAGGACGAGCACCTCAAGCGGCTGCGGCGCATCGAGGGGCAGATCCGTGGTCTGCAGCGCATGGTCGACGAGGACGTCTACTGCATCGACATACTCACCCAGGTCTCGGCCTCCACCAAGGCGCTCCAGTCGTTCGCCCTGCAGCTCCTGGAGGAGCACCTTCGTCACTGCGTGGCGGATGCGGCTCTCAAGGGCGGTACGGAGATCGATGCGAAGGTGGAGGAGGCCACGAAGGCGATCGGGCGGCTCCTGCGGACGTGAACCCTCCGGGGCGGGCGGTCTGTCAGGTGCGGGTCCGTTGGGGCTGGTCGCGCAGTTCCTCGCGCCCCTAAAAGACTGCGCAGTTCCCCGCGCCCCTGAACGGCAGGCGGTGCTACCTGTCCGTCTTCTCGCCGTGTTCTTCCAGGAAGCGTTCTTCGGCCAGCTTCAGGACCTCGTCGATGCGGTCGGGGCTGAGCCGGTCCTCGCGGGCGGCCGAGGCGGCGATGATCAGGTCGCCGCACAGTTCGATCTCGGCGAGGGCCACGTGGTCCTGAACTGCCGTACCGCGCGCCGGAGCCACGTGCATCACCTCTTCCTGCCGTCACCGACTTCCTAGAGTAGGGAGGGGCCCACGGACGGCGCATGGCACCAACGGACCATTTCCGGCCCCGCACATTCCGGCCTCCCTATTCGGCGATCCGTCCGGCGTAGATGTCTTTCGCGTCCGGCAGCCGTACGTCGACGGGGGCTCCGAAGTCGTACAGCAAGGTCGTCGAGGAGACGGCGACCGTACCCTTCTGCTGCCCGTTCACGAAACTGAAGCGGTGGCGGACCTTGCGGATGCGGCCCTCGTCGTCGAGGTAGACGTCGAAGGGGACCGTCGCCGTCGCGAAGCCCTTCGCCGCCGCCCGCAGGGACGCCCGGCTCCCGGGAGAGGCGTCGCGCGCCGCCGCGCCGAGATCGGCCGTACCGCGGTAGTGCCGTACGGGGGTGCCCGCGACCGACGTGCGGCCCATGTACGTCGCCTTCCGCGTGCCCCGCAGCAGTTCCGCGGCGGCGAACGGGTCGGTCGCGCCGCCGGTGACCAGGTTCCCGTCGGAGAGCGTGGCCGTGTCGACGCGTACCCACTTGTCGGCCGGGACACCCGCGCCGCGGTTCTTCATGTAGAGGGCGCCCGGCGCGAGGAGCTCGGTGATCGGGCGGCGCTCGTCGACGCCGGCCGGGTCCTGGGGGAGGAGCACCTTCAGGCGGCCCACCTGGTCCTCGTAGTCGTAGACGCCCTCGCCGCGGATCGTCACGCGGGTGCCGCCGGTGGCCATCTCCATCGACGTACGCGCCTTGGAGCTGCCCGCCCGGACCAGGTTCTCCGCGCTCCGGTGGAGGATCCCGACCGGGTCCTCGGCGGCCCGTGCGTCCTCGGCGGCGGCCCCGGGGCCCGAGCAGCCGGCGGCGCAGACCACCAGCCCCGCCGTCGCGGCGGCCAGGGCGACAGCGCTGCCCCGCAGTCTCAGTTGCCGCTCCACCATCGCCTGCCAACCCCCAGCCTGGCCGTCCTCGCGCGGGCCTCCTGTCGTTCCGCTTAACGACGGGTGGGGGGTGTTGTCACGCGAGGACCCGGCCCGGGGTGGTGTTCACCCGCGGTGGGTACCGTTGTTCCCGTGGCGCATCAGGAGCAGAGCAACCCTCCGGAACATCACACGACGACGGTCGACCAAGGCCGTTTCTGCCTGGCGCGCTGCACCTGTGGCTGGAGAGGCCCGGCCCGCCGCGCCCGCAGCCTGGCCCGCACGGACGCGGAGACCCATTCAACGGCTCCGGCTTGAGCGTGCCCTCAGCCCTACACGTGCGGGCCGCCCTACATGCGGGCCGCGCGGCGCTACGCGTGCCGCAGCACGGCCAGCAGCTCGTCGACGAGATCCTTGTCACGGGGCTGGGTGAGCCGGTGGCGGGCTCCCGTCGGGGAGAGCCAGAGGATGCGGTCGACCTCGCGGTTGGGGGCGAAGCGGCCCTCCGTCGCCTCGGCGGCCCAGTAACTGACCTGCTTGGGGCGGTCGTTGGCCATGTAGTGGAGCGTGGCGAGCCGGGGTCCGGTGGCGCACCGGTAGCCGGTCTCCTCCTCCACCTCGCGCACCGCGCCCGCGAGCGCGGCCTCGGCGCGTTTCAGCTTGCCCTTCGGGTGTGACCAGTCGTCGTACTTCGGCCTGTGGACCAGGCAGATCTCCAGTTCGCCGTCGAACGGCGAGTGGCGCCACAGTACGCAGCCCGCCGCGAGCACGGGGTCTCCGTTCGTCGCGTGCACTGGGCCTCCCATCGCGTGTACGGGGCCTCCGCGGGTCACGGAGTGCCGACCGTCTCCCTCATCCAGGCCCGCTGGAACGCGAACCTGGCCGCTTCCACCTCGTGTCGCTGGTCCGCGTGCAGCACCCCGAGCGCGTACGCCGTCGCCGGGGCGATCCGCGGGGTGCGGGCCGCGGAGGCCGCCGCCGCGGCGGCCTCGGCCGCGTCGCGGTGCCGGTCCAGGGCCTGCCCCGCGGTCAGCAGGCGTACGTCCACGGGGGCTTCGTCGCCGAACCGGACCTCGCACGCATAGCGGTGCAGGCGCAGCAGGAGCCGGACCTGGTGCCAGGGGGAGTCCTGGGGCTGCGGGGCGGTATCGGCGGAGAGGCCGTGGACGAGGGCCTCCGCGTTGTAGGGGTGGCCCGCGGTGATCAGGGGCAGCCCCGCCACGGCGTCGCGGAGGCGTTCCTCCGCGGCGGCGGCCAGGGGCTTGAGGCCGGTGGCGGACGCGGACGCGGTCAGCGGGACCTCGCTGGCGAGGACGGCGACGTTGTCGGCGACGGCGTGGAAACGGGAGGAGCCGAGTGCTTGCAGAGCGGCGGAGTGGGCGCGCGTCCGGGCCAGCGTCAGCTGGCGCTCCAGAAGGGCGCCCGCCTTGGCTGCTCCGACGGTCAGGGCGCCTTTCTCCGAAGGGAGTTGGGCGCGAGCGCCGGGGTGCGTGCCGGGATGCGCGTCGGGGTCGGAGGCCTGGGCCGGGAACGCCGAAGAGCCCGACAGGCGGTGCAGGGCCGCCAACAGGCGTTCCAGCCGGGCCCCGTACGCGTGCTCGCGGGCCAACGTGCCCGAAAGCCAGGCCAGTTCGGGGCGCATGCCCTCCGACCAGCCCTCGTCGAGGAAGGGCCGGAACGTGTGCAGCGTGCCGCTGATGCGGCGCGCCGAGCGGCGCAGGGCACGCGCCGCGTCCACAGCCTCCTCCACGCCGTTCGTCGCCGTCGCCGTCGTACCGCCGGTCTCGCGGTGCTGGCGCAGCGCGCGGAGGAACTCCGTGGCCTGGGCCTGGAGATAGGCCTCCAGGGTGTCCCCGGCCACGGGTCCGGCCGTGGGGTCAAGGTGTTGCTGTGCCACGCCGGCGCCTCCGGGCGTCTATGAGCATCTCCTGGACGTTGCGCAGCGGCTGGCCGTCGGCGTCGGTCGCGTGCCGGGTCCATTCGCCGTCGGGGCCGAGGTGCCAGGAGGAAGTGGAGTCGGACATGCCGGTCTCTAGGAGCCGGTTGAGCGCCGCCCGGTGCGCCGGGTCGGTGACCCGGACCAGGGCTTCGATACGGCGGTCGAGGTTGCGGTGCATCATGTCGGCGCTGCCGATCCACACCTCGGGCTCGCCTCCGTTGCCGAAGCCGAAGACCCGGGAGTGTTCGAGGAAGCGGCCGAGGATGGACCGTACGCGTATGTTCTCGGACAGGCCCGGGACTCCCGGTCGTACGGCGCAGATTCCGCGCACCCACACGTCCACCGGCACGCCTGCCTCGGACGCGCGGTAGAGGGAGTCGATGAGTGCCTCGTCCACCATGGAGTTGACCTTGATGCGGACGTAGGCGGGACGTCCGGCACGGTGGTGCTGGACCTCCTTGTTGATCCGGGCGATCAGGCCGTCGCGCAGGGACTTGGGCGCGACGAGCAGCCGGCGGTAGGTCTCGCGGCGTGAGTAGCCGGAGAGCCGGTTGAAGAGGTCCGAGAGGTCCGCGCCGACCTGTGGGTCCGCGGTCAGAAGTCCCAGGTCCTCGTAGAGCCGGGCGGTCTTGGGGTGGTAGTTGCCCGTGCCGACGTGGCTGTAGCGGCGGAGGGTCTCGCCCTCCTGGCGCACGACGAGGGAGAGCTTGCAGTGGGTCTTGAGGCCGACGAGGCCGTAGACCACGTGGCAGCCCGCCTCCTCCAGCTTCTTCGCCCACTTGATGTTGGCCTGCTCGTCGAAGCGCGCCTTGATCTCGACCAGGACCAGCACCTGCTTGCCGGACTCGGCGGCCTCGATGAGCGCGTCGACTATCGGGGAGTCGCCGGAGGTCCGGTACAGGGTCTGCTTGATGGCGAGGACGTCCGGGTCCTCGGCCGCCTGCTCCAGGAAGGCCTGGACGGAGGTGGAGAAGGAGTCGTACGGGTGGTGGAGGAGTACGTCCCGCTCCCGGAGCGCCGCGAAGATGTCCGGCGCCGAGGCGGACTCGACCTCCGCGAGGTCGCGGTGGGTGCCCGCGATGAACTTCTGGTACTTCAGCTCGGGCCGGTCGAGCTTGCCGATGCCGAAGAGACCGGTGAGGTCCAGGGGACCAGGCAGCGGGTACACCTCGGCCTCGGTGATCTTCAACTCGCGTACCAGCAGGTCGAGTACGTACCGGTCGATGGACTCCTCGACCTCCAGGCGCACCGGCGGTCCGAAGCGGCGCCGCATGAGCTCCTTCTCCAGGGCCTGGAGCAGGTTCTCGGCGTCGTCCTCCTCGACCTCCAGGTCCTCGTTCCGGGTGACGCGGAACGCGTGGTGCTCGAGGACCTCCATGCCCGGGAACAGTTCCTCCAGGTGGGCCGCGATGACGTCCTCGATGGGGACGTAGCGGTCCGGGGAGGCCTCCAGGAAGCGGGAGAGCAGCGGCGGGACCTTGACGCGCGCGAAGTGGCGGTGGCCGGAGACCGGGTTCCGCACGACCACGGCCAGGTTCAGCGACAGGCCCGAGATGTACGGGAAGGGGTGCGCGGGGTCGACCGCCAGCGGGGTCAGCACCGGGAAGATCTGGTGGCGGAAGAGCGTGAAGAGGCGGGCCTGCTCCTTCTCGGTCAGCTCGCTCCAGCGGACGAGGTGGATGCCCTCCTCGGCGAGCTGGGGGGCCACGTCCTCCTGGTAGCAGGCGGCGTGCCGGGCCATGAGCTCGCGGGAGCGGGCCCAGATCATCTCCAGCACCTCACGGGGCTGCAGACCCGAGGCGGAGCGGGTGGCCACGCCGGTGTGGATGCGGCGCTTCAGGCCAGCCACGCGGACCATGAAGAACTCGTCCAGGTTGCTGGCGAAGATCGCCAGGAAATTCGCCCGTTCGAGGAGCGGTGTGTTCGGATCCTCGGCGAGTTCGAGGACCCGTTCGTTGAACGCGAGCCAGCTGCGCTCCCGATCGAGGAACCTGCCCTGCGGAAGCTGGACACCGTCCTGCACCGTGTCCTCGTACGCGTCGAGGTCGGCGTCGAGGTCGGGCTCCAGGTCGGAGACGTTCGCGGCCACCGTGTGCGGGCGGTGCGCGGCTATGGAGCCGACGGACGGCTGCGGGTGCTGGACCTGTGCGCTGGCGTTGGGCTGACTCATGAACCCATTCTTCCGCGCCGGGGCCGAAACGGGCGCGTCGGAGAGGGCGGGCGGGAGCTGTACGGGGATGTGCGGGCTTCCGTTCTCCCTCACGGACGAGGGCTCGTGCTCCGGCGGAGGCGAGGGCTCGGGCGCGGCGGGGTTCATTGCCCGAGCGTCGCAAGCCCGTCTGAATGACCGGTTACGGCGACATGACGTGCGGGATAGCGGGGGGCGGCTCCCCGGCGTCGGGCCCGCGCCCCGCAAGGGGCGCGGGGAACGGCGCGATCAGTCACAAACGGCCCGCACGTACGACGAACCGCTCAGGCCGTACGGCGCCGAAGCACCCAGAATGCCGCCCCGGTGGCAAGAACGGCGACCCCCAGCACGATCCCGGTCTCCACGAGATGCATCGGCCAGTAGTGGGACCGGGGATGGAAACGACCGGTCCCGTCCCCGATCTGCCACACGTCCTGGGACATCTCGACCCCCTTGGTCGGGGCGGGCGTGACCGCGGGCCAGAGATCCTCGCGGTACTTCTCCAGGTTGTGGTTGACCAGGTACATCACCCCGCAGGCGACCCCCAGTGCGGGCAGCGACCGCCGCAGTACGACCCCGGCGAGCGCGCCCACGCCCAGCCCGCAGAACCCGTACGCCACCAGGGCGGGCCCCCGCGCGGCGAACACGTCGTTGAAGGTCCAGTCGTCGCCCATGAGGTCCCGGTTGGCCGCCCAGGCCCACCGGAACACGAACACGAAGACCGTGCCGCCGACAGTGAGGAGCACCGCCGGAACGGCGAGCGTGACGGCCAGCCACCGCGTCGGCGAGACGGACTGCGTCCAGGCGAGCTGCGCGGTGCCGTTCTCCAGCTCGCGCCCGATCAGCGCGCCGGCGGCGAACGCGGCCACGGCGAAGAAGCTGTAGTAGACGAGGGTGGAGGCCCAGCCGATGGTGCTGCTGTAGTCGGTCAGGTTCTGGAGCCGGCACAGGCCGCCGCCGGTCCGTTCGCACGCGGCCATCCGGTCCCGTACGGAGTCCGCGGTGATCTCGACCTCCCACACCAGCATGCCGAGGGCGGCCAGCAGGAAGGCGCCCCACACCAGTAGCGCCGCGCGGTGCAGCCGCAGCACGGCCCACGGCAGCCCCTTGACCGGCCCGCCCGGCGGCACCCCGGGGGTCTCGGCTGTTCCCCTGACGGCGAAGGCACTCATACGGCGACTCCCTCGGTGGCGGTACGGCGGCGGAGCAGGACGAACGCGGCGGTGACCGCGAGGGCGGCGACGGCCAGCACGACGCCGGTCTCGGCCAGCTGGAGCGGCCAGTAGTGGTACCGCGGGTGGTAGGTGGCCCAGATCTCGTCGAGGCCGCTGTCTGCCAGGCAGCGCCGGAGGCCGGCCACGCCGTCGGCGTCGGCGCAGGCCAGGTTGTTGGCTATGCGGGTGCCCTCGTCCGTGATCACGCCCCGGTCGAGCTGAAGAGCGTCGTCCGGCAGGTTCAGGGCCTTGGCGCCGGTGACCGTGACCGTCGGCCACAGGCTCAGGCGGTACTCGTTGCCCAGGTAGTACACGGCCAGCAGGGCCGCGAAGGCGACGCCCAGAGCGGGCAGCGCGCGGCCGACGACCAGGCCCGCCAGCGCGCCGAGGGCCAGGCCGCACAGGGCGTAGGCGAGCGGAAGGGTTCCGCTCGACGGGTAGATGCTCCGGTCGTACCAGTCCATCGAGCGCAGCCACGCGTCCTGGTCCCAGACCAGACGGTGCAGCGGGACCAGTACGGCCGTGCCCGCGGTGATGAGCAGCGCGGGCACGGCGAGCTTCGCCGCGAGCCAGCGGGTGGGGGAGACGGACTGGGTCCAGGCGAGGTGCGCGGTGCCGGTCTCCAACTCACGGGCGATGAGGGCCGCGCCCGCCCAGACGGCGACGAGGAAGGGGAAGCAGGTGACGGCGAGGGTGCTGTACGAGACGGCCCTGTCGTACCTGATGAACGCGGGGCCGTCAGGGAAGTGGCAGGTCTCCACGCTCTTGCGGCACCGCTCCTGGAGGTCTGTGTCGGCGGCGTCGTACCCAGGGCCGTACGCCCAGAGCATCGCCGCCGAGAGGACCACGACCAGCAGCAGCCAGAGCCACAGGGCCGACCGGTGCAGACGCAGCACGGACAGGGCGAGGCCGCGGCCGACGGCCGGGGAGGCGCTGGAGGAGGTGCCGGTGGAGGTGAGGAGAGTCGTCATGCGCGCGCGTTCTCCTCGTTCTCCTGGTCTTCTCCGGTCTCTCCGGGCTTGCCAGTCTCTTCGGCCTCTTTGGTCCCCTCCGCCTCGCTCCCGCTCTTCTCCTCGCCCGCTTCGGTGTCCTCGGTGAACAGGTCCGGTGCCTTCGGGTTGCGCAGATGGGCCAGGAGCAGCTCCTCCAGGGTGGGTGCGGCGGTCTGCCAGTCGTCGGACGGCGGGCCGCCCGGGCGGATCAGGGCCGTGAGCTGGCGGCCCGTGTCGCGGGACTCGACGACGGTGTGGCCGGTGAGGTCGCGCGCCGGGCCGGTGACCAGGGTGTGCGCGGCGAGCAGCTCTTCGGGGTCGCCGCCGAGCCGGATCCGGCCGCCGCCCATGAGGAGCAGGTGGTCGCAGACGCCCTCCAGTTCGGCGACGACGTGCGAGGACATCACGATCGTCGTGCCGTGTTCGGCGGCCTCGCCCAGGAGTGCCCCGAGGAGTTCGCGCCGGGCCAGCGGGTCGAGGTCGGCCATCGGCTCGTCCAGGAGCATCAGTTCGGGCCGCTTGCCGAAGGCCAGGGCGAGGGCGACGCGGGTGCGCTGGCCGCCGGAGAGGGAGCGGATCCTGGCGGTGGGTTCCAGGGCGCCGTCCCGGGCCCCCTGCTCAGTGGGGTGTCCGTACGCGATGCGTTCCGCGGCCGGCTGGTCCCAGCGGGCGCGGTTCAGCTCGGCGCCGAGGCGGAGTGTGGCGGCGACCGTGAGCTGGAGCGGCAGCGGTTTGCCCTGGGCGACGTAGGCGAAGCGCTCGCGGGCCGCGGCGGGGCTGGTGCCGAGGACGGTCAGGGTGCCCTCGGTGGGGCGTATCAGACCGGCCGCCAGCTGCAGGAGCGTGGACTTGCCCGCGCCGTTCGGGCCGACCAGGGCGCAGATCCGCCCGGTCGGCAGCCGGAAGGAGCAGTCCCGCAGCACATGGCCGCGTCGGCGCCGGTACCGCTTTCCGAGCCCGACCGCTGTCAGTGCGGTCCCATCCCCAACCCTGCTCATTGCTCCCCCTCAGGGCATTTCTCGTCCAGTACGGCGGCGAAGAGCGCGCTGATGTCCTCGCGCTCCAGCCCTTCCTTGCGCGCCTCGTCCAGCCAGGCGGTCAGCTTCGAGCGCAGGGCGGTGTGGTCGGCGGGTGCGGCGCCCAGCGAGCGCCGTACGAACGTGCCGAGGCCGCGTCTGGCCTCGACCAGGCCCTCGCGCTCCAGCTCGCGGTAGGCCTTCAGGACGGTGTTCGGATTGATCGCGGTGGCCTCCACGACCTCACGGGCCGTGGGGAGCTTGTCGCCCGGTTCGAGGACGCCAAGACGCAGGGCCTGCTTGGTCTGCTGGACGATCTGGACGTACGTGGCGACACCGCTGCGCCGGTCGATGCGGTACTCGACCACGACCGACCACCACCCTTTCACTAATTGAGTAGTGAAAGGGTGGTGGATGGTCGGGGGCCTGTCAAGGTGAATGCCGGGTTCCGGAAACTTCTCGCGGAAGCGTGAACCGATCCGTGGGGCTCGTGCGATGAGGGGGTGTGAGGGAAACGAGAAGCGACGGGGATCTGCTGCGGGCCATCGCGGCGGACGGTGACCGGCGCGCCTTCGAAGAGCTGTACCGGCGGTACGCGCCGTGGCTCGGAGCACGGCTGCGCGGGCGGTGCGCGGACGCGGGGATCGTCGACGACGTCGTACAGGAGACGTTCCTCGCGGTCTGGCGCGGCAGTGCCCGCTACCGCGAGGAGGGCGACGTGGCCGGCTGGCTGTGGCGCATCGGCTCGCGGCGGCTGATCGACGCGCTGCGGGGCGACGGCGCCCGGGGCCGGCTGCGGCAGACGCTCTCGCGGCTGCGGCACCGGGACGAGGCGTCCGCGGAGGAGCGCGTGCTCGCGGGGGTGGAGCACGGGGACCTCGCGGGCGCCCTGGTCCGGCTGTCGCCGGAGTTGCGGGCGGTCCTCCAGGCCACGGTCATCGACGGGCTGACCACCAGGGAGGCGTCCGTCCTGCTCGGCATCCCGCCGGGGACGGTAAAGACACGGGCCCTCAGGGCCCGCAAGCAGCTGCGGGAGGAGTTGGCATGAGCAGCGACACGAACGACACGAGCGGTACGAATGGCATGAGCGACGGGGACGGCATGACCTGGCACGTCGCGGAGGACGACCTCCGGGCGTACGCGCGGGGCGAGTTGGCGGCGCCGATGCTCTGGTCGGCCGACACCCACCTCCTCGCCTGCGCGCGCTGCCGGGCCCAGCTCGCCGAGGTGGGCGACCCGGTCGCCCTGGACGCGGGATGGGAGCGACTCGACGCCGAACTGGACGTACCACGGCCCGGGTTCCTGGAGTCGCTGCTCGTCCGGATGGGCGTGGCCGACCACACCGCCCGGCTGCTCGCGGCGACGCCGGTGCTGCGCCGGTCGTGGCTGGGCGCGGTCGTCGCCGTACTGGTCATCACGGTGATCGCCGCCAATGCCGCCCGGACACCCGAGTCCCCGGCGATGTTCCTCGCCCTCGCCCCGCTGCTGCCCCTGGCCGGGGTCGCGCTGTCGTACGGGCCGGTGCTCGACCCGACCTACGAGATGGCCGTGGTGTCGCCGATGCACGGGTTCCGGCTGCTGCTGATCCGCACGGTTCCCGTGCTGGCCGTCGCGCTCGTCCTCAACGGCCTCGCGACCCTCGCGCTTCCCTCGTACGGACTGCGGGCCCTGGCCTGGCTGCTGCCCGCGCTCGCGCTCACCGCGACCGGGCTCGCGCTGACGCCCCGGCTCGGCCCGGTCCTCGCGCCCGGCCTGGTCGGCGGAACGTGGATCGTCCTGCTGGTGGTCGCGCAGCGGACGACCGACGAGACCCTCGCGCCCTACACCGCGGCGGGGCAGGGCATCGCGGCCGCGGTCGCCGCACTCGCCGCCGGGCTCTTCTACCTCGGCCGCGACCGATTCGACTCGACCTCCGCGCGCACACCGTTCGCGGGCTACACGGATGGAGGTACCGCGTGATGTCCGACGCCACGCGCAGGAGGCTCAAACTCCTCAAGGCCGGGCTGCTGATGACCGCTTCGGTCGTCCTGCGGGTCCTCCACTTCATCGCCGTCCTGCTCCCGAAGAGCTCCGGCAACCGGAGTTCCTCTTCTTCCTCTTCTTACGACGGGGGCGGCGAGTGAGGGTGACCGCCCTCCCTCCGGCGCCGGTGCCGTATCCCGGCCGCCGTCTCCCCCTCCCCCTGCTTCCGCTCTCTTCCACAGGAGTCACGCATGTCTGACCTTCCTACGACGCCGACGGTGTCCGCCTCCGGGCTGACCCTCCGCTACGGCGGAACGGCCGCGCTCGACGACGTGTCGGTGCGGCTCGGCGAGGGCGTCACCGGGCTGCTCGGGCCCAACGGGGCCGGAAAGACGACCCTGCTGAGGGTCCTGGCCACCGCCGTGCCCCCGGACAAGGGAGCGTTCACGGTGCTCGGCAACGACCCGGGCACGACCGCCGGGCGGCAGGAGGTGCGGCGCGCGCTGGGCTATCTGCCGCAGGCGCCCGGTTTCCACCCGGACTTCACGGCCTTCGAGTTCGTCGACTACGTGGCGATCCTCAAGGAGCTGACGGACCGCACGGCCCGCCACCGCGAGGTGCGGCGGGTCCTGGACGACGTCGCGCTGTCCGACGTACGGGGCAAGCGCATCAAGAAGCTCTCCGGCGGGATGCGCCAGCGGGTCGCGCTGGCCGCCGCCCTCGTCGGCGACCCCGGTTTCCTGGTCCTCGACGAGCCGACCGTCGGGCTCGACCCCGAACAGCGCATGCGTTTCCGGGAGTTGATCGCCAGGGCGGGGGAGGGGCGGACCGTGCTGCTCTCCACCCACCAGACCGAGGACGTCGCGATGCTCTGCCACCGCGTGATCGTCATGGTCCGCGGCCGGGTCCGCTTCGAGGGCACCCCGGCCGAGCTGACCGCACGGGCGGCGGGCCGGGTGTGGAGCAGCACCGAACGCGACCCCGGCGCGTGGGCCGGATGGCGAACCGGCACCGGCTCCTTCCGCAACGTCGGCGAGCCCCCCAAGGACGCCGACCTGGTCGAACCGACCCTGGAGGACGGGTACTTGCTCACCCTCGACGGTGAGGCCTCGGAGGTGGCGGCAGCATGAGCACCGTTCTCGAGACACCCGCCCGGGCCGTCGAGCCGGCGCACCCGTCCCGCTCCTGGGCACCCGTGTTCGCCCTCGCCCGCTTCGAGGCGCGCGAGCTGCGCATGACCATCCCCCTCTTCGGCCTCTCGATCCTGTACGTCGCCTGGATCGTGTGGGATACCACGCAGCGCCAGGGCGACTATCCGATACTCCAGGACGTCGACCGGGCCACCCCGGGCATGCCGCTACTGATCGGGCTCGCCGTCATGCTGGGCGTCAACCGCGCGGTCCTGCGCTCCCGCCGGTGCGACACGGACCGCCACTTCGACGTGCTGGTGGTCGAGCCGTGGCGGCGCACGGTCGCCCACGCGCTGTCGATCGTCCCGGCCGTCCTGTTCACGGCGGTGTGCGTCCTCGTCCAGTTCATCTGGGCCGCGCTCAAGCCCGGCGCGGCCGGACACGGTTCGCCCGCCGAACTCGCCGTCGGCCCGCTGACGGTCCTGCTGTTCGGCATGCTCGGTGTCCTCCTCGCCCGGCTGTTCCGCTCGGTCTTCGCCGCGCCGGTCATCCTCGTCCTCCTGCTCTTCGGGATGCTCTTCGTGGCGCCCTCGTCCGGCTCCAACTGGACGAGTTGGCTGGGTCCGGTCGTCACCGAGAGCGGCTCCAACCCCCTCCCCTCCGACCTGCTGGAGCGGCCCGCCGCCTGGCACGCCCTGTACCTCGTCGGGCTCGGCCTGACCCTGGCCGTCCTCGCGGTACTGGTCAGCGGTGGGCGCACGACGGTCGTCAAGGCGGCGATAGCGGGATCGGTCGCGCTGACCGTGGTGGGCGTGGTCGGCCAGTCCGCGGGCACTCCGGCCGGGTCGACACCGGCCCGCGACCGGGCGACCAACGCTCCGGAGAAGGTCCAGACGTGCCTCAAGCGCGGCGGGTCCACGTACTGCGCCTTCCCCGAGTGGACCGGCCGCACCGCCGACTGGGCCGAGGTCGTCGACCGGGTCCAGAACCTCGCGGGCGGCAGCGCCGGGGGCGAGCGGCTGACCGTACGGCAGCGCATCGACGCCACCTACGGGCTGACGTCCGACACCCTGATCTCCCCGTCGACCACGCCCGGCCAGGTGACCGTCGGTACCTCCTGGGGCGGCAACCGTGTCCCCGAGTTCGCCGCAGCCGTCGCGTCCGTGCTGGTGGCGGGGAACGAGAAGGCGGGCAGCTCGGTGTGCGACGCCCGCATGGTGACGATCATGTGGCTGGCGCTGGGCGGAGAGTCCGACCCGATGACCGCGCTGCGCAACGTCCGTCTCGACGACAGCGTCTCGGGCTCCGCCATCGTCCTGTCCCCCACGGAATCCATGAGCATGAGCGCCGAACAGACCCGGATCGTGGTGGAACTGCTCAAGAAGCCCCGCTACAGCGTCGCCGGCAAGGTGAAGGCCAAGTGGACGGAGCTCACCTCGCCCAGGACGACCACGGCGAGGGTGGCGGAACTGCTGGGAGTACCGGCCGCGGACAAGTCGGCGGCCAAGGCGGAAGCGGACGGTGACTCGTGCGCGGAATGACCGTCATGACACGCGCCCTGCTGACCCCCGTACTGCGCACACTGCCCTGGCGGGCGCTCGCGGGCGGCGGTGCCACGGCACTGCTGCTGGCCGGCATCCCGCGCATGCTGTCGGGCGCCCCCGACCCCTGGCTCGGCCTCATCTCGCTGCGGGGAGCCGCGCTCGCCCTGGCCCTCGGCCTGGCGTTCCTGCTGGACGACCCGGCCCGGCACATCACCTCGGCGGTACCGGTCAGGCGCCCGCTGCGCGTCGGCCTGCGCGTGGCACTCGCGCTCCCGGGGGCCGCGCTCTGCTGGACGGCGGCGGTGTTCCTCGTACCCGAGGAGGCCCGGCCGCCGGTCGGCGCCCTCACCCTGGAGGCGATCGCCACCGCCGTGTTCGCCCTCGCCTCGGCGGCCCTGATCATCCAGCGCTCGACCGCCACCGAGCCGGGAGTGGCGGTGTCCACCGGGCTACTGTCCACCGCGGCAGCCGCGTTCCTCCTCCTGCCCGACGGCTGGGCCCTCCTGGTCTCCCCGGACGACCCCCGCTGGACCGACACCCACGAACGCTGGGCGATGCTCCTGACGGTGGCACTGGCGGTGGGCACAAGGGCGTGCGTGGAACCGCTACGGGCGTGGCGTCTGGGCTCGTTCAGGGGCAGGGCTCAGCAGGCAGCGCCCCTTTAGGGGCGCGGGGAACTGCGCACCCAGCCCCGACCGCCCCGCACCTTCGACCCGTCCCGCACCTTCGACCCGGCCCGCCGAATCCCGTAGCCCGTCCGGCAAGGACCCCCGCTCAGGACTCCGTCCGATACATCAAATCCGTCTCGTACGTGGCGAACCCGAGCCGCTCGTAAACAGCCACCGCCGCCTTGTTGTCCGCGTCGACGTACAGCATCGCCGTCGGCACCCCCCGCCCCGCCAGATACCGAAGCCCGATCGTGGTGAGGGCCTTGCCGAGACCGCCCCCCTGAGCCCCGGGCCGTACGCCCACGACGTACACCTCGCCGAGCCCCTCCTCCGCATGGACCTTCGTCCAGTGGAACCCGATCAGCTCCTCGCCCCGGAAGGCGAGGAAGAACCCGGCCGGGTCGAACCACGGCTCAGCCTTGCGGTCGTCGAGGTCCCGCTGGGCGAGCGAACCCTGCTCGGGGTGGTGCGCGAAGGCGGCGGCGTTCGCGGCGAGCCACGCCGTGTCGTCCTCGCCGGGCACGAACGTCCGTACGTGCACACCGTCCGGAAGCTTCGGCCCGGGCAGGTCCAGGTCCGTCAACGGCCGCCGCATCTGCCGCAGTTCGCGGAAGAGTGTGAGGCCGAGGACCTGGGCGAGATGGCGGGCGGCGGAGTGGCCGCCGTGGGCCCAGACACGCACCCGCTTGCCGGACTCGGCGAGCAGCGCGTTACCGAGCGCCCGCCCGTGCCCGTGCCCGCGGTGCGCCGGGTGGACGACCAGTTCGGCGGCCGGGGCCTCGATCGGGTCGGTGTCCTCCAGCTGCGCGTACCCGACGAGCAGGTCCTGGGAGGTCAGCAGCAGATGCCGGACCCCCTCCCGGGCGCCACCGCGCAGCTGCAGCCGGCCCTGCTCGGACACCGCCTGCTGTCCGTCGGCCCTGGCGGCCTCGGCGAGGAGGTCGAGCACGGCCTCGGTCTGCTCGGGGCTCAGTGCGGACAGGATGTCGAGGGAGCGGGCCGGGACAGCCGGTGCGGTGTCTTCGCTGGTCATGATTACGAGAGTACGACGTGTCCGGTTCATGGCGAAGTGGCCCAGCAGGTGAGGACGCGTCCAGTGCGCCGCAGGCACGCTATTGGCCCGCCACCTGTCCGGTTCGCGGTGAATCGACCCTCGCGGCAACCAGTCCGTAACCCTGAACCCCCTGTCGCGCTACGCGCGTTGACTCTAGGCTGCGCCGGGACGGGGCCCACATATCAGCCGACCCACAGGGGGGCACATGTCAGCCACACCTCATCCCTACCGACGCAGACGCCGCACCACCCGCTTCCTCGCGGCTGCGGCGGGCGTCGCCACCGTCGGCGCCCTCGTCGCCGCGATGCCGGCGTCCGCGGGCGAGACGGGCAAGAAGCCCGGCCATCAGAAGCCGGGCCGCTACCAGGACGTCCAGCTGCTGTCCTTCAACGACCTGCACGGCAACCTGGAGCCGCCGGCCGGCTCCTCGGGCCGGGTCACCGAGCTTCAGCCGGACGGCACCAGCAAGACGATCGACGCGGGCGGTGTCGAGTACCTGGCGACGCATTTGCGCCAGGCCCGCGAGGGCAACAAGTACTCGGTCACGGCGGCCGGCGGCGACATGGTCGGTGCCTCCCCGCTGATCTCCGGGCTCTTCCACGACGAGCCGACCATCGAGGCGCTGAACAAGCTCGACCTCGATGTGACGAGCGTCGGCAACCACGAGTTCGACGAGGGTGCCAAGGAGCTGGGCCGTCTGCAGAAGGGTGGCTGCCACCCCACGGACGGCTGTTATGTGAAGGGCAAGAAGTTCAAGGGCGCCGACTTCCCGTACCTCGCGGCGAACGTCCTCGACGAGAAGACCAAGAAGCCGATCCTCAAGCCCTACTGGGTGTGGAAGCAGAACGGCGTCAAGGTCGGCTTCATCGGCGTGACCCTCGAGGACACCCCGGGTGTCGTCTCCGCCGAGGGTGTGAAGGGCCTCAAGTTCAAGGACGAGGTCGAGACGATCAACAAGTACGCCAAGGAGCTGGAGAAGCAGGGCGTCAAGTCCGTCGTCGCGCTGATCCACGAGGGCGGGCTGCCCGCCTCGGCGGCGTACAACTACGACTGCGACTCGCCCGGCGGTGGCGACGGCATATCCGGCCCCATCGTGGACATCGCCAAGAACATCACGCCGAAGGTCGACGCGCTGGTCACCGGCCACACCCACGCCGCGTACGCCTGCACGATCAACGACCCGTCGGGCAAGCCCCGTACGGTCACCTCGGCCGCGTCCTTCGGGCGGCTCTACACGGACACGACGCTGACGTACGACCGCTGGACCGGCGACATCGCCCGGACCTCCGTCGCCTCCGCGAACCACGTGGTGACGCGTACCGTGCCCAAGGCCACGGACATGACCGAGCTGATCACGAAGTGGAACACGCTCGCCGCGCCGATCGGCAACAAGCCCATCGGCTACATCTCCGGTGACATCTCGAACGTCGGCACCGAGTCCCCGATCGGCGACCTGATCGCCGACGCGCAGCTCGCGTACGGCAAGGAGCTGGACCCCGAGACCGACCTGGCGCTGATGAACCCGGGCGGTATCCGGGCGCCCCTCACCTTCAAGGCCAACGGTGCCGAGGGCGACGGCGTGGTGACCTACGCCGAGGGCTTCACGGTCCAGCCGTTCGCCAACACGGTGAACCTGCAGAACTTCACCGGCGCCCAGCTCGTCCAGGTGCTCAAGGAGCAGGTCACCGGCGTGAACGCGGCCTCGCCGAAGGTGCTCCAGATCTCGAAGGGGCTCACCTACACGCTCGACCTGACGAAGACCGGCGCCGACCGTGTCGTCGCCGACTCGGTCAAGCTCAACGGTGCCGCGATCGACCCGGCCGCCACCTACCGCGTCGCGACGAACAGCTTCCTCGCGGGCGGCGGCGACGGTTTCACCACCCTGGGTCAGGGCACGGGCGACCTGGTGGGCGACGACGACCTCGCCGCCCTGGAGAAGTACCTGCTGGCGAACTCCTCGGCCACGAACCCGATCGCGCCGCCCGCGGCCGACCGGATCACCGTCGTGAAGTAGCCACCCGGTAACGGCGATCTGTCCGTGAGGTAGATCGCAAAGGGCCTATTGGAGTTGCGGGTGGGGTTGGTACGCATGGTCGAATCAGTCGATGCGTACCCCCCATCCCATCGCGGCGCATTCTCACTCCCCTCCGAACCCGTACGAGGATCTCGCCGCCCTCGACGACGGACCCCTTGAGGACTTCCTCCAGGTGGAGGAGCCGGCCGTGGCCGAGGGGGCCGAGCAGGAGGCGGAGTGGGCACCGCCCAACCACCGCCGCGGTTCCCGGGACTCCGGGGCCCGCCCCCGCCGTCGCACCCGTCGGCGCCGGCGAAGTCCCTTCACCGGACTGTCCCTCGCGGTCAAGGCCGTCATCGCGGTACTCGTCCTCGCCGCCTTCCTCGCCCTCGGCGACCGCTGGGCGCTCCTGTACGCCGAGCGCACCGCCGCCGAGAAGGTCAGGGACCAGCTGAAGCTGAGCGCGTCCCCCGAGGTCGAGATCGAGGGCTTCCCCTTCGTCACCCAGATCCTCGACCAGCGGCTCGACTCCGTGTCGGTCACCGTCCCGGACGTGGCGGCCGACCGGGTCTCCCTCGCGAAGGTCTCCGCCACCGCGACGGGCGTACGGGTCGACGGCGGACCCACCTCCCTGCGGGGCGTCCGGATCCCGGAGCTGCACGGCGAGGTGCTGCTCTCCTTCGACGACCTGAACCGTGAACTCGGCGCGTCCCAGATGACGTTCACCGGTCACGGCGGCGACGAGGTGCGGGCGCGCGGGGTGCTGCCCGTCGCCGGGCACGACCTGCGGATGCGGGCCGACGCGCGGATCAAGCGCGACGGCGAGCGCGGCATCTCGACCGAGGTCGGCGGAATGCGCCTGGACATCGGCGACCTGGCCACCTTCCGTCCCGGCACCCGTGAGTCCCAGGGCCTGCACCTGACCCGCAAGTCCGCCACGCGCCTGGCGAAGGAGAAGAAGAAGGCCAAGGAGCTCCTGTCGGTGCCGTCGATCGCGAAGCGGATCGGTGTGCCGGACTCCGCGGTCCAGGAGGCGCTGAGCGACGACTCCAAGTTCGAGGAGTTCACCGGCTCCCCGCGTTTCGCCGGCCGGCTGATGAAGGTCAACCTCATCGACCTCGCCGTGGAGAACCCCGAGCTCCTCAAGCGCCTCGGCTTCGACCTGGCCCTCCTCGACGGGCTCTCCCGCCTGACCCGCCCCGCCCTCGTCGACCGCCTCTCCATCGGCTTCCGCCTCCCGAAGCCCCCGAAGGGCGAACTGAGCCTGCGGGACGTGCGCGTGCAGAAGGACGGGATCAGAGTGCGGGTCACCGGGCAGGGACTGGCGATCGGCAAGTAGGCCGCCGAGCAGGCAGCCAAGAGGCCGCCGGGCAGGCCGCGCGGTAAATAAATTCCGGGTGAGCGGCGTAATAAAGTCTGTGTGAATTGCAGTCCGGTTCCCGCGAGTTCCTGAAAATCCGTCTCAGCCGCAATTAATCGAGGTCTCAGCGGATTTGGTGATTTTCGCTTCTGCGGTCTCGTAGTGTTTTCCATGTCGAAGCCGAACGGGGCTTACGGCAAACGGAAATACACCACTGAAGAAGCAGAAGAAAGAGGGACGTCTCATGAGCTTCCACAAGATCACCCCGGTCAAGAAGAACCGCAAGCCCGCCGCCCCCAAGAAGCACGCCGCGAAGCCCGCGCCGAAGCCCGGCGCCAAGAAGCCGCAGCGTCGCCCTGTCGGCAAGAAGTAGCCACTGCCACGAGGCGGGGTCTCCGGATTCGTTCCGGAGACCCCGCCTCGGCCGTTTTCGGGATCTGTTGAAGGTAACCGGAGAATCGGCGACTCGGAGAATCGGCGACTCAGGTAATCGGGAAAGGGAATGTGACGGCATGCGGGAAGTCCGGGAGGCATTCGCGCGGTTCTGGCCGCTGACGCGCGGCGACCGCAGATGGCTGCTGCTGATCGTCGCGTGCGTGATCGTGTCGGCGCTGGCGGAGACGGCCTCGATCCTGCTCTTCGCGGAGCTGACCGATCACGCGCTGAAAGCCGGTTCGCTGGCCGCCTTCTGGGGACCGGCCGGGGCCTGGCTCGGTGTCGCCGTGCTCGGCGCGATCGTCGGATACCTGGGGAACTCCCTCGCGGTCTGGACGGCCGAGAGATTCGTACTGAGGCTGCGCGCCGGCGTCTTCCGGCACGTCCAGGACCTCCCGCCGCACTTCTTCCAGAAGCACCGGCAGGGCGATCTGGTCGAACGGCTCACGGGCGACGTCGAGGCCATCGAGCAGATGGTGGTGTCGGGGGTGGTGGGCACGGTCTCCGCGGTGTTCTCGGCGCTCTTCTACTCCGCCGCCGCCCTCTGGCTCCGCTGGGACCTCGCTCTGGTCACCTTCCTCCTCGCCCCCCTCTTCCTCGTCGCCGCCCGCCGCTTCGCCGGCCGCATCAGGACCGCCGCCCAGGACGAGCGCACCGCCGACGGCGCGATCACCTCGGTGGTCGAGGAGTCACTGGGCAACGTCGTGCTCACCCAGGCCTACAACCGCCGCCGCGCCGAGGAGAAGCGCCTCGACAATGAGGCCAGGGCCTGGCTGCGCGCCAGCGTGCGGGGCGCCCGCGCGAGTGAGCTGTACGAGCAGTTCGTCGAGGTCGTCGAGACGGTGTGCGTGCTCGCGGTCATCGGGCTCGGCGCCTGGGAGATCGCCCAAGGACGCATGTCGCTCGGCCAGTTGCTCGCCTTCGCCGCCTTCCTCGGCTACCTCTACCCGCCGATCCGCGACCTCGGCCAGCTCGGCCTGACACTGACCGCCGCGACGGCCGGCGCACAGCGGCTCCAGGAGATCCTGGACGCCGAGCCCGCCGTCACCGACCCCGCCGAACCGGTCCGGCCATGGCCCGTACGCGGCTGGGTCAGCTTCCACGGCGTCTCCTTCCGCTATCCGGGCGGCGGCGCGGAGCGCGACGCCCTGCACGACGTGACGTTCACCGCGCGACCCGGCGAGTTCGTCCTCGTCACCGGCCCCAGCGGCGCCGGAAAGTCGACGCTCTCCAAGCTCCTGACCCGCTTCTACGACCCCACCGAGGGCGTGATCTGCCTGGACGGCGTCCCGCTCACGGACGTACCCCTGGAGTTCCTGCGCGAGAACGTCGCCCTGCTGCCCCAGGAGACGCTGATCCTGCACGGCACGATCCGCGAGAACATCGCGTGCGGGCGTCCGGGCGCGAGCGAGAAGGAGATCGAAGGGGCCGCGCGGGACGCCGACGCCCACGCGTTCATCGACGCGCTGCCGGACGCGTACGACACGGAGATCGCACCCGGCACGGCCATCCTCTCCGGCGGCCAGCTCCAGAGGGTCGCCCTCGCCCGTGCGATCCTGCGGGCCGCCCCCGTCCTCGTACTCGACGAACCGACCACCGGACTCGACGGGCCCGCCGCCCGCCGGGTCGTCCAGCCGCTGCGGCGCCTGGTCTCCGGCCGTACGACCGTCATGATCACCCATGATCTGACGCTCGCCCCGGACGCCGACCGGATCCTGGTCGTGGACGGCGGCCGGCTGGTGGAGGAGGGCACGCACGAGGAACTCATGGCGCGGGGAGGGGTGTACGCGGGGCTTGCGGGGCCGATGCCGGTGGGTGCGGAGACGACGATGAGGCTCCTGCTGCCGCAGCCGCAGCCGTGACCGTAGGGGCGGGGCGTGGCGTGGCGTGGCCGGGTTGGCGGGGCGCCGGCTGGGGAGCGGCTCTTGGCTCGCACTCCCCAGCCGGACGGGTGTCGACCGGCGTGACGTCGGGGCTTGGGCCTCAGGGCGTCAGGCGGTCGGGTTCCAGGTGCCCAGCCAGTCCGCGACCTCCTGGCCGGTGGCCTGGGAGTCGGTCAGCTGCGGGCGGTCGCTGCTCGCGGCGCCCGAGCCGGGGCCGGTGTTCCTGTACTCCGCGAAGCGGTCGTTCTTCCAGGAGAAGCCGCCCATGTCCGACCACGGGGTCGACTTGACCGCGGCGCTGAGCGTGGAGTTGCGGACCGTGGTCTGCGGGCGCAGGGTCGCGTCGCCGCCCGCGTGCCAGTTGCGGCCGAGGAAGAAGCTCCCGGCGGACACGTCACCGTTGACGACCGAGCGGTTGATGAGGATGCCCTTGCGGTCGGCCGTGGTGCTGGGCGCGGTGATGTACCCCGCCGACGTGCCGTCCCAGCGCTTCTTCAGGGTGATGACGGACTGGTCGATCACGGCGGTCGCGCGGCCGAAGACGAAGTCGACGTTGCCGCTGATGTAGGAGTTGGTGACGTAGACCCGGCCGAGCCTGTCCTTGGCCGCGGTGTCCAGGAGCAGGGTGTCCTGGTCGCCGTCGACGATGATCCCGTCGAGGAGGACCTGGTCGGCGGCGGTGCGCAGCGCCACGGCCTGGTGACCGCTCAGGCTCTGGTTCCTCGCCTCGTCGAAGTCGTTGTTGATGGTCAGGTTGCGGGCCTGGAAGTCGTCGGCCTCGACGGCGACGGTCGCGCTGCCGCTCGTGCCGTACGTTCCGCCGCCGGGCTTCGCCGTACCGGCCGCGTTGTTGAAGACGACGACCGTGTCCTTGCGGCTCGCTCCCGCGCCCTGAATGGTCACGTGCGGCTTGTTCGCCGGGACCTTGACCGTCTCGCGGTACGTGCCCGGCTTGACCGAGATCACCACGCGGGAGGGGTTGTTCGCGGGGACGGCGTCGACGGCGGCCTGGACGGTCGTGAACTGGCCCGAGCCGTCCTTGGCCACGGTGAGGGTGGCGGCTGCTGCCTTGGTGCTCGGTGTGGTGGCGGTGCCGATCGTCGTACGCGGTCCCGTGCCGGCCGTGAGCAGCGCGGGCACGTCTGCCGTCCTGTCCAGCGTGTAGGCGTAGAACGACTTGGGGTCGAAGGCCGTGCCACCGCTCTCGTTGCGGCCGCTGGTGCCGGAGAAGGTGTTGCCGCGCTGGACGACGGCGGCCGTGGCGTCCTTGGTGACCGGGTTGTTCATGCCCTGGAAGTAGCTGTTCTCCAGGACCATCTTCGTGCTGCCGCGCGAGTAGTTGCCGTAGGACGACTTGATGGTCGTGCCGGGATCGTCCTGGAGGTAGTTGTTGTAGAGGTGCGCGTGGGCCGCGTTGTCCGTGGACGGGTTGCGCTGCTCGGTCTCGCGGAACCAGTTGTGGTGGATCGTGATGTCGGTGACGAGGTTCTCGGTCCAGCCGATGCCGAAGGTCTTGTTGTTGTCGCTGAACCTGTTCCAGGACACCGTCACGTTGGTGCTGTCCTTGCGGACGTCGATGAGCCCGTCGGCCATGTGGCGCAGGTCGTTGTGGTCGATCCACACGTGGTGGGCGCCGTCCATCTGGACCGCGTCGAAGTCGTGGTCCTTGTCGTTCCAGACGCCCTGGTAGGAGTCACGGATCGTCAGGTTCCGGATGATCACGTTGTGCACGCCGGTGCCGAGGAAGAAGCCGCCGCCGACGATCTGCCCAGACGTGCCCTGGCCCACGATCGTCTTGTCGGACTTGACCTTGATCTCCTTGCCGACCGGGTTCATGGTGATCGCCGCGGCCACGACGATGACGTACGGCTCCTCGGCGGTCGCGTACTTCTCCAGGTCGGCGAGGGTCTTCACGGTGACCGTCTGGCCGCCGCGACCGCCGTAAGTGCCGTTCTGGCCAAGCGAGTTGACGGAGGCGAAGCCGTCGGCGGTGTCGGCGGCCCAGGCCGGTGCGGCGGCGGCCGTTGTGGCGCCGGTGGCGGCGGACGCCGTCTGCTGGGCGCCCTCGCCGAAGACGCCGAGGCCCGTGCCGTACGTCGTGGTCACGGCGGCGGTCAGGGCCAGTGGGATGCCGACCGTCAGCGCGGTCCTCCTTCTGCGGTGGCGGGGTCCGGCAGTCGTCTTGCCGCGGCGCTCACTCATGCGGCGTACCTTCCGTGCGGGGGGGGGGTGGGGGAGTCGGATCGCTGGTGAGTCGCCGCCCCGCACGGAAAGGTTGCCGGGTTCCTGTTGCTCGGGTCCTGGCGCCCGGTTCCTGTCGCCGGGATCTCGCCTGCTCCCCCTACTCGCCCTGCTCGCCTACTGGGCGCAGGTCTTCGGATCCAGCTTCTCCTCCACCTTGTCCTCGCGGCCGTCGGGCTGGCCGTTGGGGAGGAGCTTGTCGGAGGTGCCGTCGATGTAGTAGCCGTACGAGTAGATGGTCTGGTAACCCCGGTCGCGCCAACTGTGCGCGGTCTTACGGCCGTTGCCCTTGTTCCACTGGTAGTCCTCGACGTAGAAGACCGGGTTCACCCGCACCACGCGCTGGTACGGCGTCCACGTCACGGCGACCTGGGTGCACGGCGGGATCGTCTTCTCGCTGCGGCGCTCGAAGGACGAGCTCTTCTCCCAGCCCCACTCGTAGGTGAAGCTGCCGCCCGCGGTGCCGGAGAAGATGCTCTTCGCGGCGGAGAGGCTGATCGAGGCGCCGACGCTCTTCTTGGCGAACGTCTTCGTGCCGTAGCTGCTGACGAAGGTCTCCTTGTCGTCCTTCGAGCCGCGGTTGCCGATCCACGGCGAGGTGCGGACGGCGGCTCCCTTGGTGGACCAGGTGGAGGCCTGCGCGTACCCGCACCAGCCGCGGAAGAGCTCCCAGGGCCCGGCGGGCTCCCACAGCCCGAAGACGTCCCGCAGGTACTCGTCGTGGGTCTTGAACTCGCCGGTGTCGACGTTGAGGGCGCCGTAGACGCCCGTCAGGCTGGTCTCCTGGTCGCAGAGCCGCTCGATCATCGAGTCGGTGTTGCCGGGGTCGACGCCGCGGATGTTGGTCGCACCGCCCGGCCCGGCCGCCTGCGCGGGCCCGGCGACGGTCATCAGACCGGACACGGCGAGCGCGGTGGACGCGGCCACCAGGGCACTCTTCTTGAGGGCCGACTTGAGTACGGATCGCACGCTGAGCTCTCCTCCGGAGGACGGAACCCGGCGGCGGAGGGGGGAACGGCGCCACCGGTGGTCGACAAGAAGCGAACCCGGCGAACGTCACGGGGACATCGCGGCCGGATCAGAGATGCCTCAGAAAACCGGCCCGGCCGGGAGGTTGCCTTACGGTCGACTACCCGCGGCGGACGTCCTGCGGCGGGTCCGGCTCCCTGAGCGAGCGCGGAACCTGCGACTCCCAGCGCCAGTTGAGGAGGGCCGCGAGGACGACGAAGGATGCCGACGGTATGCCTACGAGCAGCAGGATCACCGGCGCCTCGCCGTTGACGACGATCAGCCCCAGCAGGACCGCGAACATACAGAGGAGGACGACAACCGCGCCGATCCACGCGCGCTCCCAGGCCTTGCGGCGGCCCGCCCGCCGGCGGATCCGCGCCTCGACCTCCGGGCGGCGGTCCCAGGTCATGCCGCGATGCCTGGCCGCGGCGGTGAGAAGGTCCGCGACCTCGGCGTGCGGGTCGTCCAGTTGCCAGTCGTCGAGATGCGGAAGGCCCAGGCGGCGGCCGTCGTTCCCGTACAGGAGGGTGACGTGGCGGCGCGCCGAGGGGCCCCCGCCGCGCGGGGTGGGCTCGACGCGGATGTCGTAGATGTCGTGCCAGGACCGCTTGCGCTCGAATACCGCTCCACGTACGGCGATCCCGTCGGGTCCTACGCGCGTGCGTCCTCGGCTCATGAACAGGGTCACCCAGACGACGCTCGCCAGCACGAGGACCGCCATACAGGCCAACAGCCAGGTGGGCAGGGCGTCGAAGTGTCTGCCCATCTGGAGGACGAAGTTGCCGAGCGCGAAGGCCATCACGAGCAGCCAGCCCCTGGGCGGCTTCTTCCGCCTGCGGTACTCGCGCTCGATGCCGTTCCCGCCCCCGTACCCGCCCATCGGCCCCTCCCCAGGGTGTGATCGCCGGGCTCGATCGTAGGGGTGGGCAGGTCGCGGTTGTCCCTGGAGATCGTCAAGAGATGTGCTGGTGGATGTGCCGGCGTCGGTACCGGCAGGGGTACGCCTACACCGGCACAGTGAGCGTGGCCGTATACCCCTTCTCCACGCTGCCCTTCGTCGTCGCCAGCTGCTGGTCGTAGCCGTCGCTGAAGATGTTGTCGGTCTCCAGGGAGAGCTGGCCCATGTTCTGGACGCTGCGGTCGTAGCCGTCCGTCGCGTACACGGTGTCGCACACGTCCTTGGGGAGGGCGAGCTGTGAAGTGGCCGTGATGGACGTGGCGTTGGTGGCGTCCTCCAGGCTGCCGTACACCTCGAAGTGGATGTGGGGCCAGCGGCCGGTGTAGCAGGCGGGGAAGATACTGGTGAACGTGACCTGCCCCTTGGCGTCGGTCTCCTGGACGCCGCGCAGGTAGTTCTCCTCGGTGACGCCCTCGGAGTAGAGGGAGTAGTTGCCGTCCCGGTCGCAGTGCCAGAGGTAGACGGCGGCGCCCTCCTTGGGCGTATCGCAGCCGGAGGCGGCATCGACGACGGTGAGGGTGACGGTCAGCGGCACCCCTTCCGCCTTGCCGCTCGCCGTCCCGAAGCTGGAGGTGATGTCCTTGCGGACGACACCGCTCTCCTTCAGGACGTTCACCCCGTTGGAGCCGTCACCGGGGTACGGGCCGGCCGTCTCGCCGGGGATGGTCTCGCACTCGGCGCTCCCCGAGGAGGCGGCGGACGAGGACGAACCGGACGAGGACGAAGCCGAGGAGGCCGAGTTGTCGGGGTCGTCGCTGCTGCATCCCACCAGCGGCACCAGGCCGACACCGGCCAGCAGCCGGATCATCTTCCGCCGCTGAAGCGTCGGCAGGTCGAAGGAGAGACCCCTGTCGTGGTCGTGCAGTTCTTCACTCATGGCTGCTCTCCCTGTGCCTGTGCCTTCCACGGCGGCTCCACGGCCGCTTCCGCGCCCGTGCCGCCTGCTGCTTGAAAGTGACAGTAGGCGTATTGCCTGTGGGGCATCCATGGGGCGGCTGTTCATGGGCTGAGGGGGCGGAGCAGGAAATCACTGCTCGTTCCCGGGGAGGCGTCCACCCCGGCTGACCGCGACGCGGAGTACGTCTCCCAGGCACTCCACCGCCCTGGTGAGCGCGAAGCGCACGGCGCGTTCGCCCGCCTCCGTGTCGGCGAGTACGGCTCTGGCTCCCGTGAGGACCTGTTCGCCGGAGTCCAGTTGCGCCGCCTCCAGGTCGTCGGCGAGCCGGGAGAGCCTGCTCTCCTCGCTGTCGGTACTCAGGTAGCAGGGCTTGCCCTCCGGGGTCGTCCACGGCAGCAGACGCAGCGGGCCCGTCATGCGGACACCTCCACGTCGCGGAGGTACGGGCGTACGAGGGGTGTGTCCCACTCGAAGGACCGGGCTCCGAGGGTGAGTTGGCAGCGGCACGCGGGTGCGGCGGGCGCCCACGGCTCGCGTCTGTCGCGCGGGGCGGTGGTGGGCGTCGCCCGATGTCGGCCTCGGGCGGGCAGCAGTACGCGCAACAGCAACTCGCAGAGCCTCGTGACGCGTTCGCCCATGGCTGTGCTCCTTCTCGGGAGGGGGCTTTGACGAGCGGTGATTACCGTTCGTGTCTCGATCGTCACTGCTCGGACGTACGCTGCGGAAGGGGTTCGGTGTTGTCTGGAGCGCCAGGCAACGGTTAGGGGTGACGGTGGGCGAACTTGTTGACGGGGCAGGGGATTCGGGGCTCGCGGGGCTCGGGCGGACCCTTCGGCACCTGAGGGAGAAGGCCGGGAAGTCACTGGGGCAACTGGCCCAGGAAACGGCGTACGACAAGAGCTATCTGAGCCGCCTGGAAGCGGGCAAGCGGCTGTCCAAGCTGGCGGTCATGGAGGACCTGGACCGCTACTACGGGTCCGGTGACCTGCTGGTTCAGCTCTGGAAGGTTGCGCGGCACGACGCGTTCAAGGACAAGTACAAGGAGTACATGCGGCTGGAGGCGACTGCCCGGGTCGTGCACCTGTTCACCCCGGGAGTGCCCGGACTGCTACAGACCGAGGAGTTTGCCCGTGGGGTGTTGTCTGGCGCTCAGGCAACAGCTGGCAACGGCGAGGAAGTTGACGAACAAGTCGCCGCGCGCATGGGACGGCAGCTCCTGTTGAGCCGGGACCCGGTGCCCAACGTCCGCTTCATCATCGACGAGTACGCGCTCCGCCGCTCTGCGGCCACCGCGAAGACCTGGGACGACCAGCTGCTTCGTATCGAGGCCGTGGCCATGTGGCCGAACGTTGTCCTGCAAGTGCTCCCCTTCGCCACCGGAGTGCACCACCTCATGGACGGATCACTGACCCTGCTGTGGCAGAAGGACGGGAGTGCCGTTGCCTACAAAGAGGGCAACGGCGGCGGCGAGTTGATCGACGACTCGGAGGAGGTCCTGCGTCACCGTTTGTCCTACGATCAGCTCCGAGACTTGGCGCTGCCCCCGTCGGACTCACTGACGTTCATCCGGGGCGTTCTGGAGGAGCACAGGTCATGAAGTACACCCCTGACCTCAGCACCGCTGCCTGGCGTAAGTCGAGCTACAGCGACGGGGGAGCGAACAACTGCGTCGAGGTCGCCGACGGCTACCCCGGCCTCGTACCCGTCCGCGACAGCAAGATCCCGCAGGGCCCCGCCCTGGTCTTCGGGGCGGAGCCCTGGGCCCTCTTTCTCCGGAACGTCAGTCGGGGATCAAGCGCCAAAGTGAAGTGACTTCGGCGGCTCGGACCCGGTGGAGTGGGTCCGTGGTGTCCCGGGCCCGGGGGTGGCGGGGGCTCGTGTCGAGGCGGTCCGTCACGCGTAGGCCCGCCGTCGTGATGGCGGTCAGCAGGGCCTCGCGGGTTCTCAGGCCCAGGTGTTCCGCCAGGTCGGACAGGACGAGCCAGCCCTCGCCTCCTGGGTTGAGGTGGGCGGCCAGGCCGTGCAGGAAACCGTGGAGCATCGTGCCGTCCGGGTCGTACACGCCCTGTTCGACGGTGGAGGTCGGACGGGCGGGGAGCCAGGGCGGGTTGCAGACCACCAGGTCGGCGCGGCCCTCGGGATAGAGGTCGGGGCCGCCGACCTCGACGCGGCCGGCGAGGCCCAGCCGGCCGGCGTTCTCGCGGGCGCAGGCCAGAGCGCGCGGGCTGATGTCGGTGGCCACGACGTGGGAGAGGCCCCGGCGGGCCAGTACGGCGGCCAGCACCCCCGTTCCCGTACCGAGGTCGAAGGCCGTACGCGGGTTCGCGGGCAGCGGTGCCTGCGCCACCAGGTCGACGTACTCACCCCTGACCGGCGAGAACACGCCGTAGTGGGGATGGACGCGGACGCCGTCCCCGAGGGCCGGCACCTCCACACCCTTCTCGCGCCACTGATGTGCCCCGATGACACCCAGCAGCTCCGTGAGGGAGACCACCCGGCCGCCTCGCGGTGGACCGTACGCCTCGGTGCATGCCCGGCGTACGTCGGGCGCCCGGCGCAGGGTCAGGGAGTGGTCGTCCTCCAGCAGGACCAGGAGTTTGCCCAGTACGCGGGCGCGGTGGCCGCGGGCCCGGCGGTGCAGGTGGAAGGACTCGGCCGGGGTGGCGTCGGGCCGGGCGGGATTCGCTTTCCGGTCGATGCGGCGGCCCATCGCCCGGAGCAGCTGGCGCGCGTTGTGGAAGTCGCCCCGCCACAGCAACGCCGTTCCCTCGCAGGCCAGTTGGTAGGCCGTAGCGGCTTTCGTGCGGTCGTCGGCTACCACGACCCGGTGGGGAGGCGGTGCGCAGCTCTCCGAGTGCCAGTGGGCGGATCGGGCAGGTTGGGCAGGCTGGGCGGATCGGGCGGATACGTCTTCGGACCAGCTGATCGTGGGCGTCGCAGACACGACGTACTCCTCGTGTTCGAACGTGCGGTGGGCACGAAGAGCACTTCGACGAGGAGCCGGGGAAGTGGGGAAGCCGCCGTGCGTGGCAGACGGCCCGTCTCGCGGTGTCGCGCGGTACGACGGGCTCGTAGGTCGGGCAGGAAGGGGCTACCGCTCCCGCGTCGAAGCGCGGGAGGGGGAGTCGCCGAGGACCAGACCTGGAACCATGCCGAGCATCGCGGTCAGCCTTTCGGAGAGATGATGCCCGAGACTCGCACGGGCCTCGCCTCGCGGGCAAACCCGGCCCCGCCCTCCCTGTGACGCAGCTCACGGGAAGGCGGCCCCTCCCGCCGTACAGCTCATAGAGGTGACCACTCATATGCGAACCCGGATACGGGCCGGGGATTCGAGCGCTTTCGCCGAACTCTTCGACGCGTACGCCCGTGCGGTCTACAACCACGCCTTCCGGCTGACCGCGGACTGGTCGACGGCCGAGGACGTGATGGCCGCGACCTTCATGGAGGCGTGGAAGCTGCGCGACAGGGTCGACCCGGAGGGCGGCTCGCTGCGGCCCTGGCTGCTGGGGATCGCCACGAACACGGCGCGCAACCAGTACCGCAGCAACCGGCGCTACCGCCGCGCCGCGAACGCCGCCGCCGCGGCCGAGCTCGCCGTGCCCGACCACGCCGAGGAGGTCGCCGACCGCGTCGACGACCGGCACCGGCTCGCCACGGCCCTCACCGCGCTCGCGAGCCTGCGCAGACCGGAGCGCGAGGTCATCACGCTCTGCCTGGGGGAGGGCCTGGACTACGAGGCCGCGGCGGAGGCGCTCGGCATTCCCGTCGGGACGGTCGCCTCCCGCCTCTCCCGCGCCCGCAAGAAACTGCGTTCGATCGCCGAGGCCCAGCTTGCGATGCCTCAACTCGCCATGTCTCAAGGGGGGTTGGGGAGCCCTGCCGCCGACATCTCGTTCAAGAAAGTTCGCGAGAAACGGGAAGGCACCCGCCCCGTACGACAGACAAGAGGCGATCACGTAAATGCGATCCGGCCCGCACAGGAAGGAAACCGATGAACGCGAACACGTCCCGGCAGCACCCTGCCGAGTGGGACCAGGAGGCACAGCTCCTGTCCCAGACGGCGCGTGACCTGCCGACGGGCCGCCACCAGTTCCACAAGGAGCGTCTGATGGCCCAGATCGACGAGCAGGTTCAGCAGGTCCAGCGGGAAGAGCACACGGCGACGACGGGGGCTACGGGGATGACCGCCGCGGCGCCTCAGAAGGCCCGGCGGTTCCGGCTGCCGCGTCCCGCGATCACGCTGCCCGCGATGGCTGCGGCCCTGTCCGCGGTGGTCATCGCCGGAGTGGTGACGGTCGGCGGCGACGGCAGCGGGGTTCGGGACAGTGGCGTAGCCACCGGACCGGCCCTGACCACCGACGTCGGTACCGCGTCCACGAAGGGCGTGCCCCAGCTGCTCGACCAGATCTCGCTGGCGGCGGCCGAGGGCGACCACCCGACCGTCAAGCCCGGCCAGTACATCTACATCGAGTCAGTGCTGGCCGACACCTTCGTGAAGACCGTCGACGACAAGTCCAGCCTGGCCAGCCACGAACTGCACCGCCGGCAGATCTGGGAGTCCCCGGACGGCGTCAAGGGCTGGCTGATCGACCCCGCCGTCAACGACGGCCCCGAGGGCGAGACCCTGAGCCTGCCCGACGAGCAGGGCAACACCCCGAAGGCGCACCTGGGCAGCCCGTCGTACGACTACCTGACCAAGCTGACCACCGACCCGGACGCACTGCTGGCCAAGATCTACAAGGAGACCAAGGGTCAGGGGAACACCCCCGACCAGCAGGCCTTCGCCACCATCGGTGATCTGCTCGCCGAGAGCTACCCGCCGGCGGAGCTCTACCCGGCGCTGTTCGAGGCCGCCGCCAAGATCCCGGGTGTCGTCGTCGTCGACGACGCGGTGGACGCGGCCGGCCGGCACGGGGTGGCGGTGGCCCGGCTGGACGACACCAGCGGGCAGCGCGAGGAGTGGATCTTCGACAAGAAGACCCATGTCTACCTCGGTGCGCGCAATGTCCAGGTGAAGCAGATCAAGGAAGAGGGCATCCTGATCAAGCCCGGCACGGTGAACTTCACCATGGCCATCAAGAACCGTGCCGTGGTCGACGGAATGAAGCAGACCCCGTCCCAGGCGGGCTGAGACCGGCCCTCGGGGAAGGGCCGCCTCAGTCCAGCGCGGGCGGCGGTGTCGGGGCGCCGGGCAACCGGATCGTCGCCACCGTGCCGCCGCCCTCGGCCGGGCTCAACGCCACGTCGCCGCCCGCCTGTTGGACCGTACGGGCCACGATGGACAGGCCCAGGCCCGAGCCGGGGAGCGCCCGTGCGCTGGGGGAGCGCCAGAAGCGGTCGAAGACGTGCGGGAGTTCGTCGGCGGGGATGCCCGGGCCGTGGTCCCGTACGGTCAGTTCGCCGTCCTTGAGGGTCACGTCGACCGCGCCGCCCTCGGGGCTGAACTTCACCGCGTTGTCGAGGATGTTCACGATGGCCCGCTCCAGCGCGGAGGGCTCCGCCCGTACGAACCAGGGGTCCACGTTCGCCGTGATCGTCAGCTCCGGGCCGCGCAGACGGGCCCGGCGCAGGGCCGCCTCCACGGTGTCCTGCAACGACACCACCTGCACACGGTCCGCCGGCGTCCCCGCGTCCGACCGCGACAGCGTCTGCAAGTCACCGATCAGCGCGGCCAGTTCGGTCATCTGCGCCTTCACGGACGCGAGCAGCGCCTTGCGGTCCGCCTCGGGGATGGGCCGCCCCGTCTCCTCACTGCGGGTGAGCAGCTCGATGTTCGTACGGAGGGAGGTGAGGGGGGTACGCAGTTCGTGACCGGCGTCGGCGATGAGTTGTTGCTGGAGTTCGCGGGAACTGGCCAGGGCGCTCGTCATCGAGTTGAAGGAACGGGAGAGCCGGGCGACCTCGTCCTCGCTCTCCTCCTCCACCGGGATGCGCACGGAGAGGTCCTCGGTACGGGCCACGTGTTCCACGGCCTCGGTGAGCTTGTCGACCGGCCGCAGGCCCGCACGGGCGACCGCGAGACCGGCGGCGCCGGCGCCGAGGACTCCGATGCCGGAGACGAGGAGCAGGATGAGGGCCAGGTCGTTCAGGGTGCTCTGGGTGCTCTTGAGGGGCATGCCGATGAGGAGTGCCGTGTCGGCGTACAGCTGCGGCCGGCTGGGGCCCTGAGTGACGGTCAGAGGAATCGTCAGGATGCGTACGGCGTTCCCGTCGGTGTCGGTTCCGTTGCGGAAGATCCCGTTTTCGTTGTCCGAGTTCTTGATCACGTCCGTGTCGTCGCTGGTGACCTTGACCGTGCCTTCGGAGTTCACCGAGACGCAGGGCGTTCCGTCCGCCTTGACCAGTTGCAGGTAGTAGGTGTCCCGGGCGCCGAAGTCGTCGTTCTTCGGCAGCGGTGTCTGGGTGCAGCTGTCCAGTGCGGCCTCGACCTGTGAGTACGGCTGAGGTCTGGCGGCCGCTTGCAGGTCGTCGTCGACCTGGTCGTACAGCTTTCCCTGCACGATGAACCAGCACGTCACCGACACGGCCGCCACGGCGAACGCCACCGCCGCCGCGACCAGAAGCGACAGCCGGGCCCGGATCGGGAGGGAGGTGAACCGGCGTACTACGCGCTTCACTCCGCCCCACCCGACCGCAACACGTACCCCACACCCCGCACCGTGTGCACAAGACGAGGCTCGCCGCCCGCCTCGGTCTTGCGGCGGAGGTACATCACGTACACATCAAGGGAGTTGGACGACGGCTCGAAGTCGAAGCCCCACACCGCCTTCAGGATCTGCTCGCGGGTGAGGACCTGGCGCGGGTGGGCGAGGAACATCTCCAGCAGGGTGAACTCCGTGCGGGTCAGCTCGACCGGCCGCCCACTCCGCGTGACCTCGCGCGTCGCGAGGTCCATGCGGAGGTCGCCGAAGGTGAGCGCGTCGTCCGCGGGCGCGCCGACCGCCGCGGCGGCGTAGGAGCTGCGGCGCAGCAACGCCCGTACGCGGGCGAAGAGTTCGTCGAGTTCGAAGGGCTTGACCAGATAGTCGTCGGCGCCGGCGTCGAGGCCGGTGACGCGGTCGCCGACCGTGTCGCGGGCCGTCAGCATGAGGATCGGCGTCGTGGTGCCCGCGCCGCGCATCCGGCGGGCGGCGGTCAGGCCGTCCATCCGCGGCATCTGGATGTCGAGGACGACCAGGTCGGGCTGGTACACCGTGGACTTCTCCAGGGCGTCCGCGCCGTCGACGGCGACCTCGGTGTCGTAACCCTCGAAGGCGAGGCTGCGCTGGAGTGCTTCGCGCACGGCCGGCTCGTCGTCGACGATCAGGATGCGCTGGGGTTCACGGTCGCCTTCGGCGGGGCTCATCGCGGTCAGTTCCTCGGGTGCGGTGGGACGTGGTCGGGGCGCTTTCAGCCTCGCACGTTCAGAGCTGTTCAGAGCTGTTCAGGGTTGCTTGGGGCCGCTCGGGGCTGTTCTTGTCACGCCTGCCGGGCCAGTGAGCCCGGCAGGATCAGCCTCGTACGGTACGGCCGGCGCGGGCGCCGGCACCCCGGCGGGCGCCGCGCGGAGCGGCGACGGGGGCCACCTCGGGCGCGCGGGGCGCCGGCGCGTGGAGCTCGTACGCCACTTCGAGGGCCAGGGCGAAGGCGGCCGGGTCGGCGCCCGTGAGGGTGTGGGAGACGTTCCTGATCTTCATGACGAACTCCGGGTGGCTCGGTGCGAGGGGGTGATCGAAGCGCGCGGTGGACTGGCGGGGTCAGCTGTCGGAGCCGCCGGCCCGCAGGGTGTCCAGGTCGGCCTTGACGGTGTTGATCGGGATGGCGAACCCGAGGCCCACGCTGCCGGCGCTCGACGAGGTGGCGTCCGCGGCGGAGTACATCGCGGAGTTGATGCCGATGATGTTGCCGTTCATGTCGATCAGCGCGCCGCCGGAGTTGCCCGGGTTGAGGGACGCGTCGGTCTGGAGGGCCTTGTACGTGGTCGTGGACGAGCCGGTGTCGCCGTTGAACTCCTGGCCGCCGAACTCGAACGGCCACTGACCGCTGCCGCCGCCCTGTTGTTGCTGCTGCTGGCCCTGGCTCTCGTCCGTGGAGACGGTGACGTCACGGTTGAGGGCGGAGACGATGCCGCTGGTGACCGTGCCGGTCAGACCCTCGGGGGAGCCGATCGCCACGACCTGGTCGCCGACCTTGACGCCCGCGGAGTCGCCGAGGGTCGCGACCGTCAGACCGGACGGCGCGTTCTCCAGTTTGATCAGCGCGAGGTCCTTCTTGCTGTCGGTGCCGACGACCTTCGCGGTGTACGACTTGCCGTTGCTCAGCTGCACCTTGATCTCGGAGGCGCCCGAGACCACGTGGTTGTTGGTGATGATCTCGCCGCCGCTGGTGATGATCACGCCGGAACCCGTGGACTGGCCGGCGTTCGAGGTGGCGCTGATCTCGACGATGCTCGGGCTGACCGCCTTGGCGACCCCGGCGACCGTGCCCTTCTCGCTGGTGGGCACGACGCTGGTGCTGGTGCTGCTGCTCGCCACCGTGTCGCTGCCGGTCAGCTCCTGGAAGGCGTAAGCGGTACCGCCGCCCACTGCCGCGGCGGCTATCGCCACGGCGGCCAGCAGCGCCAGCGGACCCTTGGCGCGCTTGCGGGGAGCGGCGGGAGCGGGGGAGACGGGCTCGGTGAGGAGGGCCGTGGGAGCGGCGCCCTGCTGCGCCGGCTCGTACGCCGGCGGGGGCGGCCACTCCGGGTTCACGGAGGAGCCGTAGGAGGGGGTGGAGGAGTCGGAGGAGGAGCTCGCGGGGTGCGCGGAGGCGTACGGCTGCTGGGGGTACGCGGACTGCTGCGCGTCGCCCTGCGTGTACGCGGACTGGTGCTGGTCGCCCTGGGGGTACTCGCCGCTGCGGCGGAAGCTCTCGGTCATGACTCAGACTCTGAACCCCGACCATGAGAGCTCCCTGAGTGCTCCCTGAGAAGCCCGACAGAACCGCGTATGCCCGATATAAAGGCGCCCGGGGCCCGGTATGAAGCCGATCGGGGCCCGCCGGGACCGGTGAAACGGGGGGTTGCCGCACGGTGATGTGCGGGAAGCGGCGGACGAATACTTGTCGGACCGCTGTGAAGGACGTGTGCAACGGGAAACGAGGGGCGCAATCTTGGTGGGTTCACGACACACCACCACCTCAGGAGCCCTGAGTGATACGTGCCCTGCGCGACCGTTGGAGACGCCCCGTCACGGCGTTCCCCGCGGCCGCTCTCGCGCTGGCGCTGAGTTGCGCCGGCGTCCTCGCGGCCCAGCCCGCGACCGCGGCGGACGACCCCACCGGGGGTCTGCCCGACGCGAACCTCTCGCAGCCCGCGAAGCCGACGGCCTCCGCGAAGGAGCTGCGCGACCGGATCGTCGAGGCCGCGAAGGCCACCGGCGAGACCCCGGACGAGGCCTCGCCCAGCAAGTCACCGTTCATCATCGGCGGCGGTGAGACCACCATCGCCAGTGCCCCCTGGATGGTCCAGCTCGGGTACTCCGACCCGGCCACCGGCAACGGCTACTTCTGCGGCGGCACCCTCGTCGCCCCGAACAAGGTCCTCACGGCCGCCCACTGCGTCGCGGGCCTCGACTGGGTGAGCAACGGCGCCGTCCTGGCCGGCACCACCGACCTCGACGACTACGCCACCGGCACCCCCGCGGGCGTCTACCGCCAGTGGACCCACCCCCGCTACAACGAAGCCACCGCCCAGAACGACATCGCGGTGCTCACCCTGGACCGCCCGCTGGAGCAGCAGTGGCTGCGGCTGGCCGCGTCCGACGACAGCGCGCTCTACAAGGCCGGCACCGCGGCCACCGTCTACGGCTGGGGCCTGACCTCCGGCGCCGACGACGCCACCCTCTCGACGAAGCTGAAGAAGGCGAGCCTGCCGCTGGTCGCCGACGCGACCTGCAACAGCGCCATGCAGGCGGTCCTCGGCGACGACGAGTTCATCGAGGGCTCGATGACCTGCGCGGGCACCCCCGCGACCGGCGCCGACGAGGGCACGAACAGCCCCTGCAACGGCGACTCAGGCGGCCCCCTGGTCGTCGGCAACAAGATCGTCGGCATCGTCTCCTGGGGCGTCGCGGGCTGCACCGGCAAGGGCGCCTACCCGGTCTTCACCAAGGTCAGCTCCTACGCCTGGGCGGCCCAGCCGCGCGTCGACGACACCGACCTGACGTACGACGGCCGCGCCGACCTGCTGGCCCGCACGCCCTCGGGCGGCCTCTTCCAGCAGGACAGCAAGGGCACCTCGCTGGCCCAGCGCGCCTACCAGGGCAACGGCTGGCAGACCGCCACCTGGGTCCTCCAGGCCGACCTGGACCGGGACTTCTACCAGGACCTGATCGTCCGCGACAAGACCGACGGCAAGCTGTACCGCAGCTACATGGACCACGCCGTCGGCGACTGGACCTGGATGCAGATCAGTTCGGTCTGGGGCGGCTACAAGTCGTACGCGATCCCCGGCGACATGACGGGCGACGCCCGCCCGGACCTGCTCGCGGTGGACGCCGACGGCTCGGTCTACCTCTACCCGGGACGCGGCAACGGCGAGTTCTACGGCAAGGTCAAGGTCGTCAGCGGCTCCTGGAAGAACGTGAAGATCTTCGGCCACGGCGACCTCTCCGGCGACGGCAAGCCCGACCTCCTCGTCCGCTCCACGGACGGCACCCTCTGGCTCTACCGCGGCACCGGCAAGGAGAAGACCCCCTGGTCGGCCCGCATCAAGGCCCGTACCGGCTGGAACTTCACCTCATACGTCTCCAACGGCGACGTGACGGGCGACGGAGTGGCCGACATCATGACCCGCGACTCCGCCGGCACCCTCTGGCTCTACCGGGGCACGAACAAGGCGACCACCGACCTCTTCGCGGCACGCACCAGCCTGGGAACGGGCTTCAACCAGTACAACCTGCTGTTCTAGAAACCGCTGAACAGACGTCGGCCCCCACCACTTGGCGGGGGCCGACTCTTCAGGGGCGCGGGGAACGGCGCAATCTTTTAGCTTTTTAGGGGCGCGGGGAACTGCGCAATCTTTTGGGGCGCCAAGAACCACCTGCTGTTAAGGGCGCCGGGAACCACCTGCCGCTAGGGGCGCGGGGAACTGCGCGACCAGCCACGACCCACCCGCACCCAACCACCAACCCACCAGCGGAGCTACCCGCACCCAACCACCAACCCCACCAGCGGAGCTACCCGCAGCCGCAGGACCTTCGCACGACCAACTGCGACGGGAACAACTTCAACCGCTCCCGCCGAGCACCGGCAACCCGCAGCCCATCATCAAGCACAAGATCAACCGCCGCCCGAGCCATCGCAGACCGATCGCTCGCGATCGTGGTCAGCGGCGGATCGGTCAACGCCGCTTCCTTGATGTCGTCGAACCCGGCGACAGCCAGCTCCCCCGGCACGTCTATCCGAAGCTCGCGCGCCGCCCGCAGCAGCCCGACCGCCTGGTCGTCCGTGGAACAGAAGATCGCCGGCGGCCGGTCCGGCCCGGCCAGCAGCTCAAGCCCCACCTTGTACGCGTCGTACCGGTTGTAGAGCGCCTCGAAGAGGCGACCCTCCGTCGAGCGCCCGGCCTCGTGCATCGCGCGCCGCCAGCCCTCCACGTGGTCGGAGACGGGGTCACCGACGGTCGGGGTCTCCGCGACACCGCCCAGACAGGCGACGTACTCGTACCCGTGCTCAAGAAGATGACGGGTGGCGAGCTGGGCGCCGCCCACGTCGTCCGTGACGACGGCGACGTCGTCGATGGCCTCGGGCCGCTCGTGCAGCAGCACCACCCGGGCGTCCCACGCCTCGATCTCGGCGGCGGCCAGATCGTTCAGCGCGTGGCTGACGAGGATGAGCCCCGAGACCCGCATTCCGAGAAAGGCCCGCAGATAGTGGACCTCGCGCTCGCCGACATAGTCGGAATTACCGACGAGCACCATTTTCCCGCGCTCGGACGCGGCCTGTTCGACCGCGTGCGCCATCTCCCCGAAGAAAGGCTGGCGCGCGTCCGGCACGATCAGGCCTATGAGGTCCGTACGCCGCGACGCCATGGCCTGGGCGACCCGGTCGGGCCGATACCCCAGCTCCTTGATCGCGGCGAGGACACGCTCGCGCGTGGCCGGGGCAACCGGCCGGGGTCCGTTGTTGATGACGTAACTGACGACGGCAGTCGACGTCCCTGCCAGTCGTGCTACGTCATCCCGAGTCACCTTGGCCACGCGCGGAGTCTACGCGGATGGACCTACCTCTGTGCAGGTCGTACGGGCTCCTGTGCCTCCACCGTGACCTCGGCACTCTCGGTGGCGTCGAGGTGTGCCGACTCGTCCGCATCCTCCGGCTTCGGCTGGGCCGCCTTGGCCTTCGCCTCGTCCGTCGCACGGTCCGCCTTCTCCGGCGTGACGAAGCGGTAGCCGACGTTGCGGACGGTTCCGATCAGCGACTCGTGCTCGGGTCCGAGCTTCGCCCGCAGCCGTCGTACGTGGACGTCGACGGTCCGCGTGCCACCGAAGTAGTCGTAGCCCCAGACCTCCTGGAGCAGCTGGGCGCGGGTGAAGACGCGGCCGGGGTGCTGCGCCAGGTACTTCAGGAGCTCGAACTCCTTGAAGGTGAGGTCGAGGACCCGGCCCTTGAGCTTGGCGGAGTACGTCGCCTCGTCGACCGACAGGTCGCCGTTGCGGATCTCCATGGGGGAGTCGTCGTTGACGATCTGCTGGCGGCCCATGGCCAGCCGCAGCCGTGCCTCGACCTCCGCCGGACCTGCGGTGTCGAGCAGGACGTCGTCGATGCCCCAGTCGGCGGTGACGGCCGCGAGACCGCCCTCCGTGACGACGAGGATGAGCGGACAGCCGGGCCCGGTGGACCTCAGCAGCTGGCAGAGGCTGCGGACCTGAGGCAGGTCGCGGCGCCCGTCGATCAGGATGACGTCGGCACCAGGGGTGTCGACGAGAGCGGGGCCCTCCGCCGGAGCCACGCGCACGTTGTGCAGCAGCAGGCCGAGGGCGGGAAGCACCTCCGTCGACGGCTGGAGAGCATTGGTAAGGAGCAGCAGAGAACTCATCGCACCCCACCTGCCTGGGTCGTCACACGGTCTTGCACGGTTTGCTTGCCCATAACGTCGGTTCCTCCTCGGTCCCTGCGAGGACGTTTGCGGCACTGCTTCGTACTTCTCGCGGCTCCCGCGCCCCTGGGCGCCGCAATTGCGCTCTGACATCGCACTTCCTGTCGCGATATATCCCCGGGGAGTCGTATACAGCGTTCGTATACAACGCTCCAGAAAGCGCAAAAGGACCCGGGGGCTTCGCTGCCCGAGTCCTCTGCCCAGCAGAATAGCCCACATGAACCTAGGTCCGGCAGGTCATGTGACGCGATCTTTGATTCGTCCACGCCTTGAGACAACCCTGCGGCCACCTCTGCGGAGATTTCTGCGCACGGTCGACGGGGTCACGATCGATGCCGCGTACGACCCCGGAAGGGGTACGTCCGACACCGCGGACGACGTCCTCGGCAACGTCCCCGGTGACCTCGCCATCGTCGTCGCGCACGGCTTCACGGGCGACCTGGAGCGGCTGCACGTACGTCGGGCGGCCACCGCCTTCACGCAGTACGGGGCGGTCGTCACGTTCTCCTTCCGGGGCCACGGTGCCTCCGGCGGGCGTTCGACGGTCGGCGACCGCGAGGTGCTCGATCTCGCGGCGGCGGTGGAGTGGGCACGAGAACTCGGTCACACCCGGGTGGCCACGGTCGGCTTCTCGATGGGCGGATCCGTCGTCCTGCGGCACGCGGCGATCAATTCGGCCGGCGGTGAGGAGCACGAGGGGCGCACGGGAGCGCATACGGACGCGGTGGTTTCGGTCAGCGCACCAGCTCGCTGGTACTACCGGGGCACGGCCCCTATGCGCCGCCTGCACTGGCTGGTAACCCGCCCGGTCGGCCGGGCCGTCGGCCGCTACGGCCTGCGCACCCGCATCCACCACCGCGAGTGGGACCCCGTCCCCTCCTCCCCGGTGGAGTCGGTCCCGCTGATCACGCCCACGCCGTTGCTGATCGTCCACGGCGAGCAGGACGGCTACTTCCCGGTGGACCACCCCCGGATGCTGGCCGACGCCTCCGACGGCCACGCCGACCTGTGGCTGGAGCCGGGAATGGGCCACGCGGAGAACGCGGCGGACGACGAGCTGCTGACCCGCATCGGCCAATGGGCGGCCGGGGCGGCAGCGCCTGCGGGCTAGCCTGGGCGGTGCTTGTCACCCATTCACCCATTCACCTTCACCGACCGACAGTCGACCGCCGACGGTCGACCGAAGGATCAGGAATCAGGATTCAGATGGCAAAGGGCACGGTGCGTTACTGGGCCGCCGCCAAGGCCGCAGCGGGCATCGCGGAGGAGCCGTACGAGGCGGAGACCCTCGCGGACGCGCTCGACGCGGCACGCGAGCGACACCCCGGCGAACTCGTCCGCGTCCTGCGGCGATGCTCGTTCCTCATCGACGGTGACCCCGTGGGCACCCGCGGACATGAGACGGTACGGCTGGCCGAGGGCGGCACGGTCGAAGTGCTCCCGCCGTTCGCAGGAGGGTGACGGGACCATGAGCAACCAGCCGTACGAGGGCTACGACCCCTACCAGCAGCCGCCGTCGGGGTGGCCGGGCCATCAGCAGCAGTACGAGGCCGACG
>NZ_LIQZ01000180.1 GCF_001418655.1 Streptomyces phaeochromogenes | reverse complement strand
CCACCCCCGCCGCGGTCGCCCCCGCGATCACCCGCCGCAGCCCCTCGGTGAGTTCCTCCGCACTGGCGGCGGTCTCGGGATCGAAGGTCCACTGCGCGATGAGGCCCATCATCAGGGTCATATAGAACTTGCCCAGCGTATCGACGTCCCTCTCCGGCACGTCCTCCTCCAGCCCGCCCATCAGCAGCGGGACGATGCCGCGTGCCCCTTCGCGCTGGGCCTTGACCAGGTGGTCGCGCACGCCCGGCACCTTGTCGCCCATGACCACGATCTCCATGCTGAGATGCCATACCGAACCGGGCCTCTGCATGGTCCCGATGACGTTCGACCACACCTCCTGGAACCGCTCCAGGGACCCCGGCTCGGTGTTCGCCGTGGCGCTCCCGCCCGCGTCGAAGTCGTCGGACAACCCCTCGACGATGGAGACGTACGCCTCCGCGAGCAGCGCGTCCTTCGACCCGTAGTGGTAGCCGATCGACGCCAGGTTCGTCCCCGACTCCTTGACGATGTCGCGGGCCGTCGTGCGCACGAAGCCCTTCTCCAGCAGGCAGCGCTTGGCGCCTTCGAGCAGATCCTCACGGTGTCCCATGCGGCTCAGCGTACCTCCGCGACAGACAAGCGTCCCAGACCGACGTATAAGACGAACGTATTGGACGACAGTTTTATACGTGCGTACTAGACAGGCGTTTAAGACGCCCGTACATTCCTCGGCATGACGAATCCCAGCGCGTCCAACCCGGTGCCCCCGCCCACTCCGCCCGGTTCGGGGACCTCCGGCACCCCGGGCGCCCCGGGCGCTCCCGCCCGTGCCGGACGCCGCGAATGGACCGCGCTCGGCGTCCTGATGCTGCCGCTGCTCCTGGTCTCCATGGATGTCTCGGTCCTCTACTTCGCGATCCCGCAGATCAGCGCGGACCTGGAGCCGACCGGCACCCAGCAGCTGTGGATCTTCGACATGTACGCGTTCGTGCTCGCCGGGCTGCTGATGACGATGGGCTCGCTCGGCGACCGCATCGGCCGTCGCAGGCTGCTCCTGGTCGGCGCCGCCGCCTTCGGCGCGGCCTCGCTGGTCGCGGCGTACGCCGACAGCGCCGAGACGCTGATCGCGGCCCGCGCGGTACTCGGCATCGGTGGCGCGACGCTGATGCCGTCCACGCTGGCGATCATCCGCACGCTCTTCACGGACCGGGCCCAGCGCTCCAAGGCGATCGGCCTGTGGTCCGGCGTGATGACGGCCGGCGTCGCACTCGGCTCGGTCATGAGCGGCGTCCTCGTGGAGCACTTCTGGTGGGGCTCGGTCTTCCTGGTGAACCTGCCCGCGATGGTGCTCCTGCTGATCCTCGGCCCGATCCTGCTCCCCGAGTCGAAGAACCCGGCGCCGGGCCGCTTCGACCTGCTGAGCGTGCCGCTGTCCCTGGCCGCCGTCCTGCCGGTGATCTACGGCCTCAAGGAGATCCCCTCGGAGGGCTGGAACGTCCGCTACGTCATGTCGGTGACCATCGGTCTCCTGTTCGCCGCGCTCTTCGTCCACCGCCAGCGCACGATCGAGTCGCCGATGATCCCGCCCTCGCTCTTCCGCGGTCGCGGCTTCGCACCCGCCGTCTCGCTGAACCTGCTGTCCTCGTTCGGGATGATGGGCTCGGCGCTCTTCACCACGCAGTACCTGCAGTCGGTGCTCGGCAAGAGCTCCATGGAGGCCGCGCTGTGGGGCCTGCTGCCCACCGTGCTGGTCGGCGTCGCCGCACCGGTCGCCGCGCAGCTGGTCCAGCGGGGAGTCAACCGGGCGTACGTCGTCTCCGGCGGCTTCGTCCTCGCGGCCTGCGGTTACGGGATGCTGACGGCCGCCGGTACGGACTCTCTGTGGCTGGTCCTCGCCGGGGCCGGAGTCATCGCCGCCGGGATCGTCACCGTGATGTCCCAGATGATGGACCTGGCGCTGGGCACCGTGCCGGTGGAGAGGGCGGGCACCGCGTCCTCGGTCCTGGAGACCGGAGCGGAGTTCGGCGGGGCGCTCGGCATGGCGCTGCTCGGCTCCATCGGCACCGCGGTGTACCGCCACGACATCCCGGACGCGGCTCCCGCCGCGGCCCACGAGACCCTCGGCGCGGCCCTCGCCGTGGCCCCGCAGCTGCCGGGCCGCGCGGGTGACGCCCTGGTGAGCGCGGCCCGCGAGGCCTTCACCAGCGGGATGCAGGCCGCTGCCGTCGCGGGCGCGCTGCTCCTACTCGGCGCGGCGGTACTGGCGGCGGTGAGCCTGCGCCAGGTCCGCGTCCGGGAGACGGAGTCCGCCGAGCCGGAAAAGGTCTGCGTCTGAACAACAGGGTCGCCCCCGCCGCCCCTACCCATTCCCGTCCC